>CAMCYY010000116.1 GCA_945885335.1 Bordetella parapertussis
TCAACGTCACCGACCTCGGCGACAAAATCCGGCGTGACCGGGCAGAGGGTGATGGGCATGGGACTCCTCCTCAGAAGCGGTTGAAGGGTATCAGTCGCCGGTACGCGTTCTGGATCGAGCCGATGGCTGCCTGGGCACTACGAACTGGCGCATCGCGAGGCTGCCCACTGTGGTGGCGCAGATGAGGGCAGCCAGCGGCACCGCGTTTTGCGGGCTCAGCGCGCCGAGTATCACCGTCGTGATTGATCCGATGGTGAACTGCATGGTGCCAAGCACCCCTGATGCAAAGCCGGCGCGTTGCTTGTGATTGACCAGCGCGGCCGCGGAGGTATTCGGGATCATGAAGCCCTGGGTGAAGACACAGGCAAACATGGGCAGCAGGATGCCGAGCAGTCCGCCGGTTTGCGTGGCGGCAAACCACAGCATGATGGAGCCCGAAACCGCGGCGATGATGCCCACGCGCGTCAGCACGCCGTGCACGCCCCAGCGCGTGAGACAACCTCGATTCAGTTGCGAACCGGCGATCATGCCGACGGCGTTCATGGCGAACAGCAGCCCGTAGGATTCCACGGGAACGCCAAGATACTCAATCAGCACATAGGGTGATCCCGCGAGATAGGTGAACATTGCCGCCTGGGACAGCGCGCCCGCAAACACATTGCCGGTGAAGATACGGTCGGTGAACAGTAGACGTAACTGTAGCTGGACAGGTTCGAGATTCGGCCGCTGCGCAGACCCGGGTTTGCGCGTTTCTGGGAAGGCCAGCCAGATCGCCAGGAGCCCCAGCGCGCCATAGATGGCCAGGGTCCAGAAAATCGCGCGCCAGCCAAAACCCAGCATCACCCAGCCGCCGATCAGGGGCCCCATGATCGGCGCGACACCCATGACTAACAGCAGCGTGGACAGCACCTTTGCGCCTTCGAGGGGCGAGAACAGGTCGCGCACGATGGCGCGCACCACCACCATGATGGAGCAGCCGCCCAGCGCCTGCAGGAAGCGGCAGGCAATCATCATTTCTATCGAGGTGGCCAGCGCGCAGCCCACCGAGGCCAGCGTGTAGAGGATGATCCCAAGCAGCATGGGCGGGCGCCGGCCCCAGCGGTCGGCCAGGGCACCATAGGGCATCTGGCCCAGCGCCATGCCGATGAAATAGGCCGCCATCGTCAATTGAATCTGCGCAGGGTGGGCATTGAACTCGCGCTCCAGCGTAGGCAGGCTGGGAAGGTACATATTGATCGAGAACGGACCGATGGCCATGAGCGCACCGAAGGTCAGGGTGAAGCGAAGGCTTTGTCGCACGGATGATTTCTTGAGGGAGGGGCAGGACGGCTCGCAGATCGCACTGCGGGGGATTTGCGCCGGCCGGAATGGTTGCGGAAGACAGTATTTTACGCCGGCCACGGCATTGCCCTTTCGTATGGCGCTTGCAAACCGCAGCGTTTGCCCCAATATGCAAGGCTGATTCTGATGCAGCGCGCGCATGCGTTCCTTGACTGCGGGTGCGTTACATAACTAACCGGAGGTTTTCATGCTTTCGTTGCGCAATTTACTGACACTTTTTTCTTTGGTCGCGGTGTTCGCCCTAGGCGGCTGCGGCTACAACGACATCCAGAAGAACGACGAGCAGACGACGGCTGCCTGGTCCGAAGTGGTGAACCAGTACCAGCGCCGTGCCGATCTGGTGCCGAACCTGGTGAACACCGTGAAGGGTTTTGCCGCGCAGGAGCAACAGATCCTGACGCAGGTGACCGAGGCCCGGTCGCGCGTGGGCAGCATCCAGGCCACGCCGGAACTGGTGAATAATCCTGAGGCGTTCAAGCGCTTCCAGGAGGCGCAGGCCGGCATGTCGAGTGCGCTGTCGAGGTTGCTGGTGGTGTCGGAGAACTATCCGCAACTCAAGTCGGATGCGAACTTTCGCGACCTACAGGCGCAGCTGGAAGGCACGGAGAACCGCATTGCCGTGGCGCGCAACCGCTTCATTACGGCAGTACAGACCTACAACGTCGGCATTCGCTCATTCCCGGTCAACCTGACTGCCATGGTGTTTGGCTACAAGGTGAAGCCGAATTTCACCGTCGAGAATGAAAAGGCCATCAGCGCACCGCCGACGGTGAGTTTTGACAAGCCCGCCGCTGCACCAACGCCAGCAACGGTACCCGCCCCGGCACCTGTGACGGGATACTAGGGCGGGCATGTACCAATGATGAGGCGCCTGCTGTGTGCCGGGCTGTTGCTGTTCGCGCTTTTCGGAACAGCGTTGCTTGCACCCGCCCGGGCGCAGGTGCCGGTGCCGCCGCTGAGTGCGGCGGTGACCGACCTCACGGGCACCCTCAGCGCTGGCCAGATTGCCGACCTCGATGCGCGGTTGAAGATTTTCTCGCAGCAGCGCGGAAGCCAGATTGCGGTGCTGATAGTGCCGAGCGCGCGACCCGAGGCCATCGAGCAGTTTTCCATCCGCCTCGCCGAGGCCTGGAAGATCGGCCGCGCCGGCAAGGACGATGGCGTCATCCTGGTGGTGGCCAAAGACGATCGGGAAATGCGCATCGAAGTGGGCTATGGCCTGGAAGGTGCAATTCCCGATGCCATCGCCAAGCGCATCATCGCCGAGCGCATCACGCCGCGCTTTCGCGACGGCGATTTCTATGGCGGTCTATCCGAGGGCGTCACTACCATCATCAAATTGATTGAAGGCGAGAAGCTGCCGCCGCCTTCGGCCGGAGCGGGCGGTGATACGTCCTTCGGTGTTGCAGAATTTTTTATTCTTCTTGCTGGTCTGGTCGTCACTAATGCCGTGGTGAAGGCGCTTCTTGGCCGCACGCTGGGCGCCCTGGCCGGTGGTGGAATTGCCGGAGTCATTGTCTGGACGGTTTTCGGTTCGCTGGCGGTTGCAGTGCTGGCTGGAATGGCCGGTTTCCTGTTTTCGTTGTTTTCCGGTCTGAGCGGCTTCGGAGGCGCAGGACTGGGCGGCGGCGCAGGCGGTAACCGCGGCCGCCATGGTGGCTGGGGTGGAGGCGGCGGCGGTGGTTTTGGCGGTGGAGGCAGTGGCGGATTCGGCGGCGGCGGCGGTGGTTTTGGCGGCGGCGGTGCGTCCGGTGGCTGGTAAGGAGCTGTGATGGGAATGTTTGGCCGCCTGTTCCGCCACCTGTGGCTTGAAGACTGGGCGCTGCGGCGCGCCTTTCCGCCCGTGGTGCTGGATCGCATTTCCACCTTGATTGGCGCCGAGGAGCGGCGCCATTCCGGTGAGCTTCGCTTTGCCGTTGAAGGCGGCCTGCCGCCCGGACGGGTGTTGAAGCGACAGAGTGCCCATGATCGCGCCATCGAACTGTTCAGCACGCTGCGCATCTGGGACACGGCGCAGAACAGCGGCGTGCTGATTTATGTGCTGCTCGCCGACCGCACCGTTGAAATCGTTGCTGATCGCGGCATCCATGCAATTGTCGGCACCACTGGGTGGGAGCGCATCTGTGACGATATGCGGCTGCAGTTTGCGCAGGGTGCCTGGGAGGCGGGCGCCGTGGCTGGCCTGAAGGCGGTGAGTGACCTGCTGGCTGCGCATTTCCCCGCCGATGGCGCAAACCCGAACGAATTGCCGGACCAGCCTGTCGTGCTTTGACGATTTCCGTGTTTCTCCTGATGAAATCCCCTGGCTTAAATTGAGCCAGACACCGTTTTCGGGTACACAAGGGGACGCGACACAACAAAGCACAAAGGAGGAGCACACATGGCCACATCCAGAAAGGCTGCACCCCAGAAGCGCAAGACCACGCGGCTCAAGGAGCTTTATCGCCGCAAGGGCAAGATCATTATCTGCATCAGCGCGCCATCGCCGTTTGCGGCCAAGCTGATCGAGGCCGCGGGTTTTGAATACACCTACGCTGCGGGCGGTGTCACCGGATCGTCGATGCTGGGCATGCCGGACAACGGCACGATCGGACTCATGGAGTTTGTCTGGATGGCCAAGCTGATCGGTGATGCGGTGAGCATTCCGGTGGCCTGCGATGTCGACACCTGCTTTGGCGGCATCTTCCACGTCGAGCGCGCGACCAGTGAACTGATCCGCGCCGGCCTCGCCGGCATGCGCATCGAGGACCAGCCCTTCATCGGCAAGCGTTTCGGCGGCATGGTCGGCAAGGAAGTGATCCCGATCAACGAAGCGGTGGCGAAATACCGCGTTGCGGTGGATGTGAAGAATTCGCTCGACCCGGATTTCCAGTTGATTGCACGCTGCGAGGCGCTGACCGCGTCCAATTCGCGCGGCCTGTCCGAGGCGATCGAGCGCATGCAGGCCTACAAGGATGCCGGCGTGGACATGCTGCACATCGAGGGCCCGCGCTCCATCGAGGAAATCCGGAAAATCCGCGCTGCCGTGAAGGGGCCGCTGACGGCGAACTTCTACAACCTGCCCGAGGATTTGTCGCCCGAGGATGCGCAAAAGCTGGGCATGACCGAGGCGCGCTATCCGAGCCTGATCTCGGGGGCCATGAACACCGCTGCCTGGGACATGCTGAAGCGCTTTCGCAAGGACGGCCCGAAGGGGGCGGACGAGTTTTATGCGAAGTTCGAGCAAAAACTCGACATGCGCAGTCTCGACATCCTGGGTTCCGGTCGCATCCGCGAAATGGAAGAGAAATACCTGCCACCCGAGATGCTGAAAAAGTACAAGGCGAAGCCCACGGGCGCCGGCATTGTCGGCACCGCTGGCAGGAAACCGGGCGGCAGCAAAGCCGGTGGCAAGCTGCCGTCTTCACTGGGCGGGCTAAAGTAGGCGGGTGGGCCGGTCCCCGATTAGACAGTCGGGCGAAAGACCCAGAATGCAATAAAATCACGGAAAGCATTGTTTGTATTTGTTTTCCGGATAGGTTTTGCCTTGGCCTCTGTGTCCTTTACGTGACCTGAGAATCGCGGGCCGCTCCGGCTTTGGGGAGTTCCAGCGGCCATGAACCTGCAGCAGTTGCGCAGCCTGTGCGAAGTGGTGGACCAGGGCCTGCGCATATCCAATGCCGCTGAGGCGCTGCATCGTTCGCAGCCCAGCATCACGCGCCAGATGCAGGAGCTGGAGCAGGAACTGGGCATCGACATTTTCATCCGCAACCGAAACCGCATCCTCGGCATGACCGCCGAAGGGCGCGAGATCCTCGCGCTGGCGCGGCGTGTGGTCAGCGACACCGACGCCATGCAGCGCATTGCCGACGACATCGGCAAGGCCGACCAGGGTGAATTCACCGTAGCCACGACGCATACCCAGGCGCGCTACGTGCTGCCGCGGGTGATCGGCCAGTTCACGAAGAAATTTCCCAGGGTCAAGCTGGCCCTGCGCCAGGGGGAGCCCACGCATTGCTGCGAGCTGGTGGCAGCCGGGCAGGCCGACATTGCGATCTGCACCAGCCCCAAGGAGGTGTCGGAGGCGGTGGTGCAGTTGCCGTGCTACCGGCTGGATCGCTGCGTCATTGTGCCGGCGAAGCATCCGCTGTTGCGCGTCAAGCCGCTCACGCTGGAGGCGATTGCACAGTATCCGGTGATCAATTATTCCGAAGCCTTTACCGGCGGCTGGACGGTGACGCGGACGTTTTCGGAACAAGGAATCAAGCCGGTGGTGGCGCTGAGCGCAGTGGATGCCGATGTCTGCAAGGCCTATGTCGAAATGGGCCTGGGCGTGGCTGTCCTGTCACATGCGGCCTTCAATGCCCGTGTAGACACCAAGCTGCGCAGCATTGATGCGCTCCACCTGTTCAAGTCCACGCACATGAATGTCGTGGTGCGCAGCCAGGGCTACCTGCGCGGCTACATGCAGACCTTCATCCGCATGTTCGCCCCGCATGTGAGCAAGGTTGACCTCGATGGCGCCCTGCGCGGCGTTGTGCCGCTGGCGCGTGAGCAACTGCCGCGCGCGCCCGGATTACGGCGCTGAGGATTTGGATGCCGGGTATTTATCATTCCGAGCGCCCGCCTTCGCGGGGCCAGACTGCGCGAGGACTCTGCTTTTAAAGCAGAAGCAGATTCCTCAGCTTCTGGCTTCGGAGTGACAGTATTTTGATAGCCGGTGCACCGATATTCGAAAAACACATGCCAATCCGTATTTTTTTTATTATTTCAAATGCCGGTTCAGTGCTAAATTGCGGCTCCCGTCCCGTTATCGGGGCGCGATTGAACACCCACTACCATACAGGTTATTGAGGCAAGCACAAGGGAATGCAGGAACTGGTTATCGGCGCGCGTGTCGCGCAGAAGAAAATCCTGACGGAACTGCCGTCGGTGGACCGGGTGCTGGGCTTGCCTGCCGTTACATCCCACATCACGCAATATGGCCGCGAGCCCGTGCTCGCTGCAGTGCGCCAGATTCTTGCCGAAGCACGAGCCGAAATTCTTGCTGAAAAATCCGGGCCTGTTGACGCCGTTGCATGGAGCGAGGCCGCGCTCGCGCAGCGGCTGGGCGAACGCCTGCAGCGCACCATGCAGTCCAAGCTGAGGCCGGTGTTCAATCTGACGGGCACAGTGCTGCACACGAATCTGGGCCGGGCCCTGCTTCCCGAAGAGGCCATCCAGGCCGCAGCCGCTGCCATGCGCAACGCCTGCAACCTCGAATACGACCTCGATGGCGGTGCGCGTGGTGACCGCGATGACCTGGTGACGGGCCTGCTGCATGAACTCACCGGCTGCGAGGCGGCGACCATTGTCAACAACAATGCCGCAGCGGTGTTCCTTGCGTTGAATACCCTGGCTGCACGCCGCGAAGTCATTGTGTCGCGCGGCGAGCAGATCGAGATCGGCGGTGCCTTCCGCCTGCCCGACATCATGGCGCGTGCCGGCTGCAGACTGCGTGAGGTGGGTACCACTAACCGCACGCACCTGGCCGATTATGCCGATGCCATCGGTCCGAAGACCGGACTGATCCTGAAGGTGCACACCAGCAATTACGTGGTGAAGGGCTTCACGTCGGAAGTTGACGGGGCGGCGCTGGGTAACCTGGCGCGCGAGCGCGGCGTTCCGCTCATGGTGGATCTGGGCAGCGGTGCACTCACCGACATGACCCGCTGGGGCCTGCCGCGCGAGCCGCTGCCGCAGGAGTCGCTGGCGCATGGTGCATCCATTGTCACGTTCAGCGGCGACAAGCTGCTGGGCGGACCGCAGGCCGGCCTCATCGTCGGTGACAAGACGCTGGTGGCGAAGATCAAGAAAAATCCGCTCAAGCGCGCATTTCGCGTGGGCAAAATGACGCTGGCTGCGCTGGAGGCGGTGCTCGCTTTGTATCGAGATCCTGACCGCTTGGCGCAACGATTGACCACGCTGCGCCTATTGACGCGACCGGTGTCGGAAATGCGTGCGGCAGCCGCCCGTCTGCAGATGCCGCTTGCCGCAGCCTGTGGCGAGGGCGCCGTGGTGACGATCGAGGATTGCAGCAGCCAGATCGGCAGCGGCGCGCTTCCGGTGGAGTCGCTGCCCTCGACCGGCATTGCGATTCGTCCGGCGAAAGCAGGCAAGGGTGAAGGGCGTTTCCTCAAGGCGGTCGAGATCGCGTTCCGCAGTCTGCCGATGCCGGTGGTGGGACGCGTTTCCGATGGTGCGTTCCGGTTGGATCTGCGCTGCCTGGAAGACGAACAGGGTTTTGTCGCGCAACTCTCCGAGCTGCGTGTGAAATGAGGATGAAAGCGTGATCATTGGTACCGCAGGTCACATCGACCATGGCAAAACAACGCTGGTAAAGGCGCTGACCGGGGTCGATACCGACCGCCTGAAGGAAGAAAAGGCGCGCGGCATTTCCATCGAACTGGGTTATGCGTATCTGCCAACGGCGAATGGCGACGTGCTCGGCTTTGTCGATGTGCCGGGCCATGAACGCTTCATCCACCACATGCTGGCTGGCGCGCAGGGCGTGGATTTTGTCGCGCTGGTGATTGCTGCCGATGACGGCCCCATGCCGACCACGCGTGAGCACCTGCAGATCCTTGATCTGCTCGGACTGAATCGCGGGCTGGTGGTGCTGACGAAGATCGACTGTGTCGAAGCGATGCGGCTGGATGCAGTGAAGGCCGAGATTGCAGCGCTGCTGGCAGGAACGGGCTTTGATGGCGCGTCGGTTTTTCCGGTGTCGGCGATGACCGGCGAAGGTATGGCTGAACTCAAGGCGCAGCTGGAACGGGAAGCGGAACAACATCCGCTGCGCGCCGCGCATGGCGGCTTCCGCCTCGCCATCGACCGCTGCTTCACGCTGTCGGGCATCGGCACCATCGTCACCGGGACCTCGCTGGCAGGCACTGCGGCGGTGGGCGACAAGCTGGTGATTTCCCCGCCGGGCATCGCAGTCAGAATCCGCTCCATGCATGTGCAGAACCGGCCGGCCGAATCCTGCCAGACGGGGCAGCGCTGTGCGCTGAATATCACTGCACCAGAGCTCGACAAAAACCAGGTCAATCGCGGCGACTGGGTGATCGAAAGCGCAGCACACCATCCGACTTCGCGCTTCGACGCCAAGCTGCGTCTGCTCGGGACGGAAGAGAAGCCTTTGCGCCATCTCGCCAACGTGCACGTGCACCTGGGCACCGCGCATGTGCTCGGGCGCATCCGCCTGCTCGAGGGTCTAGTGCTGGAGCCGGGCTGCGAAATGCTGGCCCAGATCACGCTCGATGCGCCGATTGGCGCCATCGCCGAGGATCGTTTTGTCATTCGTGATGCCTCGGCGAGCCGTACCATTGGCGGTGGCATCGTGCTCGATCCGCAGCCGCCACAACGCGGCGTAAGGAAACCCGAGCGCCTGGCCTTGCTGCGTGCACGTGAGGTGGGCGGTGCGCCAGCGGCGCTGGCCTTCGCGCTGGAACAATCAGCCGCCGGCGTTGACCTGGCGCGCTTTGCCGCCACAAACAACCTGAAACAGGCCGAGGCCGATGCCCTGTACACCGAGCTCAAGCTGGTGCGCATTCATCATGGCGAGGTGGACGTCGGCATTTCGCGGCAGCGCTGGCAAAACGTGCGCGAAGCGGTGCTGGCGACGCTGACCGAGCGGCACAAGCGCTCACCGGGCGAGCCGGGCTATATGCGCGAAAACCTGATGCGCATTGCGGCGCCGGGCTTCGATGACACGGCCTTTGGCGTGCTGGTGGACCAATTGCGCGCCGAAGGAACGCTAGCCGTGACCGGCGCCTGGCTCCACCTCCCGGGGCACGGCGTGGCCCTGTCACGGGAGGAGGTCGTGCAATGGGAGGGCATACGCGCAGTACTGGTGGAAAAGCCGTTTGCCGCGCCGCGCCTGGATCAGGTCGCGAAGCAACTGTCGCTGAAACCGCCGCAACTGAAAATACTGATGAAAAAGCTGGCCAAGATGGGCGATGTGTATGCGGTCTCGGAGGATCGCTACTTTGTCGCCCCGGCGGTGCGGGAACTGGCTGCCATCATGGCCGAGGAGATTGCGGCGAACCCGGAGGGCGTTGCCGCTGCGCGGTTGCGCGACCGCATCGGCATTGGCCGCACTGTGGTGATCGAGATACTGGAGTTCTTCAACCGGATTGGCTATACGCGCCGAGTGAAGGATGCGCACAAAATGCGTGACGCGAAAATGTTCGAAGGCGGAGGCTGAGGCACTTCAGCCGTTGCAGCAGGGAAGGAATGCATCCCCGGTGGGTGGCTGGTCTTCAAAACCAGTGAGGGCCGCCAAGCGGTCCTGTGTGGGTTCGACTCCCAT
>CAMCYY010000117.1 GCA_945885335.1 Bordetella parapertussis
CGTCGGCGACATTCACCTTGCGCAGGCTCATGTAGGCCTCGGTCAGGTACATCTCGTTCGTGAAGCCCATGGCGCCGTGCGCCTGGATCACCCGGTCAACGGCATTCTTGCCGGCTTCGACGGCGTACATCTTGGTCATGGCCAGTTCCTTGGTCGCCTGCTGCCCCTTGTCCAGCAGTTGCGCCACGTTCAGTGCCATCAGGTGCGCGGCATGCACCTGCGTGGCCGATTCGGCCAGCGGAAAGGTAACGCCCTGGTACTCGGCGATCTTCTTGCCGAAGGTTTCGCGCACCTTGACGTAGTCGAAGGCCTGCTCCAGCGCCCAGCGCGCCATGCCCACGGCGCGCCCGGTGTTGTAGATGCGGCCCAGGCCCACGCCCAGCATGGCGATCTTGAAGCCGCGGTCCAGTTCACCGAGCAACTGGTGCGGTTCGATGCGCACATTGTCAAATCGAAGGATGGCTTCGTCGGTGCCGACGTGGCCCCACATGTTGATCAGGCTCTCCACCACAAAGCCTTTGGAGGCTTTGGGTACCATGAAGGTGCTGATGCCACCCTTGCGCTTCGCCGCGAGTTCTGGGTTTGTCACCGCAAATACCACTGCCTGTTCGGCATAGGGGCTGTTCGTGATCCAGATCTTGTTGCCCGACAGGCGCCAGCCGTCGCCATCGCGTTCCGCCCGGGTCTTGATCATCGCGGCGTCCGACCCCGCGCCGGGCTCGGAAAGAGCAAAGCACATGGAGTGTTCGCCCGTCATCAGCCCGGGCAGCACCTGTTTGCGCAACTCGGGGGTCATGCCTTTCAGCACCGGACTCGGTCCCTTGGCCCAGTGGCTGACCATGGCATGGCCCAGCCAGTACTTTGCACCGCACAGATGAAATATCTGCTCCCAAGCGGTGAGGTAGGCGAGATACCCCAGGCCACCACCGCCGAGATCGGCCGGCGCGCTCATGGCGTAGTAGCCGGCCCTGGCCGAGGCCATGCGGATTTCCTTGAACAACTGCAGCACCTCGGGCGTGTAGGCGCCCTCGGCGGTGTACTTGCGCCGCTGGTCAGCCAGCAGGTCGTGGTGCTTTTCGTGCCGGGGGACGACTTCGGCGCGAATAAACGCGGCGATGCCTTCCTTCAGTGCAAGGATGTCGTCGGGATAGTCGTAGGCAATGGCGGTCATGTGCGGTCTCCTCGGGATGTTGGTTTCTGCTACGCGGCCTGCATGCGGCTCAGGTTGCCGCGGGCATCTTGCCGGCTGGCACCGCTTTCAGTGCCTCGTAGATCTTCCTGTCGATCTCGATGCCTTCGCGCATCATGCGCTCGCGGCTCTTGAATGAGTTCTCCGAGGGCAGTCGGATGTCGGTGACGCCGGGTTGCTTCTTCACGGCCTTCACCTGGGCCAGCATGGCGCTCATGTCGCGCTTGAACTCCTCCAGCGGCATCAGCAGGTCGGGCTTGAATGTCACGAAGAGATAGCCGTACACCTTTTGGGAATCGGTTGCCGAGCCGGCCAGCACGCCCATGGACTGGTTGGCAAGTGCGAGGGCAAAGCCCTTGTGGCCCGCCAGGGTGAGCAGGAACTCGGTCTTCAGCGGATCACGCGTCGGGTTTCCGTCCTTGTCGAGCGCTACGCCCTCGGGCAATTGCTCGTTGCGACGCTGGCGGAACATCAGGTCCGTGCCCATGAAGGCTGAGGTGCCCATGTCGATGACGAAGGGATTGCCGGCGGTGGGGTAGGCAAATGAAATCGGGTTCGTGCCGGTGGATGCGCCGGCGGCGCCGGGCGGGGCGACATGGTGAAACGAGCTCACCGTGTGCATGCAGATCAGGCCTTCGCGCGCGGCCATCTCGGTGTAATAGGCGCTGCGGCCGGTCATCCAGGCGTTGTTCATGCCGACCACCGAGAAGCCGTGCTGCCGGGCCTTGGCAATGGCGACTTCGGTGGCACGATACGCGGCGTACATGCCGTTGTTGTTGCCGCCGTCCATGCGCGCCGACACCGGCGTCTCGTACTGGATGTTCACCTTGCGCCGTGGCTCGCGCAGGCGCTTGTGCTCGACGACGTTAAGGATCTTCGGCAGCCCGGAATACTCATAGCCGCACAGCGCGGCATCCATGACGTGGGCTGCGATGATGCGCGCCTCGTCGGTGTCCATGCCGGCGCGACGCAGCGTTTCTTCGCCGAGGGACTGGCCTTCCGCTGCGGTCAGGTGGACGCGATCGGGGGATAGGTTCTGCATGTTCTCTCCTTTTCTTGTTTCAAGTTAATTATTATTAAATTCGTAAAAAGATCATTATTCTAAAAGCATCTGCGCAATAATTATGATCAAGCCATTTCTGTCGGTTTCTGCCATGCAGCCCGCGCCGTCCACAACAGTACGGCGCCCAACAGCCAGCCGCCGGCGGGAATCCAGGGCAGGATGACATCAAAGACCGGTTGTTGTGCAATGTCGCTGGCGTAGGCGCCGATGCGGATGAAGGCGGCCAGCGCCAGTGTAGCGAACAGCATGCCGAGGAATGCGCCTTCGCGGCTGGCACGGCCGAACGTGATGGCGGCGGTGAAGGCCGCCACGTTCACCGCGCCCCAGCAGCCGCCGGCGATGAACTGCATGGTGATGAGCGTGTTCAGGTCAGGCGCCAGTGCTGTGGCGAGCGATGCCGCTGATCCCGCAGCGGCGCCAATGGCCATCACCCTGAATGTGCCGTAGCGCTTGACGAAGCCCGCCATCGGGAACATCAGCAGGTTGAAACCAATCCAGAACACCGGCATCAGGAATTGCAGTTCGCCGTTTTCGGCGAAGCGCAGGTACTGGTGCGCCGAGTTCAGCGAGAAATGCACCTGGAAGGCTGCGGCCATCAGCAATAGCGCAATGAAGAACAGGCTGACCTGGCGTTTTGCGCCGGGGACTTTGAGGTCGAAGGGCGGGTCTCCGGCGGCAGCGGGCACGGGTGAGGAGCGCGCGAGATGGCGCTCGACGAAAATCAGGCCGCCCACGGTGGCCAGCAGCGTGAGCGTGGACAGCACAAAAGGCACGCGCGGGTCGATGTCACGCAACGCCACGCCGAGATAGGGCGCCAGCGCAGCGGCGATGGCGGTGCCGCTCAGCACCAGCGTGGACATCCAGGGCAGCGCGGGCGCGGCGGCGTAGCGCGACAGCAGCGCCCAGGGTGGCGAGCGCAGGGCAGAGGAGGTGAGTGTCCAGACCAGGATGGCCAGCACCAGCAGGCCGGCGTTTGTTCCTGCCGCCGTTGCGATGAAGGGCAGGGCGACAAAGGCCGCACAGGAAATCACCGACAGGCCGAGTATCCACATGCCCATGGTGGCAAGGCCGCTGCGCACGCGGTCGGCCCAGAAGCCGGTGACTACATCCATCACCGCCATGATGATCTGATCGGCGACGAGGATCCAGGGCACCCAGGCGAGGTCGATGCCAGCCTGCTTCGCCAGTTGTGGCAGATAGATGACGTACAGCGTCCAGGTGGTGGCAAAAAAGAACTGCACCATGCCAAGGTAAAGTGCCGCGGATCGCGGTACGGCAGGTGTGGCGGCAGAGGCGTTCATCGCGTGGTTGGGATCAATGCGATGGGGTGAGGATGGCCCTGCGATCGGCAGGGCCGCAGGGAGGGACTACTTGACCGGCTTTGGCGGGGCTTTCGGCTTTTTCTTTTCCCGGCCCTGTTTGTCGCGATTGCCCATGGTGTTCATTGCGTTTCCTTCCAAGGTTTCAGCAGAGTTTCAAATGCGGGGCTGGCCCGTTGCCATGCCCGCATTCTAGCAATCAGCGGCCCGCCCCGTGTGGTTTTCAGGTGACAATTCAGGCAACACGCGCCGGCTTGCCTGATGCATCGTGGGCGGCATCGGCGGCCTTCAGTTTTGCCAGTTCCGCATTGGCTTCCTTTTCCACCTTCGTGCCCTTGAAGAAGTCCGGATTCATCTTGCCGTGCAGG
This sequence comes from Bordetella parapertussis, assembly GCA_945885335.1. GTDB lineage: Bacteria > Pseudomonadota > Gammaproteobacteria > Burkholderiales > SG8-39 > CAIYPG01. The sequence goes on from CAMCYY010000117.1 coordinate 3,940, forward strand.
CCTACCACGTTGGTGAACGTGAACTCGCGGAAATCCTGTTCGGTGAGGTGGCCGTCTTCCAGCGCCTCGTACACCTCGGGCAGCACGTCGTCGATATGATGCACGTCCCAGTGGCCGATATCGGAGCTGAACATGGCCTTGAGCCGCGCCTTCATACGCGGATCAAACGCGAACATCGTGGTCGGATCGTCCGCCTCGCAGCCGAAGTAGAAGTTGCGGCTGTACAGTTCGCGGATTTCGCGCTTGCTGCTGATGGGGCCCAGGTGCGCGAAGTCATCGTAGTGTTCCTTCTCGCGCTCGCTCAGGTACTTGGAGTCCGCCTGGTGCTTGTTCCACTCGATGCTCTTCAGGATGGCATCGGCATTTTCCTTCATCTTCGGACCGCCGTACTGGAGGATGAGTTTCTTCATCTCGGCTTCGTTCATGTTCTTCGGGTCAAGCGCTTTTTTCATGGCAGCCCAGTTGCGTTTCTCCCAATGGCCCTGCAGATCGCAGCACAGTGATGTGCCCCAGCCCATGCCGCCCTCGAGGAAGGCAAAATTCAGTTTGGGGAAGCGCGTGACCACGCCACCCAGGAACACCGCTTTGGCAAAGGTGTGATTGCCATTCGCGAAATGGTCGATGTGGTTGTACACGTCATTGGTCCAGGACATGCGGTCCACCCAGTCGCGGCTGCCGCCATGCGCGGTGACGGCAATGCCGAGGTCGTTGAATGCCTGCCAGAGCGGGTCGTAGTCATACTGATTGTCGAGGCCCAGCGCTTCGATGTAATAGGGTAGGTCGTTCGGCCGCATGCGGAAGTCCGTGGCCTGTGCCTGTGCCTTTTCGGCAAAGGCCGGAATGACACGCGGGAAGGCGCCAACCATCATCACCGCCTTCAGCTTGAGTTCTTTCTTGATGAAATTCAGTTCATCAATGCCTTCCTGCGGCGTGAGCGGCGCAATGCAGGCCACCGGCGTCATGCGGTCCTCGTGCCCGACAAAGAAATCGCGCGCCATGATGTTGTAGGCACGCACCACGGCTTTCCGCATGTCCTCGGAGCGGATGCGGTGAAAATTAAGGCCGATGGACGAATACATGGTTGCGAAATCGATGCCCAGGTCATCCATGCGCGTCTTCAGGAGGTTGGGCATCATGATGGTGGCGCGGTCATAGGTGTCCGTGGGCGACAGCCACCAGGTGGCACGCCGCATGCGCTGGTGCTTGCGCTCTGCGTCGGTCGCCTCGTACCAGCGCGCGTGGCTGCTGCAGTACTTCGCGTAGTCATCGGACATTTTCTGGCCGGCAACATCCTTGATGTAATCGAGGTGGACGGTGATGCTCTCCACCCAGTGACCGTCGCCATCGACGATGGGATGTTTCAGCTGTGCGCGGATTTTTTCGACGGTGCTCATGGCGCTCTCCTTTTTTCTTCTAGATTGGGGCGTCCGGTTTTTTTGGCTCCGGATCAGTTCGTGCCGATATCATGCCACCGGTCGGACGATTCGTCATTGCAGAGTGTGAGGCGAATTCCGGCGACAGGCTTGCGGAAGCATGCGGTTTCGGTGGAAACTGCGGCATGCAAGAATGGAATTCATCGCATTGTCATTGTCACTGAGGAGCCTGTCATGAAGTTCTGTTCCCCCGAAGGCCGTACCCTTCCCCTGTCGATCGGCTTTGCCGCCCGGCCCAAGTCACTGGAGGGTTTGCGCGTCGGGCTGCTGGACAACACCAAGGCACCGGTGGACAAGATGATGCTGCACATCACCAAACGCCTGCGCGAAAAGCATCCGGGCATGGAGATTTTCTCAACCTCCAAGAAGGTCGCATCAGTAGGGGCTGATCCCCAGATTCTGCAGAATCTGCGCCTCAACTGCGATGTGGTGATCAACGCCCTCGGCGATTGAGGGTCCTGCACGTCGTGGAGTGTCCACGACTCGATTGAAGCCGAAAAACTCGGCCTGCCCACGGTGCTTCTGATCAGCACCTCGTTCACCGCGCTCGCCCGCGGTCAGGCAAAAAACCTCGGCATGCCTGACCTGCCCACCGTGGTCCTGCCGCATCCGCTGGGCGGCACATCGCTGGATAGCGTGCTGGCCAAGGTGGACAAACAATTTGATGAAATCATCGATCGGCTGACTACGCCGCTCAAGCCTGCGACGGCGGGGCAGGGCAAGGTCAACACCGCCAGCGAGTGGATCGAGCTGGCCGCCTCCGATGAGTGGGGCGGGCTGCAGCGCGAATTCATGGCGCGCGGCTGGGGCGATGGCCTGCCGCTGGTGCCGCCCTCTGAGGCGCGTGTGGCGGCGATGGTCGGTGGCGCCGGATTGCCGACTGAGCACATCGTCGGCGTGGTGGCGCCCAAGATGGGCGTTGCGACAGTCGAGCTCATCGCTGCGAATGCCGTGATGGCGGGCTGCATCCCGGCACACATGCCGGTGCTTATTGCCGCGGTGCAGGCCATGGTCGAGCCGCAGTTCAATCTGTATGGTTGCCAGGCCACCACGCATTGCGTCGCGCCGCTGCTGATTGTCAGTGGTCCGCTGGCGAAGGCGCTGAATATCAACAGCGGTAGCGGTTGCTTCGGTCCGGGCCCGTGGGCCAATGGTGTGATTGGTCGCGCCATTCGCCTCATCCTGCTCAACATCGGCGGCGCGCGACCGGGTGAAATCGACAAGGCCACCATGGGCCATCCGGGCAAGTTCAGCTATTGCATTGCCGAGGATGAAACCAGCGTGGCCTGGCCGGCACTGCGTGTGGAGCGTGGCTACGGCGGGGAGACCAGCGCGGTGACCGTAGTGGGCGGCGAGGCGCCGCACAACATCAACGATCACGAGGCCACTTCGGGCGGTGGCCTGATCACCACTATCTGTGGCTCCATGGCCGAAAGCGGCCAGAACTCCGTGTACTACACCGCAGAACCGCTGCTCATTCTGGGGCCGGAACATGCGCAGACCATCGCTGCGGACGGGTTCTCCAAGGATGACGTGAAAAAGGCGATCTATGACGACGCGCGCATTCCGCTGAATCGCTTCTCGCCGGAGATCATCGTGCGGCGGTTATACCGGCGCATGGACATGCGCTACAAGAACCGTGGCCCCGGCGTCATGGTGACGGTGGCGCAGCGCTGGGAGGACGTGATGGTCATCGTCGCCGGCGGTCCGGGCAAACACTCCATGTGGGTGCCAACCTTCGGCGCGACACGATCGGTGACGCGGCCGATACTGAAGGCGGATGGGACGCCGTGGTTACCTGGGGATGTGACGGAGTCGTAGCAGAGATTCTTTCAATATCACTGTGAATTCCATGCGTGCCGGCGCTCAGCGCGCCATCGCGCGCCGCACGGCGTAGGACAATAAGTCAACCAGCGCCACCAGCACAATCATGGCGATCAGTATGGTGCTGGTTTCGCTCATCTGGAACAGACCCATGTGGAACGCCAGCATCTGCCCGAGGCCGCCGGCCCCGACTACGCCGAGCACGGCGGCGGCGCGGATGTTGTTCTCCCACCGGTACAGCGAATAGGCGAGCACCTGCGGCAGCACCGCAGGCAGCGTGGCGTAGAGGAACACCAGCCCCTCCGCTGCGCCCTGCACGCGCAGCGCCAGCGCCGGGCCTGGCGGGGTGTTCTCGATGGCTTCGGCGAAGAGACGGCCAAGGACGCCAGCCGTGTGCAGCGCCAGCGCCAGGGTGCCGGCAAATGGCCCGAGCCCCGCGGCGATCAGCAGCAGCGCAGCCCAGGCAAGTTCAGGAATTGACCGCAGCACGTTCAGGATAAGTCGCGTCGGTCTCCGCAACATCCCGCTGCTGCCGCTGGCCGGCAGTGCCAGCGCTAGTCCGGCCATGGCGGCCAGCAGCGTACCCAGCGCCGACATCGCCAGCGTCTCGGCACTGGCCACGGCCACACGGGCGATGAACTTCGGATCGACAGAAGGCGACAGTAGTTCGCCGATAAATCGTCCCATCTTGCGCGTCGCATCGACGGAGAAGAACTGGCTCCACTTCAGGTCGAGTGTGGTGAAACTGGCGATCAGTAGCAACACCATGCCAAGCAGCAACCAGCAGGTGGTGCAGCGCGCATGCAGCAGCGGCGGGCGCGGTGGCCACGGCGGCGCTGGCGACTGCAGAGTCTCACGGGTGTCCTTCGGGCTCATGCGAGCACTCGCCGCAGCCGCTCGCTCACCCAGTCGGCGAACCACACCAGTGCGACAAAGACGATCATGATGGTGCTCACCTCGGCGCCGTTGAACATCTTCAGCGAAGTGATGAGTTGCTGCCCCAGCCCGCCGGCGCCGACGAAGCCGAGCACTGCCGAGGAACGAATCGCGCATTCCCAGCGGTACACGGTGTAGCTTGTGAGCTCGGCTGCATTCGTGGGCAGAACCCCGTACAAAAACGCCTGCAGCCGGTCGGCGCCATTGAGAAGCAGCGCGGTGGTGGGCTGCGGCTCGCCGCTCTCGAGGATTTCCGCATAGACCTTTCCCAGCATGCCGGCGTAGGTGAGCGCGATGGCCAGCACGCCGGCGGTGGGTCCGAGGCCGACCACGCGCACGAACACCAGCGCCCATACCAGCTCGGGCACGCTGCGCAGCATGATCAGCAGCCAGCGCACGGCCTGGCGCAGGAGGAAGGGCAGCGTCGCCATGCGCCCGGGCAGCGCCGAAACCGATAGCACTGTGGTGGCGGCCAGCGTCAGCGGGATGGCCAGCAGCAGCGCCAGTGCCATGCCGCAGGTGGCGATGGCGATGGTGCGCCAGGCCTCATATCCGATGAGCCGGAGAAACTCGGCATCGACACGGGGTGGAAAAAATGCCGCGACGAATCCCAGCGTGGAGCGCAGGCTATCGGGCTCGAACAGTATCCATGGCTTGAATTCGGTCGCCCACAGCATGGGCGCGACCAGCGCCAGCGAGGCCAGTATCCAGAACACGCGTCCGGACCACGCAGGGTCGCGCAGGGCGGGCGCTGCGGCTGGGTGGATTGCATTCATCAGCGCTGGACCATCACCGGGTTGTGTGCCAGCTCCTTGTCGGCCGGCGGCGTTGCAGGCGTACCGGTACCGGCCAGTTCGTGCTCGTGCTGGGCGTACAGCTTTAGCAGATGTTCGCGCGTGACTTGCGCAGCCGGGAGGTCGAATGCCAGCTCGCCGTCCCGCAAGCCGATGACGCGCGGAAATCGCGCGACGGCAATGTCCACCTGATGCAGGGTGGCGAGCAGCGTGATATTGCGTTCGCGAGCCGCCCCAGTGAGGGTGTCGATGGCCATGCCGGCACGCGTCGGGTCGAGCGCCGAGAGGGGTTCATCGATGAGCCACAACCGTGCCGGCGACAGCAGGGCGCGGGCAAGCCCCACGCGCTGGCGTTCTCCGCCCGACAGTCGGTCCACGCGTGTCCAGAGCTTCTCCGCCAGGTCAAAGCGTCCCAGGGCCGCATGCGCTTCGGCGATGTCGACTGGATAAACCAGCGAACGCAGGCTGGTCCACAGCGATTGTGCCGGCAACCGTGCCGCCATGAGTGATGTGATGGTTCGCTGGCGCGGTGGCAATGGCGGCGTTTGCGGAGCGAGAAACAGCGAGCCGCGCAGGCGTTGCAGTTTCGCAACCGGCAGGGCCCACGGATCCTGGTCGTCGAGCAGCAGTTGTCCCGACGATGGCCGGAGCGCGCAACTGACCGCCTGCAGCAGTGTGGTCTTGCCGGCGCCCGAGGGACCGATCACC
>CAMCYY010000118.1 GCA_945885335.1 Bordetella parapertussis
GCTATATACGAGTTCACGCGACATGATGCAGTTTTCCACCAAAAAGTAGATATTGGACAGTTTGCGGATGCGGGCCGCGACTAGCAATCTTGCGGCCCCTTTTTAAAGGATGGCCATCATACTTCCCTACCGGTGCCAAGCGCAATGAGTGCCAAATCAGGCCAAAAAAGTTGACAGAACCAAGGTCCCGGCCGCACTGAAGGCCGGGTTTGTGTCTGACAATTATCTGACCGCTTTCATGGGGAAACGTTTTCGCCCCCCCCAGAACAGGGCCCTGGGCTCAGGCCTGCTGCGCAGTCAAACCTGCTTTGCGCTCGCGAGCCCGCCACACTAGCCGCGCACCCAGCAGCCCGGCAAGAACAATGGCATAAATGATCGGCTCAGTCAGGTCACGCTTCACCATCCACCAGAAGTGCAGCACCGCGAGCGGGGCAACAAGGTAGACGAGCCGATGCAGTGCAATCCAGCGTTTTGCTCCCAGCCTTCGCACCATGGCATTGGCCGAGGTCGCGGCCAGGGGAAGCATGAACATCAGGCACAGGAATCCCACCGTAATGAACGGCCGTTTGACGATGTCCTTGAGAATGGCCCCGGCATCAAACACATGGTCGAACGAGATATAGCTGGAGAAGTGCACAGCGGCGTAGAAGAACGCAAACAAGCCCAGCATGCGCCGCAGGCGCAACAGCCAGTTCCAGCCGGAAAGCCGCCGCAGCGGCGTCACTGCCAGCGTGATGAGTAGCATGCGCAGAGCCCAGTCGCCGGTAGCACGGGTGATGAATTCCGCCGGGTTCGCCCCCAGCCATTCCGGGTACAGGAAAGCACCGGTCACCAGTCTGCCTAATGGCACCAGCGCCAGCACGAACACCGCGACCTTGATCCATGCGACATAGCGCTGCGGCAGATTGCGCAATGCCGAAAACACTGGCGTATTGCTCCAGAGCCGCTCAGTAAAGCTTCTTCAGGTCCATCCCGGCATAGAGCTTCGCCACCTGATCACCATACCCGTTGAACATTTCGGTCTTGTGATTGGCAAAGAACGAGGGCAGACGCTTCTCGCTTTTCTGGCTCCAGCGCGGATGGTCGACATCCGGATTCACGTTGGAATAAAAACCGTACTCGCTGGCATTGGCGATCTCCCAGGCGACCTTGGGCTGCTTCTCGACAAAGCGGATTTCCACAATGGACTTGGCACTCTTGAAGCCGTACTTCCAGGGCACCACCAGCCGGATCGGCGCGCCATTCTGGTTCGGCAGCATCTGGTCATACAGACCGACAGACATCAACGTCAGCGGATGCATCGCTTCATCGATGCGCAGGCCCTCGAGATACGGCCAGTTCAAGACCGGGTAACGCAGGCCCGGCATGGTCTCCGGCTGCATCACCGTGACGAACTCGACGAACTTCGCCTTCGATGTGGGCTCGACCTGCTTCGCAATCTGGTTGAACTCGAAACCCACCCACGGGATGACCATGGACCAGGCCTCGACACAGCGCATGCGATAGATGCGCTCTTCGAGCGGAAACTTGAGCAACTCCTCGATGCCAAAGGTCTTCGGCTTCTTGACTTCGCCCGAGACTTTCACGGTCCAGGGACGCGCCTTGAACTTGCCGGCCAGTTCCGCAGGATCGGACTTGTCGGTGCCGAACTCGTAATAATTGTTGTACGCCGCAATATCCTTGAACGTATTCGCCTTCTCACTGGTACTGAGCGGGCTTTTCTTGAACGAGGGAAGCTTGGCGCCTGCCTGCCCGAAGGCCTCCGAAGACAGCAGCCCCGTAGCCCCGGCCGCGGCCAGAATGCCTGCCGAGGCCATGAATTCACGGCGACGCCGATAAAAATCGTAGGGCGTAATCTCCGACGACTTGATGTCGGCAGGGCGCTTGATCAGCATGGCAAGGACTCCGTTCTCTGTTTATCCATCTTGCATGAGTCGGACAGGGCATTCACTTCCTTACACCGGGATTCACCGGGGCTCACCTCTGGCAACGCCGATCCGTTCCATCCCGGCGAGTAAAAGCCGTAACTTTCCCAAGGGAATTACGGATTTAACTGCTTATAGACAACATCAGCTACCCGCAGCAGGGCCTCCCGGCCGACCTCGCCGGACAGGGCATAACCATACTTGCCATCTATCCAGTAGAACACCGCGACTTTCTCTTCCTGGCTGAAACGGAAGGCCGTCTGTCTGGATTCGCCACGCATCACCGAAACATACAGCGTCAATCGCCCCCCCCGTGCGTCCTGAAACATGAAGTGCGCCACAGGACCATTCGTACCCGTCAGCAGGCGTCCGCCCACCAGTTCATAGCCCAGCGACCCAAGCTTGGGACACTTTAAATCGGTACCCAGGCGCTTGGACAGCCAGCGCACAAGATGGTCTTCCTCGCTGGCGCCCACCTCCACCGGGTGCCGCACTTCGGGCGAATACACGGCATGCGCAATGGCCGCCTGCCGCACAAAACCCGGAGACGGGCTTCCGGCCAGAGGCAGATCATGGAAAGCACCGCGCGCCGCCCATCCACCCGTCATGCCGATCGCCACACCGAGCGCCATCAGACCCGCCGCCATCGCATGGCGGTAGCGGCCCCGCGCGTCCCGCGCCGGCCTTGCCCGCAGCCGCTCCGGCACCGATTCGTCAAGCACCGGATTGTAGGTCGCACGCAGGGCCGCATTCAGTTCGCGCCAGGCCTGCACGCGAGCTGCATCATCGTGATGCTCGGCAAGATAAGCCTCGACCCCGGCACGCAAACCCTCATCGAGCGCGCCGTCGGCATAAGCCTGCAGGTCCTCTTCACTCACCGGCGTCATTTCACGACCTTCAGGGGTGCCGACCCGGGACCACCCGCGGTCAGCTGGCGCAGGCGTTCGCGCCCACGCGACAGCCGCGACATCACCGTGCCAATGGGCACTTCCAGTGCGCGGCTGGTTTCTTCATAGGTCAGCTGCTCAACAGCCACCAGCAGCAGCACCTCGCGCTGGTCCGGCGGAAGCGCACGCAGGGCACGGTCCACTTCCATCAGCTCAAGCTGCTGGCCCTGGGTTCCACGCACGGCGATGATGGGGAGTTCTTCCATGTGCCTTTCGATATCCTGACGGCGGCTTCTGGCCTGATTCACGAATACGTTATGCATGATCGCGAACAGCCACGCCCGCATGTCACTGCCCGGGCGCCAGAGGTGGAGCTTGTTCCAGGCCCGCTCCAGCGTGTCCTGCACCAGATCATCGGCAGCGTAGCGGTCCCCCACCAGTGCACGCGCGTAGCGCCGTAACCGGGGGATATGCTGCTCGATGGGGTGGTTATCCATGCAAGTCTGCTAATCCGTATACGCGCTCAATGAAGGGCTTATTCCCTGCTACAGCTGACCGTAAGAATGCAGCCCGGACAGGAACATGTTGACGCCGAGGAACGCAAACGTCGTTACCAGCAATCCGGCCAGCGCCCACCATGCCAGCGGCGCCCCGCGCAGGCCCTTCATCTGGCGCATGTGCAGCCAGGCCGCGTAATTGAGCCAGACGATAAGTGCCCAGGTCTCCTTGGGGTCCCAGGACCAGTAGGCCCCCCAGGCTTCGGCGGCCCACAGGGCGCCAAGGATGGTGGCGATAGTGAAGAATCCGAAACCGACCGCGATCGATTTGTACATCACATCTTCAAGCAGCTCTCGCGCCGGCAGGCGGGCCGCGATGCGCTTGCGGGCCGCGACGATACCGCCGAAGGCAGCAGCGAATATCGCGAAGTAGATCAGCCAGAACGCAGAAGACACGGTTTTGCGAAACACCACCGCCTCCAGCGCCAGCAACAGGGACAGCATCAGCGCCGCGACCCACAGCCCCATTGCAGCGCGAGGCGATGCCGATTCGCCGGCCGTTTTCACCAGATAGGCGAAGCCTGTCATTGCCGCCAGCGAAAACGTGCCGTAGCCGATGAAATTCGCGGGCACATGAATCTTCATCCACCAGGATTGCAACGCTGGCACCAGCGGCTGGATTTCCTGCGCCTCGCGCTCGAATGTGTACCACAGCAGAAAGCCTACTGCCGCGCTGATGACGATGAGTACAAATGCCCCGAGTTGCCGCGTGTGGTAACGCTCTTCGTAAAAAAGATAGAACAATGCCGTCACCAGGCTGAACAGCACGAACACTTCATACAGGTTGGAAACCGGGATGTGGCCAATGTCCGCACCCAGCAGGTAGGACTCGTACCAACGCACCATCATGCCGACGAATCCCAGTGCCACCGCACACCAGGTCAGCACCGTGCCGCTTCGCGCCGCGAAATCCGATCCGCCCACGAGGCCAACCCAATAAGTCGCGGTAGCAAGAAAGAACAGCACACTCATCCACATGATGGCCGACTGGCTGGAGGCGAAATACTTCAGCAGGAATACCTGCTCGGCACGCCCGAGATCGCCCTGGTAAAGGCTGATCGCGGCAAGGCTTACGCCTGCGACCACGAGCAACAACGGACGAATCGGATGCCAGCGCCAGCCCATCACCGCAAACACCGGCACTGCCGCGGCCAGGATGGCTTTCTCGTAGACATCCATGAATGCGCCATAGTGGATGAACGCATAGCTGCCGCCGGCCATCAGGGCCAGCGCATACAGCCAGTCAAACAGGGAATGGCCGCGGAAATTGATAAGGGGCCGGGTCTGGGCGATTTCCATGAAATACCTCAGGAGAGGATGCGGGGCAGCGTGTCGCGATGGCGGGAAAATTCCTCGTCCATGTCCAGCGTGCGGCGATTGGCGGAGAACGCGAATTTCACTTCGCCGGACGGTTTGACCAGCAGCCACAGCCGCCGTTCCCGCAGGTAGAACATGGCAAAAATCCCCAGCACCAGCAATAAGCAGCCAAGATAGACGATATTCTTGCCGGGGGACCGGGTCAACTGGAACACACTGGCCTTGATCTCGTCGAATCCGCCCATCTGCAGATACAGGGGCGGCCCGTAGAAAAAAGTGTCGCTAGCCGCGTTCAGCGCATCCTGGACAAAACGAGCACGCTCCGGCGTAGCCTCCAGGCGTTTGAGCCCGGCCCGTTCACGACCCAGCATCCAGGCCTCCCAAGCGGCGCCCTGCAATACGCGGACGTAAATCTCGGCCGCCTTTTCGCGATCCGCCTCGGGCACCGCGCTCTCCAGAAAATCAGCGACCGCCTGGAAGCCGTGCAGCGAGAAGGTCTCCAGCACACGTGCCACTGTTTCATCCAGCCGCGTGCGCATGGTTTCGCTCATGGCATCACCGCTCGCAGCACCCGAGACAAAACGCGCGCCGATTTCGCCGTACAGCGTACGGTCGAACAGCGCATCACGGAGGCGGATGTATTCGTCAAGAGATGCTGATTCATCCAGCGGCATGCGCAGGAAGCGGAACTGTTCACCCGGCGTGGCGCGCATTCCGGTCATCAGGAACCAGTGACCATCAACCTGCAGCGGCAGCATGTAGTTGTGGTATTCGCGCGCCTGGCCCGCCGTATCGCGCAGCTTGTACTGGAAGCTCGGCCCGACATTGCGCAAATCCTTTTTTGCATCCGGCTTTGCCGCCGCGCCGAGGTTGGAGCGCATGCGCGAGAACAGCGAGGCGGCAGCCTCTCCAGGCTGGGCGCCCATGCCACCCTCGGCGGCGCCGCCACCAACATTTTCAATGTTGAAAGGACGAAACGCGGTGAGTTCGAGCTGATAAGTGGCGCCACCGAAATCCAGCGCCAGCGTATCGCCGATGCGCCCCTCAATGGCACGAATGGATTGCGCGCCGCCGGCAAGGTTGCGCGCCGCCATCTTCACCAGCGTGCCGCCATCGTCAAAGCTCGCCTGATAGACCGCGATGCCGCGGTGTATCAGCGGCTTGTTCACCTCGATGCGTGCTTCAAATGATTTTTGCGTGTCGAGGTCGGTGACAATGACATCGCTTGCGAACAGCTTGGGCTGGCCGGTCGAGTAATGCTCGATTGTGAATTTTTTCAATGACAGCGAAAACGGCAGGTCCTGCACCAGCAGGCCATCGCCAAAGTTCAACACCGCCTTGTCGCCGGAACGTCCTTCCGGCACCAGCATGTTGCCGCGAAAACTGGGGTTGCCCAGACCCATGCGCGACTCCTGCGGAACATCAGACAGCCGCACGTTTCCCGCCACCGGTTTCTTTGCGCCCATGAACAACTGCAACCTGAGCAGGGCCTCGCTGTCGGCAAGGCCGCCGAGGCAGATCAGCACAATGGCGGAATGCGCGAGGATATATCCGAGGCGCCGGTACATCCCGGCCTGCGCCGCAATCAGCGTCGACTCGCCTTGCGAGACGATGCGCAGCTTGAAGCCATCGCCCTGCAGGTAGGCCGCAAGTCTTTGAACCGCCGTTTCAGGAGAAAGCGCAGTGGTGTATGCGGCCCGATGCGCAAAGTTGTCAAAGCCGCGTTCGCGCAGCGTGTCATGAAAACGCCCCACCTCGCGCAGCATGCGCGGTCCGTTGCGCGCAATGCACAGCGAGGTCGATGTCACCAGGAAGGCGAGGATGAGCAGAAACCACCAGGCGCTGTACACCGAGTACAGGCCGAGGCGCTCGAACACCGGGAACCAGAACGGCCCGAACTGCTCGAGATAATTGGCGTAGGGCTCACCCTGCTTGAGCACCGTTCCCAGCGTCGAGGCAATCGCGACGACGGTGAGCAGGCTCACTGCGAAGCGCATCGACGCGAGCAGCTCTAGCACAGCACTGGCAGGGGAGTTCGCTTTGTCGGTCACCGAAGAAAAAAGGAGGCTGACGCCCCCTTCCTCATCTTTATCGGATTTTTCTAGGTCTGGACGACGCTGGCGCCGTCCTATTTCAGGCCGGCGGCGTAATCAGCAACAGCCTTGATTTCCGCGTCGGACAGCTTGAGGGCAATCGTGCGCATCATGCGTTTCGGATCGTTGGCACGATCACCGGCACGGAAGGCCTTCAACTGTGCTTCGGTGTAATCAGCATGCTGGCCCTTCAGGCGCGGATACTGCACCGGCACGCCCGCACCCGTTGCGCCATGGCACGAAGCACAGGCGGGAATGCCGCGCCCGACGTCACCACCGCGCCACAGCTTCTGGCCGAGTGCGACCGTCTTGTCGTTGCGCGCCGCGCCGGGCTTGGGCGTCTGCGCCGCAAAGTAGGCCGCGACATTTCGCACATCATCCGGCGACAGCGTGGCGGCAAAGCCCATCATCACCGGATTGGCACGTTCCGGCGCCTTGCCGTTTGCGCCGGGCTTGAAGTTGTTCAGCTGCTTCTCGATGTATTCCGGAATCTGGCCAGCCAGCTTCGGATTGATCGGCGCGGCACTGTTGCCATCGGCGCCATGGCATGCGGCGCACACCTGGGTCGCGATAGTCTGACCCTTCGCGGGATCGGCCTTGGGCAGCGCCTTGGGCGCATCAGCGGCCAGGGCAATCGGGCTATACAACGCGTGCGACAACATCAGGGCGGCGAGCGCCAGCGCTCGAATCATGCTTTCTCCTAAATTGCGGAACCGGCCCGTTTGGAACCTAAGCGGAACCTCAGTCCTGCCACTCGAACCGGAACGCGATTCAAGCGCAAGCAAGTATGGCCAGTGGATTCTTAAAATACTGCTATTCTACCGTAGCTTAGCCGCTGTCGACACGCTGTTGGCAACACGCGGCCCCCACCGTCTGGCGTCTCCCCCAATGCCCCAACCCACACTTTTCCGGCGTGCCGCTTTTGTCACGAGCGTGCGCGAATTGCATACCCTTCCCCCCGAGGGACTGGGCGAAATCGCGTTCGCCGGGCGTTCCAACGCCGGCAAATCCAGCGCCCTCAACACGCTTGCCGACCATCGCAAGCTGGCCTTCGTCAGCAAGACGCCGGGGCGCACGCAACTGCTAAATTATTTTGATCTGGGCGACAACCGCTACCTGGTCGACCTGCCCGGATACGGTTATGCAAAAGTGCCCGATGCGATACGCGCACCGTGGGGCAAGACCATCGGCGAGTACCTCCACATTCGCCAGTCGCTGGTCGGTCTGGCGCTGATCATGGATGCGCGGCACCCCATGTCCGATCTTGATCGGGAACTGCTGGCCTGGTTTCAGCCCACCTACAAGCCCGTGCATGTGCTGCTGACCAAAGCCGACAAGCTGACGCGCGACGAAGCCCAGCGCGCCCTCATGACACTGCGGCGCGAACTGGAACAAATAGGTCCAAATTACTCCGCAACCTTGTTTTCCAGTCTGAAGAAAACCGGGTGGGAAGACGCCGAGAAAGTATTCGCCGGCTGGCTGGGCATTGAACTCAAGCCCGCCGCCGCACCGGTTCCCGGCCCGGCGGGCAAGAAGCCGCGCCCACGGCACGGCTCCTGGAATAAAAAAGCCCTGGGCTAAGGGGTTGAGCCCGGGGACAAAATGCCTTAGGGACTAAGGCACCCGCTCAGGGAGGAGAAGCGGGAGACGATCTCGCAACCGTCTGAAGGTATAGAGTCCCGGACGCGGGAAAGGTTCCCGGAAAATGATGCGGAGCAATAAGCACGCAATTAGCACGTAACTGAGGCGAGGCGCTTTATGAAAACCTACGGACGTTTTCCCGAGGTCAGGATGCGGCGCATGCGGCGCGACGACTTTTCTCGCCGCCTGATGCGTGAGCATGTGCTCACTACGAACGACCTCATCTACCCGGTGTTCGTCGTGGATGGCAAAAACAAGACCCAGGCCGTGGCTTCCATGCCCGGGGTTTCGCGCCTCAGTCTGGACCAGTTGCTGCCGGTAGCGGAACGTTGCCTGAAGCTGGGCGTGCCGGCCATGGCGCTGTTCCCGGCCATCGAGCCGAAGCTGAAAACCCCGGACGGCCGCGAAGCCGCGAACCCCAAAGGCCTGATCCCGCGCGTGGTCGCGGCGCTCAAAAAGCACTTCCCCGAACTGGGGGTCATGACCGATGTAGCGCTGGATCCGTACACCTCCCACGGCCAGGACGGCATCATCGACAAGACGGGCTACATCCTCAACGATGTGACCCTGAAAATGCTGTGTAAGCAGGCGCTCACACAAGCGGCAGCTGGCGTGGATATTGTGGCTCCTTCGGACATGATGGACGGCCGCATCGGCGTCATCCGCCAGGGCCTGGAGGCCGGCGGCCACATCAATACCCGCATCATGGCCTACTCGGCGAAATATGCCTCGGGCTTTTACGGGCCCTTCCGCGACGCCGTCGGCTCGGCCTCGGCGCTGGGCAAGGGCAACAAATTCACCTACCAGATGGACCCGGCAAACAGCGACGAAGCAATGTGGGAAGTCGGCCTCGATCTGGCCGAAGGCGCCGACATGGTGATGGTCAAACCGGGCATGCCCTATCTCGACATCGTGCGGCGCGTGAAGGAAGAGTTCAAGGCGCCGACCTTCGTCTACCAGGTCAGCGGCGAGTACGCCATGCTGAAGGCCGCGGCGCAAAACGGCTGGCTGGATGAGCGCACCGTGGTGATGGAATCCCTGCTGGCTTTCAAGCGCGCCGGCGCCGACGGGGTGCTGACCTATTTCGCGCTGGATGCGGCAGAGTGGCTGAAGAAGCCCTGAAGCGGTTTAAATACGGGCAAAGACGCTTTTCCCAAAGGTCGTGATTTGAATGCGGATAGCCTCATCATCCGCATTCAAATCACGCCCC
>CAMCYY010000119.1 GCA_945885335.1 Bordetella parapertussis
GATGAATTGCTGATCTACCTTGCCCCGAAACTGATCGGCAATACCGGCCTGGGCATGTTCGATCTGCCGGGGATGCAGGAACTGGCCGCAGCGCAGCGCCTGGATTTTCAGGGTGTTTTGCGCATCGGCGAGGATTTGCGCATCATGGCGCGCATCAGCCCGGAGAAAAACGGGGACGGGGCGTAAATACGGCTACGGGAGTTGCAAATGTTTTCTGGAATCATTCAGGCACTGGGCAAGATCAGTCGCATCGAAAAACGAGAGGGAGGCGTGCGCCTTGCGGTGCATGCCGTGCGCCTTGGCATGGATGATGTCGCCATCGGCGACTCGATCGCGGTCAACGGCGTGTGCCTGACCGTGGTTACCAAGACCACGTCGGGTTTCGAGGCAGATGTCTCCGCGGAAACGCTGCGCTGCACCGTCGGCATCGATGCCATTGGTGAAGTGAACCTGGAGAAGGCGCTGCGCCTCGCAGATCGCCTGGGTGGCCATTTGGTCTCCGGTCACGTCGATGGCGCGGGCGAGGTGACGGTGTTCCACTCGCTTGGTGAGAGCATGCTGCTCAGGGTGCGCGCACCGGACGATCTGGCGCGCTACATCGCGCGCAAAGGCTCCATCACGATCCAGGGCGTGAGCCTGACCGTGAATGCAGCAAACGGGTCGGAGTTCGAGGTCAATCTGATACCGCACACAGTTGCGACCACGACGCTGAAACTGCTCAAGGCGGGCTCAAGGGTGAACCTTGAGGTTGACCTGATTGCGCGGTATGTGGAGCGCATGCTGGCACCGTCCTAGGCGCCGGGACACTGGCAGCGCTGCCTCAGGACGTGGCGCCGCGCTCCACTTCTTCGTCGTATTTCGCCAGTTCGCTGTCAACCGGGCTGGATTTCCTGGCGTCCAGCAGCGAGGCGCGGCGCGGCAGGTGGGAGCTTTCCAAGCGTCGGGCCGCTTCGAGAGCGACTCCGGGATTCGTCATCAGGACAAAGGGTGTGGTCATATCACGGTCTGGAGTAAGGCGGCGCATATCATCAGGTGTTGGGGTTGCTACCACCGGTTTAAAGTACCTCCCCCGAACTTCAGGGTGGCGTTCATTATCGCTGAAAAATCCAATTGAAACAATACCCTGCGGGCAAATAAGGATATTCCTGCGTGTCTGTTTTGGCAGTTTTGTCTGGTAAAACAGGTGCTTCGATACACTTCTGGGACAGCATTCGAGGGGCGGGGGTTCCGGTGATTTGCTGAAAAATGAGGCAGGTGGGAGGACTCTGAAGGGCTGGTGGTCTCGAATTCTGGTCTGGTCAGGGTGGCCTGCGACCCATGCAAATCCGCTTTGCTGCCAATCGGGGATTCCCCAGGCGGGGTCCGGGGGCGATACTCGCGCCGGGGAGCAGCATAAAAAACGAGATACAAGGAGGCGATGTCCATGAGTAAATCCGGGGCAGGCAAAGGCAAGCTGCGCGCGGCGTTGGCCGCATCGCTGACGGCATTTCTGACGGGGTCTGCCGCGATGGCGTGGGCGCAGGATTTTCCGGCACGTCCGCTGCGGCTGGTGTCGATTTTTGCCGCGGGTTCCTCCACGGACGTGAATGCGCGCTTTGCGGCGCAAAAGCTCAGTGAGCAACTCGGTCAGGCAGTCGTGGTCGAGAACAACGGCGGCGCCGGCGGCCTGCTTGCCATGCGCAGCGTGGCGCGCACCCAGCCGCCGGGCTACACGCTGCTCTATACGACGAACGGCCTGATCGGCAATTTGTATGTCTACAAGGAGCCGGGCTACAAGCTCGAGGACTACACCATCGTCGGGCCGGTCGGCCTCTCCGCGTACGGCATGATGGTGCATACCTCGGTTCCCGCGAAGAACCTCGCGGAATTCATTGCCCACGCCAGGGCCAACCCGGGCAAGCTGAACTTCGGCAGCGTCGGCCCGACCGCCGGCAGCAGCATCCTGCCCGAGCGTCTGATGTTTGCCGCGGGCATCGACATGGTGAATGTGCCGTTCAAGGGCGGCGATCCTGCCGGGGTCGCGCTGCTTGCCGGGGACATCCAGGTCTATTTCGCCACCTTCGGCACCACACGCGGTCGCATCCGGACTGGCAAGGTGCGCGGGCTGGCAGTCAGCAGCGAGCAGCGCTCACCCCTGCTGCCGGATCTTCCGACATTCAAGGAGCAGGGCTATCCGACCATCGCACTGGGTGTGTGGAATGCCATCTTCGTGCCATCCGGCGCGCCCAGGGCCGTGGTACAGAAACTGCAGGACGCCATGGCGAAGGTCAATGCGACGGCAGACATGAAAACCCAGCTGGAACGCATGGAGTTCGAACCCTGGTCGGGCACACTGGACCAGTTCACCGCCTACATCAGAGCCGAGGGCGCCGCCATCGGCGAGGACATAAAGCGGCTTAAAATCCCGATGCAGGATTAAGCCGGGATCGCTTTTTCAATACAACAACAAACAACAAGGACGGAATCGTGGATACAGGACTCAAGGGCAAGACCGTACTCATCACCGGTGCCAGCCGCAATATCGGCCGGCTGGCGGCACTGGCATTTGCGAAGGAGGGCGCGAACCTTGCCATTTGCACCAGCTCTAAAATGGATCAGTTGAATGCTGTCGCGGCCGAGGCGCGCGCAATGGGCGTGAAAGTCGTGGCCATGCAGTGCGATGTTTCCGACAGCGCCGCGGTTGCGGGTTTTATCGCCAAAGCAGTGGCCGAACTGGGCACGGTGCACGTGGCGATAAACAATGCGGTGGATCGCGGCGCCGAGGGCAAGTTTCTGGATCAGGACGACGAGTCCTGGCAGCGCAATTTTGCCGTCAACCTCACAGGTCCGCGCAATGTCTGCAAGACGGTGCTGCCCCTGATGATGAAACAGAAATGGGGGCGCATCATCAACCTGTCGGGGATTTCCGCCCACATCGGCGGCAGCGTCATCAAGGGCATGGCCAAGCTGGGCATTGTCGGCTTCACCCGCGGTCTGGCGCGCGAGTTCGCCACGCATGGCATTACCGCGAACTGCGTGGCGCCCGGCGGCATCGATGTTGAACGTGACGCTTTCCAGACCGACAAGCCTTTGAAGGATCACCAGCCGATTCGCCGCAAGGGTGAATCCAAGGAGATCGTGGCGGCGATGCTCTACCTGTCCAGCGAAGATGCGGCCTTCACCACGGGACAGAATCTGCACGTCAACGGCGGCATGTACTTCCAGTAGCGCGGAGCATAAGCCGTGAAAAGGCGCGGCAATGGCCGCGCCTCAGACAGTCAGGCGCGCTTTGGCACGCCGCGGCCGAAAAGTTTTGCCAGGTCCGCGCCGGCCAGTAGCCGCACGTTTTCGCGGCCTGCCAGTTCGATTGCGTTGGGGCTGAACTCGCCTGCTGAAACATACAGGCAATCCCCCGTGCCGCGTGCCTCGCGGACCGCCAGCAGCTCTCGCAGCGGCGCAATGCCGGTCTGTGTCACCTTCCAGCGCTTGCAGCTCACCAAGGTGATGCGCCCATCCTTGCGCAGCTCGTAGTCCGCTGCCCCCTTGTCCAGGGGCACAAGCTCATAACCATCGCGGCGCAGTCCGGCTTCCAGTTCGGCGGAAAACTCGTCCCAGGACAGGGTGCGCAACCGGCCGAGGATGTCCGCCACAGCGGCCTCGCCCGGCACGCGCAACTGGCGCCATGCGGCATAGGCGGCGATGGCGGCGAACGGAAATGCCGCCGACGCAGCGATGAGCGCGGGCAGGAAGAAGCGCACGCCGATGAAAATCGATGCCGCGAGCAGCACGCTCAGCCACCATGGCGAGCGCGACAAAATAATGAACAGCGAGGGTTTCTTTTCCATTCAGTCTTTTCCAGTATCACTTTTCAACAGTTACTTTTCAGAAGCGGCGCGCACGACGCGAAAGCCGATGATGTTATATCGATACACTCCGGCATAGTTGCCGCGATTCGATGAACGCACATTGCGCGGATTGCTGTTCCAGCCGGCGCCACGGTTGACGCGGCGCACGCAGTCCGCTTCGCCAGCTTCGATATGGGCTGAGCCATCCTTCGGCGCGCCGCTATAGCCCTCGTGCCAGCAGTCTTCCGTCCACTCCCAGGCATTGCCCAGCATGTCGTGCAAGCCCCATGCGTTGGGACGCAGGCTGCCCGCCGGGGCAGTATGGACAAAACCGTCGTCGCAGTTCACCGCCGGTTCCGTACCGAGGGCGCGTTTCAGCGCCTGGTCAGCGACATTCGCATGGGCGCAGCCCTCGTCGGCGCTGTCGCCCCAGTATCGCCGCGTAGTGGTGCCGGCGCGCGCGGCATATTCCCACTCGGCTTCGGGCGGCAGCCGCCAGTTTTGTCCGGTCGTCGCGGACAGCCAGCGTGTGTAGGCTTTGGCCTCTTCCCAGTTCACGCAGACCACCGGATCGCGGTCGGTCTGTGCAAAGCCCGGATTGCGCCAGTCGCGTTTCGCATCGGGCACCCAGTTCTGACTGTTCCAGTCGAGGCAGTCGCCGCCGATTTCACCTGCTGCTGCAACGAATGCTGCGAACTGTGCGCGCGTCACTTCGTATCGACCCATGGCGAAGGGGCGAGCGAGCTGGACTTCATGCTGCGGACCTTCGCGTGCGGGGCTCCAGTTCTCGGCGTCATTCTCCGGTGTGCCCATGATGAAGCGGCCGGCGGCGATCGCGACGGTCTCCGGGCAGTCGCTGCAGAGGATGACACCGCGCGGCCCGGTCGACGAGGCACAGGCAGCGAGCAGAGCAACGAGGCAAAGCGACAGAATGCGACAGCCCCGGCGATGGCAAGCCGGTATCATTCGCCTGCGCACCCTGCGTCACCGTGCCGTTCACGATGTCCACTGATCTTTATTGGTTTGATTGATATTATCAATTTCAGAACTTTGTCTATTATTGAAGCATTTTAATAAAATAATTGTGATCACACATTCAAAGAATATACGGTTCTCCCGGTTGCGGGCCGGTTTTCGGTGAATTCGCCTGCGCGCCCATTGCGTGCTCCTCGAACTTCCGGGGCCCATTCCAGGTTCTCGCCTGCGGAGCTCGAACTGCGCCGCACCGGGCTGCCCCGTCCGTCGTATCCGGAAGAACTGCCGGTCTCCGGCAGGCGCAGCGAGATCGAGCGGGCCATACGCGAACACCAGGTCGTCATCGTCTGTGGTGAAACCGGCTCGGGAAAGACCACGCAACTGCCGAAAATCTGCCTCGACATCGGCCGCGGTGTTGAAGGCCTGATTGGCCACACCCAGCCGCGGCGCATTGCCGCGCGCGCCACTGCGGCACGCATTGCGCAGGAACTGCAGGCGGAGCTCGGCGGTGTGGTTGGCTACAAAATTCGTTTCACCGACAAGGTCAGTTCGAAGTCCTATGTGAAGCTGATGACCGACGGCATCCTGCTGGCCGAAACACAGGGCGATCCGGAACTGCGCCAGTACGACACGCTGATCATCGATGAGGCGCATGAGCGCAGCCTCAACATCGATTTCCTGCTGGGCTATATCCGGCAACTGCTGCAGTCGGGAAAGCGGCCGGACCTCAAGCTCATCATCACTTCGGCGACGATAGACGCTGACCGATTTGCAAAGCATTTTTCCGACGTGCAGGGCAACCCCGCGCCGGTGATCGAAGTGTCGGGCCGCCTGTATCCGGTGGAGGTGCGTTACTGCCCGGTTGAGGCGGACGAGGCGGGCGAGTTCGATCTGGATGCGGCGATCGTCGATGCAGTTGATGATCTGGCTCGTATCGGATCTGGCGACGTGCTCGTCTTCCTGCCCGGTGAACGCGAAATCCGCGATGCGGCCGAAGCCCTGCGCAAACACCATCCCGCGCATACGGAAATCCTGCCGCTGTTTGCCCGTCTGTCCGCCGCAGAGCAGGAGCGCGTATTCAAGCTGCACAACACGCGGCGCATCGTGCTGGCCACGAACGTGGCCGAAACATCGTTGACCGTGCCGGGTATCCGCTACGTGGTGGACACCGGCCTGGCGCGCGTCAAGCGCTACAGCTACCGCAACAAGGTTGAGCAGCTGAAGGTGGAGTCCATTTCGCAGGCGGCGGCGAAACAGCGCTCGGGGCGTTGCGGTCGCGTAGCCAGCGGCGTGTGCATACGCCTCTATGACGAAGAGGATTTCAACAAGCGCGCTGCTTTCACCGATCCTGAAGTACTGAGGTCATCGCTTGCCAGCGTGATCCTGCGCATGAAGTCACTGCATCTGGGTGAAGTGGAGGACTTTCCCTTCATTGATCCGCCTTCGCCCAAGGCCATCAGCGACGGCTACGCGCTGTTGAACGAGCTGGGCGCGGTGGATGATGCGAACAACCTCACCGAACCCGGCCGGCAACTGGCCCGCCTGCCGCTGGATCCGCGCATTGGTCGCATGGTGCTTGCCGCGAAGGCCGAGGGTTGTCTTGCCGAAGTGCTGGTGATTGCATCGGCGCTGGCCGTGCCGGATCCGCGCGACCGGCCCATGGAGCGTGCCGCTGCGGCTGACGAGGCACAGAAGAAATTCGACGACGAGAAATCCGATTTTCTGTCCTATCTGAAACTGTGGAAGTTCTACGGCGAACTCATTGACCACAAGAGTTCGAACAAGAAGCTCTATCAGACCTGTCGCGAAAACTTCCTGTCGCCAAACCGGCTGCGCGAATGGCGCGATATCCACTCCCAGATCAAGGAGATGGTGTCCGAGCTTGGCTGGAAGGTGGGTGAGGTCAATCCGGAGCCGCACAGGATCTATGCGCAGCTCCACCGTGCGCTGCTGGCGGGGTTACTGGGCAACGTCGGCTTGAAGACCGAGGAGGGCAATTACCTCGGTGCGCGTGGCATCAAGTTCTGGGTGCATCCGGGCTCGGGCGTGGGCCGCAAGGCCGGGCGCTGGGTCATGGGGGCCGAAGTCACCGAGACCACGCGCCTCTATGCGCGCTGCGTCGCCACGCTGGAACCCGAATGGCTGGAGCGCGTCGGCGCCCATCTGGTGAAAAAAAGCCAGTACGAGCCGCACTGGGAGAAAAAGCCCGCCCATGTCGCCGCCTTCGAGCGCGCCTCGCTTTACGGCCTGCCGCTGTACACGAACCGGCGCATGCACTACGGCCCGCAGGCGCCAGCGGAGTCGCGCAACATTTTCATCCGCAGTGCACTGGTCGAAGGCGACTGGGACACCAAGGCGGCGTTCTTCGTGCACAACCAGAACCTGCGTTGCGACATCGAGCGCCTGGAACACAAGTCGCGCCGGCCCGATGTGCTGGTGGATGACGAGCTCATCTTTGCTTTTTACGACAGCCTGATCCCGGCGGGCATCCACAACGGCCATGATTTCGACAAGTGGCGCCACGAAGCCGAGACGAAAGACTCAAAACTGCTGTTCCTCAAGCGCGCCGACCTGATGCGCCATGAGGCGGCGGGCATTACCACCGCGCAGTTTCCGCACCAGCTGGATATGGCCGGGCGCACTTTCGCGCTCGAATACCTGCACGAACCGGGCAGCCCGCGCGACGGCGTAACGCTCACCGTACCCCTTGTTGCCTTGAACCAGGTAAACGCCGCGCTGTGCGATTGGCTGGTGCCGGGCCTGCGGCGCGAGAAGGCACTGGGCCTGGCAAAGTCGTTACCGCAGCGCACGCGCCACAAGCTGGGGCCGGGACCGGAGTTCGTCGAGGCCTTCCTGTCTGAGCCACCGGAACTCAAGGTGCCGATGAGCGAGGCGATCGCGCGCTGGGCGCGGCGAGAACTGAACCTCGACATCCCGCGCGACGGCTTCCAGCCCGAACGCCTGCCGGCCCATCTGTCCATGAACTTGCGCGTCATTGACGAGCATGGCCGCCAGCTCGGTATGGGCCGCAACCTGGCGCAACTGCGCGCCGAACTGGGTGAAGCAGCGGGTGAAAGCTTCGCCGAAGCCATATCCGATGCCGGCGTATTCGATGCCGATGGTGGCGGCGCGATCGACGGCGAAGCCGGTGAGCCGACCGCGGAATGGAAATTCGGCGAGCTGGCCGAAGTGATGGAAATCGAGCATGGCTCGCAGACGCTGATTGGCTTCCCCGCGATCGTTGATCTCGAAACCGAGGTGCAGTTGCAGGTGTTTGATGCGGAGGAGACCGCGCGTGCCGAACATCATGCAGGCCTCAGGCGCCTCTTCATGCTGCAACTCAAGGAGCAGGTCCGGTTCATCGAGAAGGGGCTGCCGAATTTCACCGCGCTTGCCCTGCAGTTCTCGCCCTTTGGTGATTCAAGCGAACTGCGCGCGCAATTGCTCGAAGCCACGTTCGACCGCGCCTGCATGCAGGCGCCGCTGCCGCGCGATGCCGCATCCTTCAACACGCGTCGTGAGGAAGGGCGCTCCCGCGTCAACCTCATCGCCCAGGAAATGGCGCGCCTGATCGGCAACATCCTCACTGAATATCAGGCGCTGACCAGGAAAATGAAGGAAGCCCAGCGCGGCTACCCGGCCCAGGTGCAGGACATCCAGGAGCAGATGGCGCGCCTGCTGCCGAAGCACTTCGTCGCCGACACCCCCTTCGAGCGGCTGACGCACTTCCCGCGCTATCTCAAGGCGGCGGTGCTGCGCCTCGACAAGCTGCGTAACGATCCGTCACGGTTGTCGCTGGATGTGCGTGGCACGGGTGAGCTGACTCCGTTGCAGACGCTCTACCTGCGCCAGCTCGCAGCGGCGCGCAAGTCCGGCGCGGTTGATGGAACGCTGGAGCAATTCGGCTGGCTGCTGGAAGAGTTGCGCGTGCAGCTTTTTGCGCAGGAACTCAGGACGCCGGTGCCGGTGTCGGCCAGGCGGCTGCAGAAGATGTGGGAGGGGATGCGGCGCTAGGGCGGTATGGCGCCCGTGCCTCGTGCCCTTGCAGCTCCGGACTAGGCTGTTGCGCGCTTGTCCGCGTCAGCCCAGGGCTTGATCTTGGTCAGCGTCTTGGCAAGCAACGATTCAGCGACTTCCGTGTCATGCGCAGCTTGCGCGCGAAGCCAGTAGCCATTCGACAGGCCGAAGAATTTGCACAGACGCAGATCGGTATCGGCGGTGATGCCGCGACGGCCGGCGACAATTTCGCCGATGCGCTGCGCCGGTACGCTGATTTCCTTGGCGAGGCGATATTGGGAAATACCCATCGGGAGCAGAAACTCTTCGAGCAGCAGTTCGCCAGGTGTCACGGGTTTGAGCTTGCGCATAGTCATTGTCCTTAGTGGTAATCCACGATCTCAACGTCCTCTGCTCCTGAAACTGTCCACCGAAAGCACAGGCGGAACTGGCCGCTGATGCGAATGCTGTGCTGGCCAGCGCGATTGCCCTTCAACGCCTCAAGCCGGTTTCCAGGTGGGACCCGCAAGTCATCCAGGCTCATCGCGATCTGCAATTGCCGCAATTTACGCAGGGCAACGGTTTCGATGTTCACGAACTGCCTGACACGCCGGCCGTGCGACAGTGCTTGCGTATCAGTGCATTTGAACGACTTGATCACGTCTTATAATAACGCCGAGCGTGATTAGTGACAAGGGCGGGCATGATTTCCTGTGAATGTCCATCTGATTCCCGCATGCGCAAACTGCTGCTCGGCCTAGTATCAGCTGACGGCGAATCCGTGGGTAATGGCATGCTGCATGAGTTGTTTGATGCGGCGGTCGA
>CAMCYY010000120.1 GCA_945885335.1 Bordetella parapertussis
CACCAGCAGCACTTCATGCGGGGCCGCCGCATCGGCCTTGGCAATGACGCGCCTTATCTTTTTCACCTCTTCCATCAGGTGCAGTTGCGTGGGCAGGCGTCCCGCCGTGTCGGCCAGTACGACGTCGATGCCGCGTGCCCGCGCCGCCTGTATGGCATCGAAGATCACCGCGGCCGGATCGGCTGATTGCGTGCCGCCCGATTGCGAAATGACGGCCACGTTGTTGCGCTCGCCCCAGGCCGCGAGTTGTTCACGCGCGGCGGCACGAAAAGTGTCGCCAGCGGCAAGCAGCACCGACAGTCCCCGGCCCTGGAACAGCTTTGCCAGCTTGCCGATGGAGGTGGTCTTGCCGGCGCCGTTGACGCCGGCCAGCATGATGACAAATGGGCGCGGCCGTTCCGCTCCATCAGTAGCCGCTGCCAGCAATTCGGGCTGTTCCAGCGGCTTGAGCATTTCCACCAGGTGCGAATGCAGCGCGGCCTTCAGTTCTTCAGCGGTCTGCAGTCCCTGTTTGCGCGCCTGATCGCGCAGTCGGGTGATCAGTTGCGCCGTAGCATCGACACCGGCATCTGCTGACAGCAGCGCGCTTTCCAGTTCTTCGAACAGGGCTTCGTCGATCTTGCGACCGGTGAGGAGCCCGGACAGGCGTGAGCCCGTGTTGCGCAAGCCTTCCCTGAGCCGGCCCAGGAATGTCGGCGCGGATTCGTGAGTGGGGGGCGCCGGAGGCGTATTTTTCTTGAACAGGCCGAACATGGAGGCGCGCAAAAGGATGCGCGGAAAAAGACGTTAAGATGACGGAGAATTCTATCAGGCTGACGATGAAAAACCGCGAAATAGTTCCCCGTGACGTGATGCAAGGCGTGCCGTTTTCGTGCGCAGTTTCGAATTGAAGCGAGCGCGCGCAACTGTTAAGGGCCAGTCAGGTCCCCTGCACGGGCGAATGCGCAATGAAGTGCGCATCATCGGCGGCACCTGGGGCAGCCGGCGCATTGCATTTCCCGAAGCGCAGGGATTACGCCCGACACCGGACCGCATCCGTGAAACCCTGTTCAACTGGCTGGGCCAGGACTTGAAGGGTTTCCGCTGCCTCGACCTGTACGCTGGTTCGGGCGCGCTGGGTTTCGAAGCCCTGTCCCGCGGCGCCATCCGCGTGATTTTCGTCGAGCGCAGTTCCGTTGTTGCGAGGGCTCTGGAAGAGAATGCCGCCCGCTTGCAGGCGGACCCGGCCGTGATCTTTCGTGCCGATGCGCTAGAATTCCTGCGGCGCAATGTGCCGAGCGCACCTGAGCGTTTCGACCTGATTTTTCTTGATCCGCCTTTCGAGACGGGTGTGCCGGCAGAAGTGATGGAACTGCTGCCGGCACAACTGGCGCCCGGCGGACAGGTATACCTTGAAAGTGACCGTGCACCCGACTGGCCGGCGCCGTGGCTGGTCGAAAAGAGCGGCCGGGCGGGGCAGGTCCACTATCAGCTACTACGATTGGAATCCGAGTGACTAAAGCCGTCTATCCTGGAACGTTTGATCCCCTCACCAACGGGCATGAGGATCTGGTGCGCCGGGCTTCAACGCTGTTTGACGAGGTTGTTGTCGGTGTTGCCGACAGCCGTGGCAAGCGCCCGTTCTTCACGCTGGAGGAGCGCATCGACATAGCGCGTGTCGTGCTGGCGCCTTATCCCAACGTCACCGTCAAGGGTTTCTCAGGGCTGCTGCGCGATTTCGTCAACCAATGCGGCGCCAAGGTCATCATGCGCGGACTGCGCGCGGTTTCGGATTTCGAATACGAGTTCCAGCTGGCTGGAATGAACCGCCGGCTGATTCCCGATGTGGAGACGGTGTTCCTGACGCCGGAAGAGCGCCACCTGTTTATTTCGGCAACGCTGGTGCGCGAAATTTCCACGCTGGGCGGCGATGTCGGTCAGTTCGTGCACCCGCACGTCAACGAACGCATGTTGGCGAAATTCAGGCAGTCCTGATTGCGGCGCAGGGTTGCTGTTTCACCGCTTCAGCGCTGGCAGTGCGAACAATAAAACGTCGAGCGCTGTCCCTGTCGTATGGTTTTAATCGGCTGCCTGCACACTCGGCATGGCTCACCGTCGCGGCCATAGACGAAATACTGCTGCTGGAAATACCCCGAGGCGCCATCCGAGTGGACAAAGTCACGCAGGCTGCTGCCGCCCGCTTCGATGGCCGCTTCCATGGTGCGCCTGACTTCAACGGCGAGGCGGTCGTAGCGCGCGCGTGAAAGCCGTCCGGCGCTGGTGCGCGGACTGATGCCGGCGCGGAACAGGCTTTCGTTGGCGTAGATGTTGCCGATGCCCACGACCACCGTGTGATCCATCAGGAATTGCTTCACTGCAGTGCTGCGCCGGCGCGAGGCCTGATGAAAGACCTCGCCCGAGAATTCCGGGCCCAGTGGCTCCATACCCAGATGGGCAAGCAGCGGATGGGTGAGCACGTCGCCGGATTTCCACAGTACGGCACCGAAGCGCCTTGGATCCCTCAATCTCAGTGCCTGTTTGCCGAACACGATGTCAATGTGGTCGTGTCCTCCGGGAGGCAGGTCAGGCGCCACCAGCCGCAGGCTGCCCGACATGCCCAGGTGCAGAATCAGCCAGCCGTCACCCAGGTCGAGCAGCAGATATTTCGCGCGCCGTACCACCTGGCGCACCGC
Organism: Bordetella parapertussis; assembly: GCA_945885335.1. Lineage (GTDB taxonomy): Bacteria > Pseudomonadota > Gammaproteobacteria > Burkholderiales > SG8-39 > CAIYPG01. The sequence continues at coordinate 2,673 of CAMCYY010000120.1, forward strand.
TTTCCCCATCAGCATGGCCGGCAGTTGCTTTGGCACCGGCCAGCGCAGCCTCGCATTACGCACGACGACGCTGGTGACGATTTGTCCGGTAACGGCCGGCGCGATGCCGCGACGGGTGATTTCGACTTCTGGTAATTCGGGCATGGTTGTGTGCGGAAAGGGTGCGTGGCCGGCCACTATAGCGGGTCGGATGATCGCTGACATTGTGTCTATTGAACTGGTGGTATTCTGGCGTGGCTACGATCCCGCCCGGAAAGTCTCCAGCTCATGTTCTCCATTACCCCTACATTTTCAGTGTGGTGCACCACCTTGATTTGCCTGGTCCTAGGCATGGTCGGGTGTGCGCAGCAGCCGGTCGCGGCACCTGAGTCCCGGATGGCTGCCGGAGAACTCCGCGCCGACAACACGCGGATCCGCCTGAGCCAGACCGATGCGGCCATAACGGCTGCCCCCCCCAAGGCTGAACCGGTTGCGCCGCCCGGGCCGGTATTGCCGGCGCAGCCGCTGACCGAATTCATCCTGTATGAATTCCTCATGGCAGAAATTGCCGGCCAGCGCGGCGATCTCCGGTTTTCCGCTGAGGCGTATCTGGATCTCGCCAGGCGAACCCGCGATCCGCGCATTGCCAGACGGGCGTTCGAGATTGCAGCAGGCGCGGGCATAAATGCCACCGCCGTGGACGCAGCACGCATTTGGCAGGAAACCGACCCCGGATCGACGCGTGCCCTGAACGCCCTGGCGGGGCGGTTGATTGCCTTCGGTCGTCTGGATGAAGCCTTGCCTTACCTTAAAAAACTGATGGCCTCCAGCAGTGCAGATCCGGGCGAGCACTTCACGCAATTGAGCCGAGCTCTGGTCAATGTGCCCGACAAGCAAGGTGCGCTCAAGCTGGTGCAGCAACTGGCTTCGGATTATCCCAAGCTCACGCTGGCGCAGCTGGCGGTGGCCCAGGCCGCGGCCAATGCCGGGGATGAGGCAGCGGCAATGGCTTCGGTGCGCCGTGCACGTGAACTGCGGCCGGAGTCTGAAGCAGCCGTGCTGATGGAGGCGCAGTTGATGCAGCGGCGCTCCAATGTCGAGGCGCTGCAGGTGCTGCGCAAATATCTCGACAGCTATCCTGGCTCCCGGGATGTGCGACTGGGTTACGCGCGGATACTGGTTGCGGAAAAGCGGTTTGGCGAAGTACGCGCGGAGTCCCAGCGCCTGGTTGCCGCCTTTCCCGAAAACACCGAAGTGATTTATGCCGTTGCGCTGCTGTCGCTGCAGTCGAGTGACCATGTCATGGCCGAGGCCAGCCTCAAGCGTCTGCTCGAGCTGGATTTCCGCGATCAGGATCTGGTGCGTGTCTACCTGGGGCAGATCGCCGAGGAGCAGCAACGCCTGCCGGAGGCGCTGGAATGGTACAAATCGGTGGAACCGGGGCCGCAGTACCTGATTGCACGCATCCGTTCTGCGCAGATCCTTACGCGGCAGGGTTCTCTTGATGCCGCGCGGGCATTGCTGCAGGCGAGCGACGTGACCGACGGCACGCAGCGCGTGCAACTCGTGCTCGCCGAGGCGCAACTGTTGCGCGATGCGGGGCAGCCGAAGCAGGCATTTGATCTGGTTGGCGAAACCTTGCAACGCCTGCCTGACAACCCGGAACTGATGTACGACTACGCCATGCTGGCCGAGCGTATCGAGCGTGTTGATCTGCTCGAGTCCAGCTTGCGCCGGTTGATTGCGCTGCGGCCTGATCACGCACATGCGTACAACGCGTTGGGCTACTCGCTGGCCGACCGCAATCTGCGACTTCCAGAAGCGCGTGAACTGATTGAAAAGGCGCTGCAGCTTGCGCCGGAGGACGCCTTCATCGTTGACAGCATGGGTTGGGTGCTGTTTCGCCAGGGGGCGCTGGAAGATGCGCTGCGTTATCTGAAGCGCGCATACACGGCACGGCCGGATCCGGAAATCGCGGCGCACCTCGCCGAAGTGCTTTGGACCATGGGCGACAAGCCCGAGGCGGAGCGCGTTCTCAAGGAAGTCGGGGACAAGAACCCGGGCAACGAGACGCTGATGAAGACGATCAAGCGTCTTAAGCCCTGATCGCCAATAGCGGCGCTATGGCGGCGTTGCATCCATTGCCATGTTGAACTCCTTCGCTGTCTTGATTGCGCGCTGCCTGTTGCTTACAGCGGTACTCATGTTCTCCGGCTGCGCCAGTCTTGTGGCCTTATCGATTTCCGAAGCCGATCTCGAGTTCGAGTTGCAGGGAAGGGCGGCCTTGCGCTATGGAGCCGAAGGCGGCAGCACGCGCATTACCTGGCGGCATTCCGCTGCTGCCGATGATCTCCTGATAACAACGCCACTGGGCCAGGGTGTCGCGCGCATCACCGGGCAGAATGGACAGGTCCGGCTGGTGACAGCCGATGGCAAGGAGTACAGCGCTGCGAATGCCGAAACCCTGACCGAATCAGTGCTGGGCTGGCGCCTGCCATTGGCCGGGTTGCCGGACTGGGTACGCGGCCGGCCGGCGGCCGGGCGGCCGGCGCAGACTCGCAATGACGACGGTGGGCGCCTCGCCGGCATCGAGCAGGATGCCTGGCGCATCACCTATACCGCCTGGGCGGGCGAATTGCCGTCCCGTCTGACGCTGAACCATGCTGGCGTGGATGGCAAGGCGGCCGTCGAAATCCGCCTGATCATTGATCAATGGAAAGTCGGGCCGTGAGCGCAACGCCCGCCCTGTGGGCCCGGTCGTTTCCCGCGCCGGCGAAACTCAATCTGTTCCTGCATGTGGTCGGGCGGCGTGCGGACGGATACCACCTGCTGCAGACTGTGTTCCGCCTCATTGATCTCAACGACACGCTGCGCTATTCGCCGCGCTCCGACGGCGAAGTGCGCCTCGCAAGCGAGGTTGACGGCCTGCCGGCAGACAATGACCTGTGCGTTCGCGCAGCCAGAGCGCTGAAGGCGGAAACCGGGCACCCAGGCGGTGTCGACATCCATCTGGACAAGCGCATACCCATGGGCGGTGGACTGGGTGGGGGCAGTTCCGATGCGGCCACGACGCTGCTGGCTTTGAACTGCCTGTGGGGTCTGGGCCTTCCGACGGCGGCTTTGCAGCGGCTCGGACTTGCACTCGGTGCCGATGTTCCGGTGTTTCTGGCCGGGCATAACGCCTTTGCAGAAGGTGTGGGTGAAAAGCTCACCCCTCTGGTTCTGCCACCGGCGTGGTACCTGGTCCTGGTTCCCCCCGTGGCGGTGCCGACAGTAACGGTTTTTGCATCGCAAGAATTGACACGAAATACAAAAATCGTCAAAATATCGGGCTTTTCGGCGGGGTCCGGGCAGTATCAGTCCGGGTTTGGGCACAACGATCTGGAGCCCGTCGTTTGTACTCGTTATCCGCAGGTCGCCGCGCATCTGGCCTGGCTGGGGTCGCAATTGTCACAATTGGGAATACCGGCTGATGCCCGCATGAGTGGTTCAGGCGCCTGCGTTTTTGCCGAATTTTCGACCGAGAGCGATACGCGCTCGGTCGCATCCAGAATGCCATCCGGAATGCGTGGTTTTGTCGTGCGCGGACTGGATAAGCATCCTCTGCGGGGGCTTCTGGAAGCAGGTTAGCCGGACAGAAAATGTTTTTTGGGGAGTCGCCAAGCTGGTTAAGGCACCGGATTTTGATTCCGGCATGCGAAGGTTCGAATCCTTCCTCCCCAGCCAGTATTGACCTGGTCTGACACGCCGCATCATGTGTGCGCATCAATGGTGTGCCGTGCGGCGTGTCGTGTTTTTGGGATCGTAATACCCGCGCAGTCCCTGGTGGCAGTGCGGGAACGGGAGCAGCACGAGCGATGGCCTACGAGAGCCTGATGGTGTTCACCGGGAATGCCAACCCGCTGCTGGCGCACGCGGTGGTGCGGCGCCTTAACATTCCGCTCGGACACGCCACCGTGGCGAAGTTCTCCGACGGTGAGGTCAACGCCGAGTTGCTGGAGAACGTGCGCGGCAAGGATTGTTTTGTGCTGCAGTCGACCTGCGCGCCGACCAACGACAACCTCATGGAAGTGTTGTTGATGATTGACGCGCTGAAGCGTGCCTCGGCGGGGCGTGTGACTGCGGCGATTCCGTACTTCGGCTATGCGCGCCAGGATCGGCGGCCGCGTTCAGCGCGGGTGTCGATCAGCGCCAAGGTGGTGGCGAACCTGCTGCATGCAGTCCATGTGGACCGCATGCTGACGATGGATCTGCATGCAGACCAGATACAGGGCTTTTTTGACGTGCCGGTGGACAACATCTACTCGACGCCGGTACTGCTGGGCGACGTATGGAAGCACGGCTACGAGGATTTGATGGTGGTATCGCCGGACGTCGGTGGTGTGGTGCGGGCGCGGGCCATGGCGAAACGCCTGGATTGCGACCTCGCCATCATCGACAAACGGCGGCCCAAGGCGAATGTGTCCGAGGTAATGAACATCATCGGTGACGTGAGCGGCCGCACCTGCGTGATCATGGATGACATCGTCGATACCGCGGGCACGCTGGCCAAGGCGGCGCAAGCCCTGAAGGATGAGGGTGCGAAGCGCGTCCTGGCCTACTGCACCCACCCGGTGCTGTCGGGCGGGGCGGTGCAGCGCATACAGGAGTCGGCGTTGGACGAGCTGGTGGTGACAGACACCATTCCGCTGTCCAAGGAAGCACAGGCCTGCAAGAAGATACGCGTGCTGTCGGTAGCCGGCCTGCTGGCCGAAACGATACTGCGCATCAGCAATGAGGATTCGGTCAGTTCGCTGTTCATGGAATAGCGGGCTGTTTGAAGGCGGCAGCAGTTTTACAACCGGTTTTTTTGATCGGTTTAACCGGTGTGTCTGGTCGCGGACACACCATTATTGGAGGCTATCATGGCAATAGAAGTCATTGCGCAATCGCGCAAACTGCAGGGCACGGGTGCGAGCCGCCGCCTGCGCATCGCCGGAAAAGTTCCCGGTATTGTTTATGGCGGAAAGAAGGACCCGGTTACCGTCGAGCTCGATCACAACGCGCTGTTCCATGCGTTGCGGAACGAGAAATTCCACGCATCCATCCTGGACATGACGCTGGATGGCGCCAAGGAGCAGGTACTGCTGCGCGCAGTCAACATGCATCCGTTCAAGATGCAGGTACAGCACATCGATTTTCAGCGCGTATCGGCGGACGAGAAGATTCGCATGAAGGTGCCGCTGCACTTCGTGAACGCCGAGGTTTCGGCGGCGGTGAAGCTGGGTGGGGCAATGATCAGCCACATCATGAACGACGTGGAAGTCCGCTGCCTGCCGGCGAACCTGCCGGAGTTCATCGAGGTCGATCTGTCGGCCATCGAAATCGGACATTCGGTGCATATCCGTGATCTGAAGCTGCCTGAAGGCATTGAAATCGGCCTGCGTGCCGGTGAAAACCCGGCTGTGGCCTCTGCGCAGATTCCGCGTGCTGCAATCGCCGAAGAAGAAGCCACTGCCGCCGCCGCGGATGCCGCCTCTGCCGCTGCCGTTCCGGCCGCCAAGCAAAAGGCTGGCGACGCTGCTGCCGGTGACAAGAAGGACGACAAGAAGGACGACAAGGGCGGCAAGAAGTAATTCCGCCTTGACGCAGAAAAGGCGCGGCAGTATTGCCGCGCCTTTTTTGTTCCTGCGAAGAATATTTGACGCGTTTCAGAGATGCCCCACACGCCAATACGCCTGATTGCAGGCCTGGGTAACCCCGGCAGGCAGCACGAACGGGACCGCCACAACGTCGGTTTCTGGCTCGTCTCGCGTCTCGCCGACCAGCATCGCGTGTCGCTGGTCAAGGATGCGAAGTACCACGGGTTGGTGGGCAAACTTGGCGCCCCACGCGGGTCACATGCGGGCGAAGTCTGGCTGGTCGAGCCGCAGACTTACATGAACCTTTCCGGAAAATCGGTGGGTGGCCTGGCGCGTTTTTTCAAGATAGCGCCCGAGGAGATCCTGGTGGTACACGATGAACTGGATTTCGCGCCCGGTGTGGCAAAGCTCAAGCAGGGCGGTGGCGTGGCCGGCCACAACGGGCTGAAGGACATTTCCGCCGTGCTGGGTTCGCCGAATTTCTGGCGCCTGCGGCTGGGTATCGGTCATCCGGGTGACCGCAGTCTGGTCGGCGACTACGTGCTGTCTTCTCCTGCGCCAGCGGATCGTGAATTGATCGATGCTGCGATGGAAAAATCGCTGGGATGCCTGCACCTTGCGCTGGAGGGTGACATGGCGGCGGCCATGCTGAAGTTGCACACCAAGATCGTGCCGCCTGCTGCTGCGGTAAAAGAGACAAAAAAAGGAAACACATGAGCGTCAAATGCGGCATCGTCGGATTGCCCAATGTCGGCAAGTCCACCCTGTTCAATGCACTGACCAAGGCGGGCATTGCGGCGGAGAACTATCCCTTCTGCACCATCGAACCGAACGTGGGCATCGTCGAGGTGCCTGATCCGCGCCTCAAGGCGCTCATCGACATCGTCAAGCCGCAGAAGGTGATTCCGGCGGCGGTGGAGTTTGTGGACATCGCCGGCCTGGTTGCCGGGGCATCCAAAGGCGAGGGCCTGGGCAACAAGTTCCTTGCGAACATCCGCGAAACCGATGCCATTGCCCATGTGGTGCGCTGCTTCGAGGACCCCAATGTCGTGCACGTCGCCGGCAAGGTTGATCCGGTGTCCGACATCGAGACCATCAACACCGAACTGGCACTGGCCGACCTCGCTGCGGTCGAGAAGCAATTATCCAAGAATGTGAAGCTGGCCAAATCCGGTACAGACAAGGAGGCGGTGCGCCTCGTGGCCGTGCTGGAAAAAATCCAGGCGGCACTGGACCAGGGCAAGCCGGCGCGTTCGCTGGACTTCAGCAAGGAAGAACTCGAGGTGGTGAGGCCGATGTTCCTCCTGACCATGAA
>CAMCYY010000121.1 GCA_945885335.1 Bordetella parapertussis
AATGAGTCCGGGATAAAGGGCTTTACGCTGGACAACATGTACGGCATCTATACAACCGCCGGTGCGCCAGCGCCGATTGTTGACGCCCTGAACAGGGAGATTGTTGCCATCATGAGTCACCCGGATATGAAATCCAAACTGGCAGCAGATGGTTCCGAGGCGGCGCCCCCGTTGACGGTTGCCCAGTTCAAGGAAAGGGTGGCCAAGGAAGTCGATCGCTGGGAACAGTTCATCACGAAGGAAAAGATCACCCTTGACAAGCTTTGATTGCAGGAAGCAGGGGCGGCGCAGGTTCCGCGCCGTCCGACCAGATTGGGAATTGACCGCACAGCCTCCTTCGGGAGGCTTTTTTTTCGGATTCGGACTTGCGGCGATCACGGCCGATTGAACAGGAAGGCGGCGATGACACAGGCGCCTGCCGGCGGTGTGGCGGAAGCGGTGAGATTCGAACTCACGAACCCCTTGCGGGATCGCCAGTTTTCAAGACTGGTGCCTTCAACCACTCGGCCACGCTTCCCCGGACCCACTCGCTAAACTAAGTCCTTGTTAAGGTTGAATTATAGCATCGGGGATCTGGCGAAAACGAACGTCTGCAAGCATATATTTCTGCAATGCATGAAGCGTACATACCGGGAACTTACTGAAGCATAATCTCGTCCAAGTTCCGTACTCATAAAACCGCAGGAGTGATCATGCAACCAGAACTGAAACCGATCGATAACGGCTTTGGCGCCACCCCGGTGGCATCGGAGGCCGCAGCGCTTCAGCATCGCGTGCTGCGTAATACCTACATGCTGCTGGCGCTCAGCCTGATCCCGACAGTGATCGGCGCTGCCCTGGGCACGAACCTGGACCTCAGCTTCATGCGATCCAGCCCCATGCTCTCGTTCTTCGCCGTGCTGGCGATTTTCTATGGCTGGGTTTTTGCCATCGAGAAGAACCGCGACAGTGTCATCGGTGTGGGCCTGCTGCTCGGCTTCACGCTGTTCCTGGGCTTGCTGCTGGGGCCGCTGCTGCAGCGTGTACTGGGGATGTCCAACGGCATTGAACTGGTGATGATGGCCGCGGGCGGCACCGCCGCAACCTTCTTTGTCATGTCTGCCATTGGCTCGAGCACAAAGCGCGACTTCAGCGGCCTGGGCAACTTTCTGATGGTCGGCGGCATCGTCATAATGCTGGCCGTGGTGGGCAACGTGTTCTTCGCCAGCCCGGTGATGCAATTGGTGATCATGGCCGCGTTCGTCATCTTCTCAACGCTGGTGATGCTGTGGCAGATCAATGCCATCGTGCGCGGCGGCGAGACGAACTACGTGTCGGCCACACTGACGCTGTACATCTCGATCTACAACCTGTTCTCCGTGCTGCTGCAGTTCCTTGGCATCGGCGGCAGCAGTAACGACTGAGACTCCACGCCCCAAAAACAATGGCCGCAATTTGCGGCCATTGTTTTTTGTGACACCGGAAACGCGCAGCTTCAGCCACCCCGCTCGAATACAGCCATGGACTCAACGTGTGAGGTATGCGGGAACATGTTGACCACGCCCGCCGCCTGCAGCACATAGCGCCCTTCCTGGCACAGGATGCCGACATCGCGTGCCAGCGTGGCCGGATCGCAGGATACGTAGACAATCCGCTTCGGCGCATCATCCATGGCCCATAAGGCCTTCACCAGTTCAGTCGCCCCGTCGCGCGGCGGATCGATCAATACCCGGTCCATGCGCCCTGCCGCTTTCAGCAGGCGCGCGCAGACCTCCGGGTCGAACAGGTTGCCGCTCTGGAAGGTGCACAGGCCATCGAGGCCGTTGGCCGCCGCATTGCTGCGTGCCCGCTGGACCAGGCCCTCGCTGCCTTCGGCACCAAATACGGTGGCTCCGGAACGCGCAATGGGCAGCGGGAAATTGCCCAGGCCGCAGAAGAAATCGCCGACCCGCTCGCCGGCCTGCGGGTCGAGCAATCTCAGTGTGCGCCGCACCAGGATGCGATTCACGGCGTGGTTTACCTGGGTGAAATCAGTGGGCATGAAGGCAATGCGGACATCGAACTCGGGCAGCACATAGTCCAGTGCCGGCGCGTCCAGCGGCCAGAACGGCTGCGCGGTTTCCGGATTGCCGGGCTGCAGCCAGAGCTGGAAGCCGCTCTCCTCCGCAAAGCCCTTCAGCAGGGCCTCATCCTCAGCTGAAGGCGCTGCCAGCACCCTGAGCACCATGACGGTGACACGATCACCCACGGCCACCTCGATCTGCGGCAGGCGCTCGCGGATCGATAACTGGCCGAACAACTCGCGCAAGCGCGGAATGGCCGCGGACACCGCCGGTGTCAGCACTTCGCAACTGGTCATGTCGACGACGTAGCTCGATTTGCGCTCGTGAAAACCCACCAGCACGCCGCCCTTCTTGGGCACCAGACGCACCGACGGCCGCGCGCGATGGCGGTAGCCCCAGGCTGGCCCGCAGATCGGCGAGAGCATGTGTTCCGGTCGCATGCGGCCGATGTGCCAGAGCGCGTCCTCGAGGATGCGCTGCTTGGCGGCAACCTGGGCGCGCAGGTCGAAATGCTGCAGCGAGCAGCCGCCACAGACACCAAAAAAGCGGCACCCTGGCTCCACGCGCGATGAACTGGACTTGATGATGCGCACCAGTTGCGCCAGTTCGTAGGAACCCTTTTTCTTGTAGGGGGAATACTCGACGATTTCGCCTGGCAGTGCGCCGTCAACAAAGATGGCTTTGCCTTCAACGTGCGTTACGCCGCGTCCCTCGCGGTCGAGGGACTCTATCGTTGCAATGGTCACACGGACTCCGGTGTTCCAGGCTGGACTGCAGCCGTGGCAGTAGAGGACTGCGGCCACGCATCCAGAAACTCCCGCCAGTGCGGGGCATCGGAACGTGACAGCGTAGCGCGAACAAGGTCCAGTTCGCGTTGATAGCGCAACTCATCAAAGACCCCGCGCATCAGCTGAAAACGCAGGAACACAAGATAGGTATTGGCCACATCGGTTTCACAGTAATTGCGGATGTCGGCAATGCCGCCATCCTGAAAGGCACCCCACACTTTCGCGCCGTCCATGCCGAGCTTGCCCGGAAAGCCAAGCAACTTCGCCAGATCGTCGAGGCCGACGAAATTGCGCCCGTTGAACAGGGCCAGCAGGTCCATCAGGTCGAGATGGCGGCTGTGGTAGCGATTGATGTAATTGTTGAACTTGAATTCGCGATCGTCTTCGCCCATGTCCCAATAACGCGGTGCGGACAGTCCGTGCACCAGCGTACGGTAATGCAGCACCGGAAGGTCGAAACCGCTGCCGTTCCAGGAGATGATCTGCGGGGTATAGCGCTCGATGCCATCGAAGAAACGCCGGATCAGGTCGGCCTCGCCGTCTGCTGTCGTGCCCAGCGACCAGACACGGAAATTGTCCCCTTCGCGCAGGGCGCAGGAAATGGCGACGATGCGATGCAGGTGCGGTGGAAGGAAATCACCGCCGGTCTGGATGCGACGCCGGACAAACGCGAACTGCGCCACGTCGTGGTCAGACAGGGTTTCGTCCAGATCGTGCAGGCGCCGCAGGCCGGCCGTATCGGGCACAGTCTCGATGTCAAATGCGAGTACAGGTGTCATGCGGGGTTCCGAGATGATGAGATTCAGTCCGGGAACACGCCGGTGGAGAGATAGCGGTCTCCACGATCACAGACAATGGACACGATGACGGCGTTCTTAACCTGCTGCGATACGCGCAGCGCCACAGTGAGCGCGCCGCCGGACGAAATGCCGGCAAAAATGCCTTCTTCGCGCGCCAAGCGCCGCGTCATTTCCTCGGCGTCGGCCTGGCTGACGTACTCCACGCGATCGATGCGTTTTGCGTCATAGATCTTCGGCAGGTACTCCTCCGGCCATTTGCGGATGCCGGGAATCTGCGAGCCGTCAGTCGGCTGCGCGCCGACGATCTGGATGGCCGGATTCTTTTCCTTGAGGTAGCGCGACACGCCCATGATCGTTCCCGTCGTGCCCATGCTGGAGACGAAATGCGTGATCTTGCCCTCGGTGTCGCGCCAGATTTCCGGACCGGTCGTTTCGTAATGGGCCAGCGGATTGTCCGGATTGGCGAACTGGTCGAGGATGAAGCCCTTGCCCTGGTCGCGCATTTTCTCGGACAGGTCGCGCGCCGCCTCCATGCCACCCGTCTTGGGCGTCAGCACGATTTCGGCGCCAAAGGCACGCATCACCTGGCGGCGTTCAATCGAAAGGTGCTCGGGCATGATCAGGATCATGCGATATCCGCGCATGGCCGCAGCCATCGCCAGCGCAATGCCGGTGTTGCCGCTGGTCGCCTCGACCAGCGTGTCCCCGGGCTTGATGTCACCGCGCTGCTCGGCACGCGTAATCATGGACAGCGCCGGCCTGTCCTTCACCGATCCGGCGGGATTGTTGCCTTCGAGCTTCCCCAGAATAACGTTGCTGGTATCGCCGGGGATGCGTTTCAGCCGCACCAGGGGCGTGTTGCCGACGGTGTCTTCTATGGTCTTGTACATTGCTGCCCTCGCGGGATGATCTGGTTTCTGGGACTCAGGCGGACTTCAGCAACTGCGTCACATAGCTGGTGACGCCCTGCTCCACCGTCAGGAAGGGCTGGTCGTAGCCTGTCTTCAGCAGCGCGCCGGTATCGGCCTGGGTGAAGTGCTGGTACTTGCCCTTCAACACATCGGGAAACGGGTTGTACTGGATCAGGCCCTCGCGATGCAGATTCGCGAGATCCATCGCCGGCTTGCCCTCTGCCGCACGGCAGGTATTCACCACGGCACAGGCCACGTCGTTGAAACTCTGGGCGCGGCCCGTGCCGGTGTTGAAAATGCCGGATACATCCTGATTGTCGAGCAGATGCAGGTTCACCTTCACCACGTCATCGACATGGATGAAGTCGCGGCGCTGCTCACCATCGGTATAGCCGCCGGAACCGGCAAACGGCCGCACACAGCCTTCGGCGCGATACTGGTGGAAGAAGTGCCAGGCCACCGAGGCCATGCGACCCTTGTGGCTTTCATTCGGCCCATACACGTTGAAATAACGGAACCCGGCCACCTGCGATTCGGTGTCAGCCAGGCGACGACGCACCAGTTGGTCGAACAGCAGCTTGGAGTAACCATAGACATTCAGCGGCTTCTCGCAGGCCGGGTCTTCCCGGAAAACCTCCGCGCCGCCATACACCGCCGCCGAGGACGCGTAGATCATCGGGATGTCCTCTTCGATGCAGAAATCGAGCAGCGCGAGGGAATAGCGGTAATTGTTGTCCATCATGTAACGGCCATCCAGCTCCATGGTGTCCGAGCAGGCGCCTTGATGGAACACCACGTCAATGGCGCCGTCGAACTGGGCATTGGACAACCGCTCGAGAAACTCGTGCTTGTCCATGTAGTCGGCAATCTGAAGGCTGGTCAGGTTGCGGAACTTGTCTGGCTTCTGGAGATTGTCCACGGCCAGGATGTTGCGCTCGCCGCGTGCGTTGAGTGCGGCAACCAGGTTTGAGCCGATGAATCCTGCTGCACCGGTAACGACATAAAGCATGTGTTGCCTTTCCTCTGAGGTAGGGTATTCCTGAACCTGGATGTTCTAGGCCAGCGCCAGGCGAAGCTCTTCGATATGAACCGTGGCCGTGCCCAGCTTTCCAACGACAATGCCGGCAGCCACATTTGCCACCCGTGCCGCATCATCCAGTGTTGCGCCGGCAGCCATCATGGCGCCCAGCGCGGCAATGACGGTATCACCGGCACCGCTGACATCAAACACTTCGCGCGCATGCGCCGGCTCGTGATGCACCGAGCCCTTTCGGAACAGCGTCATGCCTTCTTCACTTCGCGTCAGCAACAGTGCCTCGGCGTTGAGCTCTTCGCGCAGGGCCTGCGCCCTTTTTTCCAGATCCGCCTCCGATGACCAGCTACCGATGACCTGGCGCAGTTCGGCACGGTTCGGCGTGATCATGGTAGCGCCGCGATAGCGCGAATAGTCCTCGCCTTTCGGATCGACCAGAACCTTTTTACCGCGGCTGCGCGCCAGTTCGATCATCTGGCCGATGTGCACGAGGCCGCCCTTGCCGTAGTCCGACAGGATGACGAGATCGCAATCGTCGAGCAGGCGCGTGAAATCGGCCAGCTTGTCTGCCAGTACTTCGCGACTCGGCGTGGTTTCGAAATCGATGCGCAGCAACTGCTGCTGGCGCCCGATCACCCTGAGCTTGACCGTGGTATCGATCGTCGCATCGCGATGCAGGCTTGATGCCACACCTGCCGCCTGCACCAGCGCTTCAATCTGCCGGCCCGCCTCGTCATCGCCGACCACGGACAACAGCATGGCCTGCGCGCCCAGCGACGCGACGTTCCTTGCCACGTTGGCCGCGCCGCCCGGGCGCTCCTCGGTGCGCTCCACCTTGACAATGGGCACCGGCGCCTCCGGCGATATGCGGTTCACCTCGCCAAACCAGTAGCGATCCAGCATGACATCACCGACGACCAGCACCCTGGCCTTTGTCAGGACAGGCATCGCTCCAGCGGTGACCACATCGCGCTTCATGCGCCATGCCTCCGGCGTGCGGTGGCCTGTGTCGGCAATTTGGTGGTCTCTGCGTTCATGAACGGGTCATTTCCTGCCGATGGAATGGTACTCCAGCCCCTGGCTGCGCACATGTTCCGGCTCATACAGATTGCGCCCATCGAAGATCACCGGCGTCTTCAGGCTGGCGCGGATGGCATTGAAATCGGGACTGCGGAATTCCTTCCACTCCGTAACAATCACCAGCGCATCGGCACCGTCCAGCGCGCCCATCGGCGACTGCGCGTAATTGATCTTCGGATTTTCGCCGAATATGTGCTGCGCCTCCTTCATCGCCGCCGGGTCGTAGGCCGACACCGTGGCGCCATGTGCCAGCAAAGCCTCGATCAGGTCGCGACTGGCGGCCTCGCGCATGTCATCGGTATTGGCCTTGAATGCCAGCCCCCACACGGCAAAGCGCTTGCCGGCCAGATTGTCGCCGAAGCGCGCGACGATCTTTTTTTCGAGCACCTGTTTCTGCAGGTCGTTCGCGACTTCGACGGCCTTGAGCACATGCAGCATGCCGCCGGCGTCCTGGGCGGTGCGCATCAGCGCCTTCACGTCCTTCGGGAAGCACGAGCCGCCGTAGCCGGCACCGGCATACAGGAAATCGTAGCCGATGCGCGGGTCGGAACCGATGCCCTTGCGCACATGTTCGATGTCCGCGCCCAGGCGCTCGGCCAGATTCGCCAACTCGTTCATGAAGGAAATTCGCGTCGCCAGCATGGCGTTCGCGGCGTACTTCGTCAGTTCCGCAGAACGCACATCCATGACAATCAGGCGTTCGTGGTTGCGCTGGAACGGCGCGTACAGTGTGCGCATCACCTGCGTGGCGCGTTCGTCGTCGCTGCCGATGACAATGCGGTCAGGGCGCATGAAGTCCGCAACCGCAGCGCCTTCTTTCAGGAACTCCGGGTTAGACACCACGCTGTAGGGGATATCCTTGCCGCGCGTCTTCAGTTCTTCGGCGATGGCCTGACTCACCTTGTCCGCGGTGCCCACCGGCACTGTGGACTTGTCCACGATGACGCGCGATTCGGTCATGTTGCGGCCGATGCTGCGCGCTGCAGCCACTACATGCTTCAGGTCGGCGGAACCGTCCTCGTCCGGCGGTGTACCAACGGCGATGATCTGCACGGTGCCAAAAGCCACTGAGGCAGCGACATCGGTGGTGAAGGTGAGCCGTCCGGCTTCGCGGTTGCGCTTCACCATTTCCAGCAGGCCGGGCTCGAATATCGGCATGCCGCCGTCGTTGAGCAGCTTGATCTTGGCCTGATCAAGGTCCAGACACATCACCTCGTTGCCCACTTCAGCGAAGCAGGCGCCGGTGACCAGCCCTACATAGCCGGTTCCAATAATTGTTATTTTCAACTTAAACCCTCGATTTCAAGCATATTTACACATTAATTATTATCACAGCTCATCCCTGGATTTCAGGGATCATGGCGCCAGATCGAACTCCTCGCTGCGTTTCGGCGGATAGGTTTCCCAGCCGCCGCAGGCCGGGCAATGCCAGTAGAACTGGCGCGCCTTGAAGCCGCACTTCTCGCAATGGTAACGGGCAAGGCGCCGCGTATGGCTATGCACCAGGTTCTTCACCAGCTCAAGATCCGGACGCCGCTCCGGCGGCGCGGCCTGGATCTGCGCCTCCAGCAGCTTGTCCAGACCGAGCAGCGTCGGGTTGCGGCGCAGTTCATCTTTCACCATTTGGTAGGCAGTCTCAGCACCCTGCGCTTCCAGCGTGGCCTGGAACACCACATCCAGCAGGTCCAGCGACGAATAGCTTGCCAGGTAGCCTCGAAGCAGCGTCAGGCCTTCCTCGACCTTGCCCAGCGCACGGAAGCTGTCCAGCAGTCGCTGGGCACAAATCGAAAGATAGGACGCCTGCTGTTGCTCAATCCGCTTCCAGGCTTCGATCGCCAGCACATGCTCGCCGGCCGCAGCGTGCAGGTCGCCCAGCACCAGGTTTGCACGCACGCTCTTGCGGTTGGTGGCCAGCGCCGAGGACAGGTGGCGCTGCGCTTCATCGAGGCGCGAATGGTTTGCCTCGTAAGTCGCCAGTTCGCAGTAATAGTTCGCGATCTCCTTTTGCAGGGAGCTGCCGGTATCGCGCTCCAGTTCCATCGCAACTTCGATGGCCTTGGCCCAGTCCTTTTCCTGCTGGTAAATGTCCACCAGGAAGCGCTTGGCCTCGATGCGATAGGTGGAGTCGCGCAGGCGCTGCAGGGTTTCCTCGGCACGGTCCAGCAATCCGGCCTTGAGGTAATCCTGACCGAGTTCGAACATGGCCTGCAGGCGCTGCTCGTCGCCCAGGTCGCCGCGATCCAGCAGGTTGCGGTGTATGCGTATCGCGCGCTCGGTTTCACCACGGCGCCGGAACAGGCTGCCAAGCGTGAAATGCAGTTCCACCGTATCGCGGTCCAGCTTGACCACTTCGGTGAAAGCCTCGATGGCCTTGTCCGGCTGCTCGTTCAGCAGGAAATTCAGGCCGCGGAAATAGGACTGCGGCAGTTGCCGCGTTTCAGTCAGCAGGTGCTGGATGTCGATGCGCGCGGCCAGCCAGCCCATGCCGAAGAACAGCGGGAAGCCAAGCAGCCACCAGTATTCGAACTCCATTACTCGACCGCGTCAGAGGGTGGCGTCGGCAGGACGTCCACCGGCGGCTTGGCCGGCGGTACCTTCTCGTCAAGCTGGCGCCGCAGCGCCACCACTTCACGACGCGCACTGAACACCCGGCCCAGCGAGGCCAGCAGGGCCAGGGCCACACCGAGAAAGAAAAAGATGAACAGCAGCAGTGCCAGCGGCAACTGCCAGGACTGACCGAGGAAGAACTGCAGGGTCACCGTGTCGAGGTTTTTCGCTGCAAACAGCAGAAAAAACAGCAGCAGTGCGCCACGCAATAACAGGGCGAGGTAATTGAATATCTTCATTTAAGGCACTTCATCGCATGTCGCCGCGGCATATGAAGGGGAATG
>CAMCYY010000122.1 GCA_945885335.1 Bordetella parapertussis
AACAATATGTCAGGTCAGGCGCATCAAGAAAACAGCGCGCAGGACATGATGGAATGGTGGCGCGCCCGGCACGAATCGAACGTGCGACCCTTGGCTTCGGAGGCCAATACTCTATCCCCTGAGCTACGGGCGCAAAAGAGTGCAAAACAGCGGTAAGTCTACGATTTTTAGGGCGAAACGTCCAATCTGCTTTTGCTTTGACAGGGCCTCAGGCTATAATTCACGGTCATTTTCGGGTGTTCTGCCGGTGACAGCGCAGGCATCAAGGCAGGTGCATATGCCCTGCATTTTTGAAAACGGTTCATATAAAAGGCCAGCAACCATGAGCGCGAACGACGCAGCGCACGAGCACGAATCCTTCATCAAAACCCCGCAGCAGCTGATTGTTGTCTGCGTGCTCTCGTTTGTAGTGCCTGTCGTGCTGATCATCATGCTGGCGCAATTCGTCCTGTCGACGGTCGGCAAGGATCCGGCTGGCGCCACGACCGAAGCGACCATGGCCCGCATCAAGCCGGTGGCCGAGGTCACCGTCTCCGCGGCGGGCGCGAGCGGAGCAGCCCGCAACGGCGAGGAAATCGCCAAGGGCGTCTGCGCCGCCTGCCACAGCACCGGTGCTGCTGGCGCCCCAAAGACCGGCGACAAGGCCGCATGGGCCCCGCGCCTCTCCGCCGGCCTGAACAGCCTGTTGCAGAACGCGATCAAGGGCAAGGGTGCCATGCCGCCCAAGGGTGGTGCGACCGATCTGTCCGATTACGAACTGGCACGCGCCGTGGTCTACCTGGCGAACCAGTCCGGCGGCAGCCTGAAGGAGCCGGCTGCCCCCAAGGCGGCGGCCGATAAAAAGTAAGGCGCCGCAAAGCGTGAAGCCCCGAAAGGGCAGGCCGAGCCTGCCCTTTTTTGTTTCCAGTGCCGCCTTTCTGCACTCACGAAAAGAAACTGCAGAGCCGGGGAAAAGCATCTTGAAAAGACGGCGACGCCCCCCATTCTTTTTTATCCTGCGCCGGGTTGATAACCCTGTATGCAGCGGGTCTTTAGCACCAAAGCCCGGGCATTGTTTTCCACCGGCCTGCTAGAATCTTCAAACAACGACACAGGCTTGCACCGGCGTGGACAGCGCCGCCATTCCTCACAAGCACTGGAACCCTGCCCATGATTCCCCACCTCACCACCGCCCTGACCGGCCCGCTGCAGGAACTGGAAACACGCATCCTGCAGGGCTCCACGTCCATCGAGCACTGGTTTCGCGGCCAGTGGCAGGAGCACACGCCGCCGTTTTATGGCTCGGTGGATTTGCGCAATTCAGGTTTCAAGCTGGCCCCGGTGGACATGAACCTCTTTCCCGGCGGCTTCAACAACCTGAACCCGGCGTTCCAGCCGCTGTGCGTGCAGGCCGCGATGTCGGCAATCGAGAAAATCTGTCCGGATGCGCGACGCCTGCTGCTGATCCCGGAAAATCACACGCGCAACACCTTCTACCTGCAGAACGTCGCGCGCCTTGCGACCATCATGCGACAGGCCGGCCTGGAGGTGCGCCTCGGCACGCTGAATCCGGCGATCACCGAGCCAACCCCGATTGAGGTTCCGAACAATGCGCCCTTGCTGATCGAGCCGCTGGTGCGCAATGGCCGGCGCCTTGGCCTGCCTGGCTTCGACCCCTGCACCATCCTGCTCAACAATGACCTTTCGGCCGGCATTCCGGACATCCTGCGTGACCTGAACGAGCAATTCGTGCTGCCGCCGCTGCATGCCGGCTGGGCGGTGCGGCGCAAATCCAACCACTTCGCCGCCTATGACGAAGTCGCGAAATCCTTCGGCCAGCTGCTCGCCATCGACCCCTGGCTGGTCAATCCCTACTTTGCGGTATGCGGCGAGGTGAACTTCCACGAGCGTGCCGGTGAGGAATGCCTGGCGACGAACGTCGAGGCACTGCTGGCGCAGATCCGCATCAAGTACCTGGAGTACGGCATCAAGGAAGAACCCTATGTCGTGGTCAAGGCCGACGCCGGCACCTATGGCATGGGCGTGATGACCGCCAAGAGCCCGGAAGAAGTCGTCGGCCTCAACCGCAAGCAGCGCAACAAGATGGCAGTGGTAAAGGAAGGCCTGGAAGTCACGAACGTGATAATGCAGGAAGGCGTGCACACCTATGAGCGCATCGCCGAAGCGGCTGCCGAGCCGGTCGTCTACATGATGGATCGCTACGTCATCGGTGGCTTCTACCGCGTGCACACCGGGCGCGGAGCGGACGAAAACCTCAATGCGCCAGGCATGCATTTCGAGCCGCTGGCCTTCGAGGACTGCTGCACCACGCCAGACCACCAGGCCAGCCCCGAGGCCGAACCGAACCGCTTTTATTCCTATGGCGTAGTGGCGCGCCTGGCACTGCTCGCCGCGTCGCTGGAGCTGGAGCGCACCGCTCCGGCCAACGGCGCGTGAGAACCCGGCCGGCCGCAACATGAAACTCGGCTTCATCGTCGATCCGCTGCATACGTTCAAGACGTACAAGGACTCGACCTACGCCATGCTGGTCGAGGCGAACGCACGCGGCTACGAACTCTATGTCATGCGCCAGGAAGACCTGGTGTGGAAACGCGGCAAGGTCATCGGCGTCGCGCGGCAGGTAACGCTGCGCAACCACCCGAGCGACTGGTATAGCCTCGATCCGGCGATGGAAATGCCGCTTGCGCAGTTCGACGGCGTGGTGATGCGCAAGGACCCGCCCTTCGACATGGAATACGTCACCAGCACCTGGCTGCTGGAGCTGGCTGTGAAGGAAGGCGCGAAGGTATTCAACGACCCACGCGCCATCCGCGATCACAGCGAGAAACTGGCAATCGGCCAGTTCCCGCAGTTCACGGCCCCCACGCTGGTATCGCGCCTCGCCGTGCAGATCGACGCCTTCATCGACGAGCACCACGACGTCATCCTGAAGCCGCTGGACGGCATGGGTGGCATGTCGATCTTCCGCGTGCGTGAAGACGACCCGAACCGCAATGTGATCATCGAAACACTGACGCAACTGGGCGGGCGCAACATCATGGCGCAGCGCTACATCCCGGAGATTGCCGACGGCGACAAGCGCATCCTCGTCATCGACGGCAAGCCGGCGCCATACTGCCTTGCCCGCATCCCCAAGGCCGGCGAATCGCGCGGCAACCTGGCCGCCGGTGGTACCGGCGTGTGCCGGCCGCTGTCAAAGCGCGACCGCGAAATCGCCGAAACGCTCGGCCCGGAACTGGCACGCCGCGGCCTGCTGCTGGTTGGTCTGGACGTGATTGGCGATCACCTGACTGAAATCAACGTCACCAGCCCCACCTGCTTCCGTGAAATCACCGAGCAAAGCGGCTTCAACGTCGCCGGCATGTTCATGGACGCGCTGGAAGCCGTGTGCCGGCGCTAGGGCGGGCACGGCAGAGCAGCACTTACCGAAACGCTCCCGACACTGCAAAATAGCGTCTGCGCGACGCGTGCAGCTTGTCTGCCATTGCATCATCCTTTATTTTGTTTTTTCAGATTACCGGAGCAGGAATACACACATGGTCGGCATTCTCATCATCGCCCACGGTGCATTCGGCGAAACCCTCATCCATTGCGCGAGCCACGTGCTGGCACGACGGCCGCAGCGCGTGCGCCAGGTCGGCGTCACCATGCACGACGAGCCCGAGTTCATCCTGACCCAGGCGCAGGACCTGGTACGCCAGCTTGATAACGGCAGCGGCGTGCTCGTTTTCACCGACATCCTGGGCGCCACGCCCTCGAACATCGCCACCCGCCTGGTCGTTCCCGGCAAGGTGGAAGGCGTGGCGGGCGTCAATCTCCCGATGCTGATCCGCGCCCTCACCTATCGAGAGGAAAAACTCGATTGCGTCGTCAAAAAGGCCGTCAGCGGGGGCGTTGAAGGCGTGGTCCATATCATCAAGGAGCCCTCCAGTGCCGCAGGCTGAAATCGAAATCGTCAACAAGCTGGGCCTGCATGCACGCGCCTCGGCCAAGCTCACGCAGACGGCCGGACGCTTTGCCGCGGAAGTGTGGCTGTCGCGCAACGGCCGCAAGGTCAACGCCAAGAGCATCATGGGCGTGATGATGCTGGCCGCCGGCAAGGGCACGCGCATCACGGTGGAAACCGACGGCGCGGATGCAGAACCCGCGCTCGCCGCCATCCTTGAGCTGATCGCCGACAAGTTCGGCGAAGGCGAATGAAGCCCTGACCACCATGAGCACAGCCGACCGCAAATTCGATGATGCCAGCTTCACGCTGCATGGCGCCGGCGTATCCGGCGGCATCGCGATCGGCTATGCGCACCTGGTGTCCTCGGCGCGCCTGGAAGTCGCGCACTATGAAGTTGCCCCTGGTGACATCGAGGCGGAAATCCGCCGCTTCGAGGACGCGATACGCCAGGTGCGCGGCGAACTGATACAGATGCAGGCTGGCGTCGGACACAGCGCCCCGACGGAAATCGGCGCCTTCCTCAACGTCCATCGCATGATTCTCGACGACGCGAACATCTCGCAGGTGCCGCGCGACCTGATCCGCTCGCGACATTGCAACGCCGAATGGGCGCTGGTGCAGCAGATGGACACGCTGGTCGCGCAGTTCGAGGAAATCGAGGACGTCTACCTGCGCGAGCGCAAGAACGACGTTGTGCAGGTCGTCGAGCGCGTGCTGAAGGCCATGCTGGGCAGTGCCAATGCGCCGGCCACACCGACGCATGAGGAAAACGTCATCGTCGTTGCCCACGACCTGTCGCCCGCCGACATGATGCTGTTCAAGCAGCACCAGTTCGCCGGCTTCGTCACCGACCTGGGCGGCGTCACCTCGCACACCGCCATTGTCGCGCGCAGCCTCGCCATTCCGGCCATCGTCGGCCTGCACCATGCGCGCGGCCTGGTGCGCGAGAACGAGTTGCTGATCGTGGACGGCCGCGAAGGCGTGCTCATCGTCAATCCCAACGAACAGGTGCTCGCCGAATACCGGCTGCGCCAGGGCGAACTGGAGGTCGAGCGCCAGAAGCTGCGACGGCTGCGCACCACGCCGGCAAAAACGCTGGACGGCGAGCCCGTCGAACTGCATGCCAACATCGAACTGCCCCAGGACATGGAAGATGTCCGCGAGTCCGGCGCCACCGGCATCGGGCTGTTCCGCAGCGAGTTCCTGTTCCTGAACCGCAGCGAGCTGCCCGGCGAGGATGAGCAGTTCGAGGCTTACCGGCAGGTGGCACAGGCGATGAGCGGCAAGCCGGTCACGATCCGCACGCTCGACCTTGGCGCGGACAAGAGCATCGAAACCAGTCATCAACCCGGACCCAATCCGGCGCTGGGCCTGCGTGCCATCCGCTTCTGCCTGGCCGAGCCGCTTATGTTTCTCACCCAGCTGCGCGCCATCCTGCGCGCATCGAAGTATGGAAAAATCCGCCTGCTCATCCCGATGCTGGCACACCAGCACGAAATCGAGCAGACCTTCACCGCGATCGCGCAGGCACGGGCCTCGCTCGATGCGCAGGGCATCGCCTACGACCACACCATGCATGTCGGTGGCATGGTGGAGATACCCGCCGCGGCGCTGGCCCTGGGTGTATTCGTGCGCAAGCTCGATTTCCTGTCCATCGGCACGAACGACCTGATCCAGTACACGCTGGCGATTGACCGCACCGACGATACGGTCTCGCACCTGTACGACCCCATGCACCCGGCGGTGCTGCAGCTGGTGGCGAACACCATCCGCACCGCGAATCGTGCCGGCAAACCGGTGGCGGTCTGCGGCGAAATGGCGGGCGACCTTGCCGCCACGCGGCTGCTGCTGGGCCTGGGTCTCCGCCAGTTCTCCATGCATCCGGCACAACTGCTTGCCATCAAGCAGCAGGTGCTGCGCACGAAACTGCCCGAAGCACAGAATCTCGCCGCGCGCATCCTGCGCGCCGGCAATCCCGACAAGACGCGGAAACTGCTGGCACAACTGAACGCGTAGGGAATGGAAAGAAAATCCGGAAGCGCGCCTCATCCAGACTTTCAATTCCACCTCGTGTTTCCGAATGATTCGCGTGAACCATGCCAATCATTCGGAAACACGAGGTCCATAAGAACCCCATTCCCTAGCCAGCCTGTCGTAACCCGCCCGTCGTTACCTCTCAGGCCATTTGACCACCCCGCCCCACTCGGGTAATGTCCGCTCTGCGCCGATTTGATGATCAGCTTGCGGGCGCTGGGGGCCGGAACATGGCAACTCCTAAATCCGGCTAAAGCGTGGGAAACCCGTTTAGCTGCTTTTCCGCTGAACGGGTTTTTGCATTTCTGGACAAGCATGAGCGAAACACGCCACAACTCGGTCGGGGTGGTAATCCCGCAGACGCTGCATTTCGACACTCCGCTGGCATTTCGCAGCGGCGCGGTGCTGGGCGGCTACGACCTTGTCTACGAAACCTACGGCACGCTGAACGCGGATAAATCCAATGCCGTGCTGGTCTGCCACGCGCTGAACGCCTCGCACCATGTCGCCGGCTGGCACGCTGACGCCCCGGACAACATCGGCTGGTGGGACAACATGATCGGCCCCGGCAAACCGCTCGACACGAACCGTTTTTTTGTCATCGGCGTGAACAATCTTGGCGGCTGCTTCGGCTCGACCGGCCCCGCTTCCATCGACCCGCGTACCGGCAAGCCCTATGGCTCGGCCTTCCCGGTGATCACGGTCGAAGACTGGGTTGCCACACAGGCGCGCCTTGCCGACCATCTCGGCATCCAGCGCTTTGCCGCGGTCATGGGCGGCAGCCTCGGCGCGATGCAGGCGCTGCAGTGGAGCATTGCGCATCCGGAGCGCGTGGCGAACGCCATTGTGGTGGCAGCAGCACCCAAGCTCTCTGCGCAGAACATCGCCTTCAACGAGGTGGCACGCCAGGCCATCACCACCGATCCGGATTTTCATGGCGGCGACTACTACGCCCGCGGCGTGGTGCCCAAACGCGGCCTGAGGCTTGCGCGCATGATCGGCCACATCACCTATCTGTCCGACGACGCCATGATGGAAAAATTCGGCCGTGCCCTGCAATCGGGCAAGGTGAACTACCACTTCGATGTCGATTTCGAGGTCGAGTCCTACCTGCGCCACCAAGGCGACAAGTTCGCCGAGTACTTCGACGCGAATACCTACCTGCTGATCACGCGCGCCCTGGATTATTTCGATCCGGCCATGCGGGCCGGCGGCGACCTTTCAAAAGCGATGGCTGCGGCGCAGGCGAAATTCCTGGTGGTGTCCTTCACCTCGGACTGGCGCTTTTCGCCGGAGCGCTCGCGCGAAATCGTCAAGGCGCTGCTCGACAACCGCCGCGATGTGTCCTATGCCGAGATCGATGCCCCGCACGGGCACGATGCCTTCCTGCTCGAGGATGCGCGCTACCACGCCCTGGTGCGCGCCTGGTTCGACAAGGTGAGCGCTGAGCTATGAACACAAAAGCAAAAACTGCGGTCACGCTGTCCGGCCGTCCCGACTTCGAGGCCATTGCCGGCTGGGTGCAACCCG
The DNA here is from genome assembly GCA_945885335.1 of Bordetella parapertussis. Lineage (GTDB taxonomy): Bacteria > Pseudomonadota > Gammaproteobacteria > Burkholderiales > SG8-39 > CAIYPG01. The sequence goes on from CAMCYY010000122.1 coordinate 7,514, forward strand.
GTGCCAGCGTGCTCGACCTGGGCTGCGGCGACGGCCTGCTGCTGAAGGTACTGCATCAACAGCGCCAGGCGCGCGGCTACGGCATCGAGATTGCCGATGCCAACGTACTTGCATGCGTGCAGACCGGCGTCAATGTGATCCAGAGCGACCTTGAGCACGGCCTGGCCGGCATTGAGGACAGCTCCTTCGACTACGTCATTCTGTCGCAGACGCTGCAGGCCATGCGCCGCACCGAGGAAATCGTGCTGGAAATGCTGCGCGTCGGCCGCCAGGGCATTGTCACCTTCCCGAATTTCGGCCACTGGCAGAACCGGCTGCAGAACCTGGCCGGACGCATGCCCGTATCAAAGGGCCTGCCACACGAGTGGTACAACACGCCGAACGTGCATCTTTGCACCGTGCATGACTTCGAGGACTTCTGCGCTTCGCACGGCATCCGCATTCTGGAGCGCATCGTGCTGCACGGCGGTCGCCGTGTATCACTGCTGCCCAACCTGCTCGGCAGCCTGGCAGTATTCCGTTTCGAGAAAGACTGAGGCCGTCAGGATGGCTGCGGTGACGGCGGCTGCGCCGCAGCCCGCTCCACCTCGGCGATGTTCGCTCGCATCAGCCACACCAGCGCCAGCCCCGGCAACGCGGTAATGAAGGTCAGCACGAAAAACGCCTCCCAGCCCAGCGCCTGCACCATGCCGCCGGCCATCGGCCCGAACAGGATGCGGCCCAGCGACGCAAGCGCGGACAGCAAGGCGTACTGCGTGGCACTGAACGAGTGGTTGCACAGCGCCATGGCGAAGGCAACGAAGGCGGCGGTGCCCATGCCGCTGGCAAAATTCTCGAAGCCCACCGTGAAGATCAGCAACGGATAACTCTTGCCCACCCAGGCCAGCCAGGCAAAAGACAGGTTCGACACCGCCTGCAGCACACCGAAAATCAGCAGCGCACGCACCAGACTCATGCGTGACAGCAGCACACCACCGACCAGGGCACCGATCAGCAGCGAGGCCAGGCCCATTCCCTTGTTCACCGCGCCGACATCAAACGGCGTGAAGCCCACCCCGCGGATCAGGAACGCGGTGGTCAGCGTTCCCGCCAGCGCGTCGCCGAACTTGTACAACATCACCAGCGCGAGCAGCGCCACAGCGCCCTTTCGGGAAAAAAGGTCAGCAAGCGGTTTGACGACCGCCTCGCCGAGCGTACGCGGCACGCTGGCGGGCACCTCCGGCGCGGGCGCACGCCATGCCGTCACCATGCCCACACCCATCAGCAGCGCCATCAGGAAATAGGTCGCGCGCCAGCCGATTTCGTCCACCAGCATCAGCGCCAGGGCACCCGAGGCGAGCATCGCCATGCGGTAGCCGAACACCCCGACCGCCGCGCCCATGCCGCGTTCCGTGGCACGCAACACATCGGTGCGATAGGCGTCGATGACGACGTCCTGGGAAGCGGAGAAAAACGCCACCCACAGGGCCGTGCAGCCCAGCACCCACAGCGAATCATTCGGCGAGGCCGTGCCCATCCCGACAATGCCCAGCACCAGCGCCACCTGCGTCAGGACTATCCAGCCGCGACGTCGATCGAGCAGCGGCGGAACGAAGCGGTCCATCAGCGGCGACCAGAGAAATTTCAGGGCGTAGGGCAGGCCGATCCAGGAAAACCACGCGATCGTGACAATGTCCACCTGCGACACCGTCAACCAGGCCTGAAGCGTGCTGCCGGTCAGGGCGAGTGGCAGACCCGAGGAAAAACCCAGCAGCAGCACCGCGGCAAGGCGCGGACTCCTGAATGCCTCAAGGTAGGGCGATACGGGCGATGCTGCGGGTGAGGCCATGGGCAGATTTTACCGGCTGGTCCCGCCAGCAGGCGCATTTATCCCCAAACAGCACAATGCCTGATTGATCTGCCTCAAGAAAGCCGTTACGCTTTGATGGAATATTGTCGCTCGGCATCGGGAATGCCTTACCCGGTTCCCTACCCCCCGAAGTTTGAATCCCATCCACA
>CAMCYY010000123.1 GCA_945885335.1 Bordetella parapertussis
ATCGCCAGTCCGCCGATCAGCATGAACAGGCCATCCATGCCGATCACTCGATACAGCGCCGGCGCGGCCATCAGCGACAGCGCAAACACGCCGCCAATCGACGCGCCGATCATGGCCATCACCTTGGTGCGGTGCTGGTCGCGCGTCAGGTCCGCCGCCAATGCCACCACCGCCGCCGAGATTGCTCCTGCACCCTGTACCGCCCGCCCCAGAATGCTGACCCAGATGTCTGTCGCCGACGCCGCAATGAAACTGCCCACCGCAAACAGGATCAATCCGATGACAATCACGCGCTTGCGACCATACCGGTCGGAGGCCATGCCAAACGGAATCTGCAATATGCCCTGGGTGAGGCCGTAGGCCCCCAGTGCCAGGCCGACCAGGGCCTGGCTGTCGCCGCCCTTCAGGTCCACAGCGTGCACGGCGAATACCGGCAGGATCAGGAACAACCCGAGCATGCGCAGCGCAAACAACGAGGCCAGAGACAGGCCGGCGCGCAATTCAAGGGGGGACATCCGATCGGATGCCATGTGTTCAGTCATCGTGCTTGAATCTGGGGAATGAAATTCTGTGGCGAGCCGCCGGAGAAGTTGCGTATATTAGCAGGTTTGGTATTGCACTCAGAGCATGGAACACATCCGCATCCGCGGCGCACGCACGCACAATCTGAAGAACCTCAGCCTCGACCTGCCGCGCAACCGGCTGATCGTCATCACCGGGCTGTCGGGATCGGGGAAAAGCTCGCTCGCCTTCGATACCCTGTACGCAGAGGGTCAGCGGCGCTACGTCGAATCTCTGTCGGCCTATGCGCGGCAATTCCTGCAGTTGATGGAAAAGCCCGACGTCGACCTGATCGAAGGCCTGTCACCGGCGATCGCGATCGAGCAGAAGGCCACCAGCCACAATCCGCGCTCCACCGTGGGCACGGTGACCGAAATCCACGATTACCTGCGCCTCCTGTTTGCCCGCGTCGGCACGCCCTACTGCCCCGAGCATGGCGTCGCGCTGCGTGCCCAGTCGGTATCGCAGATGGTGGACCAGGTGCTGGCGCTGCCCGAAGGCTCTCGGCTGATGATCCTCGCGCCGGTCGTGGCCGACCGCAAGGGCGGCCAGGCCGAACTGTTCCTCGAGTTGCAGGCCCAGGGTTTCGTGCGCGTGCGCATCGACGGCAAGGTGTACGAAATCGACTCCCTGCCCAAGCTGTCCAAGAACACCAAGCACACCGTCGAAGTCGTGGTGGATCGCGTCAAGACACGCCCCGACCTGAAACAGCGCCTCGCGGAATCCTTCGAGACCGCGCTGCGCCACGCCGAGGGCCGCGCGCTGGCCGTGGAAATGGACAACGACAAGGAGCATCTGTTCTCGGCGAAGTTCGCCTGCCCGATTTGCAGCCACTCCATTGCCGAGCTTGAACCGCGCCTGTTCTCGTTTAACAACCCCATGGGTGCCTGTCCGCGTTGCGACGGCCTGGGCTCGATCAATTTTTTCGATCCGCGTCGCGTTGTTGCCCATCCGGGCATGTCGCTCGCCTCGGGCGCGATCAAGGGCTGGGACCGGCGCAACCAGTTCTATTTCCAGATGCTCACCAGCCTTGCTGCGCACTTCAAGTTCGACGTCGAGGCGCCGTTCGAGAACCTGCCCGAAGAGGTGCAGGCCATCGTGCTCTATGGCACCAAGGAAAAGATTCCCTTCTCCTATCTCAATGAACGCGGCCGCACCTTCATCAAGGAACATGCCTTCGAGGGCATCATCCCGAACCTGGAACGCCGCCACAAGGAAACCGATTCGCTGGTGGTACGCGAGGAACTCGCGAAATACCTGAACAACCAGACCTGCCCGGCCTGCGACGGCACACGGCTGCGCGAAGATGCACGCCACGTCAGGATCGGCATGAAGGGCGATGAGCGCGCGATTTATGAAATCAGCGGCATTCCGCTGAAGGCCGGCCTCGCATTCTTCTCCACGCTGAAGCTGGAGGGAGCAAAGCAGTCCATCGCCGAGCGCATCATCAATGAAATCGCCTCGCGCCTTCGCTTCCTCGTCAACGTCGGGCTCGATTACCTGTCGCTCGATCGTTCGGCTGACACGCTGTCCGGCGGCGAAGCGCAGCGCATACGCCTGGCCAGCCAGATCGGCTCCGGACTCACCGGTGTCATGTACGTGCTCGATGAACCGTCGATCGGCCTGCATCAGCGCGACAACTCGCGCCTGCTGGAGACACTGAAAAAACTGCGCGACCTCGGCAATACCGTCATCGTGGTGGAACACGACGAAGAAGCCATCCTCGCCGCCGACCATGTGGTGGACATGGGGCCGGGCGCGGGCGAACACGGCGGCCAGATCGTCGCCGAAGGCACGCCGAAACAGGTGCTCGAGAGCAGCGCTTCGCTCACCGGAAAGTACCTCTCCGGTCGCCTGCAGATCGCCGTGCCCAAGAAACGCCGCGCACCCGACAAGAACCGCATGCTGCAGGTCGTCGGCGCACGCGGCAACAACCTGAAGAACGTCACGCTCGACCTGCCGGTCGGCCTGTTTGTCGCCGTCACCGGCGTGTCAGGCTCGGGCAAATCGACACTGATCAACGACACGCTGTACAGCGCCATTGCGCGCGACCTCTACGGCAGCACCGCCGAACCGGCCGCGCACGACCACATCCTCGGCGTCGAGTGGTTCGACAAGGTCATCAACGTCGACCAGAGCCCGATCGGCCGCACGCCGCGCTCCAATCCGGCCACCTACACCGGCCTGTTCACGCCGATACGCGAACTGTTCGCCGGCGTGCCGCAGGCGCGCGAACGCGGCTACGGCCCGGGACGTTTCTCCTTTAACGTCAAGGGCGGGCGCTGCGAGGCCTGTCAGGGCGACGGCGTGATCAAGGTGGAGATGCATTTCCTGCCCGACATCTACGTGCCCTGCGACGTATGCCACGGTCGGCGCTACAACCGCGAAACCCTGGACATCCCGTTCAAGGGCAGGAACATCCACGAAGTGCTGCAGATGACGGTGGAGCAGGCGCATGCGTTCTTCAATGCCGTGCCGGCGGTCGAACGCAAGCTGCAGACCCTGCTCGACGTGGGCCTGGGCTACGTGCAGCTCGGCCAGTCGGCCACCACACTGTCAGGCGGCGAAGCACAGCGTGTAAAACTGTCGCTGGAACTTTCCAAGCGCGACACCGGACGCACGCTCTACATCCTGGACGAGCCCACCACGGGACTGCATTTCAAGGACATCGACTTGCTGCTGAAAGTGCTGCACACGCTGCGCGACCATGGCAACACCGTGGTCGTCATCGAGCACAACCTGGACGTGATCAAGACTGCCGACTGGGTGATCGACCTCGGCCCTGAAGGCGGCGATGGCGGCGGACAGATCATCGCGCAGGGCACACCCGAAGACATCGCTGAGGCGAAAAACAACTTCACCGGACAGTATCTGCGTGAAGCGCTGGGCAGGAAGAAAAGGGCGGCCTAGCAGGCAAGGCCTTGCACGGACGATGTTTTAAATGCGGACGATGAAATGATCTGCATTCAAAACATGGGCTCTGAGAAAACCGTCATCGCATTACAGTCAGTTGCGTAAACGGTTTTCCCAGACCCCGGGTTTCTGACGGATTGAATTTTTATTCCTTCAGAAACCCGGGGAGCGCGCGCAGCGCCAAACAGACACAAAAGGATTTCAGAATTGGAAGCCCCAACCCCTGGCCTGCTCACGCCCACCCGCGAACGAGCACTGCTGTGGCTGCTCGCGGCAACGCAGTTCACGCTCATCATGGATTTCATGGTGATGATGCCGCTGGGTCCGCAGATCATGAGTGCCTTTGCCATCAGCCCGGCGGCCTTTGCCACTGCGGTATCGGCCTACTCCTGGTGCGCCGGCCTCTCCGGCCTGTTTGCCGCCACCTATGTGGATCGCTTTGACCGCAGGCGCCTGCTGATGATGATGTTTGCGCTGTTCACGCTGTCCAACCTCGCCTGCGCGCTGGCGCCGAATTTCACCCTGCTGCTCGCTTCGCGCGCCTTTGCCGGCATCACTGGCGGCGTCATGTTCTCCATCATCATGGCTGTGGTCGGCGACGTGATTCCGGTTGCACGCCGCGGCGCGGCAACAGGCATCGTCATGACTTCATTCTCGCTGGCAGCGGTTGCCGGCGTTCCGGTCGGCGTGGTCCTGGGCGCGCATTACGGCTGGCAGTCGCCGTTCTATCTGCTGGTGGTTTTCTCGGGGCTGATCTGGGTCGGCATTTCGCGCATGGTGCCTTCGCTCCGATCCCATCTGGCAGAAACACCGCCGCCGCTGTCGCGCGCGCTGCCCGACCTGTTTTCCCTCATCTTCAAGCCGGCGCACCTGCGCGCCTTCCTGCTAAGCGGCACCGTGATGGCGGCAAGCATGATCGTCATCCCTTTCATTTCGCCGATGCTGGTGGCGAACTACGGCATCCAGCCGGCGGAAATCGCCTGGATCTACGCCGTCGGCGGCCTGGCCACGCTGTTCACCGCGCGCCTCATCGGCCGCCTGTCGGACCGACTCGGCAAGCACCGCGTGTTCCGCTGGATCGCGCTGGGCTCCATGGCACCGCTGATGTTCATGACGCACATGCCGCAAATACCGCTACTGGCCATCATTGCCTTCTTCCCGACCTTCATCGTGCTGATGTCAGGGCGCAACATTCCGCTGCAGGCGCTGATGACCACGGTCCCCGAGCCGCAGCGGCGCGGCGCCTTCCTCAGCGTGAATGCCGCCGTGCAGTCACTGGGCACCGGCCTCGGCGCCTGGACGGGTGGCATGTTCCTCGATACCGCAGCCGACGGCCGCATCACCGGCTACGGCACCAATGGCTGGGTTGCCGTCGGCCTCACGATATTTGCGATTGCCTGGGTCTCGCGGGTACAGCAACTGGCGCCACCAGCCCGGTCGGCCTGATCCGGCACTAACCGGCATCGCACTCCACGCGGTTGCGGCCACCCTCCTTGGCGCGATACATCGCGGCATCAGCGCGCCGTACCGTTTCATCGACGGACTCGTCACGACGGTACTGCGCCACACCGATCGACACGGTCAACCTGAAACTCTCATCGAAGCCGGGCACGCGGATCGCCTCGGTGTTGCGTCGCAGGCGTTCGGCGCCGGCCTTCCCCGCCTCCAGCGTGGTCTGACTCATGACCAGCATGAACTCCTCGCCGCCATAACGACCAAACTGGTCCATGGCACGCAGATCACGAACAGCACGCGAGGAGAAACAGCGCAGCACCTCGTCGCCGCCGGCATGGCCGTGGGAATCGTTGACTGCCTTGAAGTGGTCAAGGTCCACCACTGCCACACAGAAAGCCTCGCCTGTGCGTGCGCTGCGCAATTGCTGGTTGGCCAGCACCGACATCAGGTAGCGCCGGTTGTATACCCCGGTCAGTTCGTCGCGGATCGCCATGTCCTGGATGGTCTGCATCGCCACTTCGAGCTCGGTCTTGCTGTGCGCCAGTTCCTTGCGCAGGCGGCTCATGTATCCGCCCATCATCGCAAACCATAGCAGGATCACCGAGAGGACGCCCCAGCGCAGGTACTCCAGCGACGGATCGAACTCACCGGCACGAAACTGCGCAAGACAGGCGAGCATCACCCCATATGCCGCCATGGCGAACGTGCTCACCATGAGCAACTGACGGGTCTCCAGCCGGAATACTCCGAACAGGAAGGACATCAGCAGGATCAACTGGAACAGCGCGCGTGCGTCGCTGCTGGCATGGAACATTGCGAAGTGCAGGACGAGGATGGCCGAAAGTACCTGCGGCACCGTCAGGCTCGGATCGAGGGCGAGCCGATTCAGGCCGGAGCGAAACAGTGCGTAGAACAGCACAAAGAAGAAAAACATCGCGGCGGCGCAATACACATACCCGACCAGTTCGAATTCGCCGCGGACGTAAAGCACATGCATCAACACGATTACGAGAAGCGACGAACCCACACCCATCAGATAACGCCTGAAGCGGTGCGCCTGCTTGGAATCCTCGCCTGGAACGGATGGTTGCGTGGCCATGCTCCCCCTGTTCATTTTTCGTTCTATCCGACCATCGAATTCCGCCTGGGTCAGTCGCGGAATGCACGAAGACCTTTATTGTAAGGCCCCGCCGGCGCACGCAGCGTCGAAAACCTTAGAGCCGGTCTAAGCAAATTCCCGGTTACGGATAAAATGCAGGCATGACCCTGACCGAACTGCGCTACGTCGTCGCCCTGGCCCGTGAACGTCATTTCGGCCGCGCCGCCGAGGCCTGCTTCGTGTCCCAACCCACGCTGTCGGTGGGCATCAAGAAGCTCGAAGTGGAACTCGGCGTATCCCTGTTCGAACGCGGCTCCGGCGAAGTCAGCCTCACCGCCATCGGCGAGCGCGTCATCGCACAGGCCCAGTGCGTGCTGGAACAGGCACAGGACATCCGCGAAATCGCAAAACAGGGCAAGGATCCGCTGCAGGGGGCGCTTCGCATCGGCGTCATCTACACCATTGCGCCCTATCTGCTGCCCGGGGTCGTGCGCCTGCTGCACAAGCGCGCGCCGCAAATGCCACTCCACTTGCGGGAAAACTACACCCACCGGCTGCGCGAAATCCTCAAACGCGGCGACATCGATGCCGCCATCCTCGCCCTGCCCTTTGAGGAGCCGGGCTTCGTCATCGAACCTCTGTATGACGAGGCCTTCATCGTGGCCGTGCCGCGCGAGCACGCCTGGGCCGGGCGCAAGTCGGTCAAGGGCGCCGAACTGAAAAAGGAAAGCATCGTGCTGCTGGGCACCGGGCACTGCTTCCGCGACCAGATCCTCGATTTCAGCCCCGAACTGGGCCGCGCGACGGGCGACGACGGCATGCAGAAGACCTTTGAAGGCTCCTCGCTGGAAACCATCCGCCAGATGGTCGGCTCCGGCGTTGGGGTAACGATACTTCCTGCCACGTCGGTGCCGATAAAGCCGCCGCGCGACAGCATGCTCGCCTTTGTCCCCTTTTCCGCACCGGTGCCCGACCGGCGCGTTGTGCTGGTCTACCGCAAGTCCTTTCCGCGCAAGGCCGCGATCGAAGCTCTCAGGCAGGCCGTTCTCGACTGCCCGCTCCCCGGCGCAAAGAAGCTGTAGCACTTTCGCAACTGCGGCCGCCACCGGCGCCGGGAGTGAAATTAGCTTTATCTATTGCCTTCTTTATAACAATTCATTGGATCAATACCCGTCCGGCGACCAGAATGGGTCTGTCACATTTTCGTCTCGCATTTTTTCCCGGAAGGAGACCGTCATGACCGAACAAGCAAAGTGCCCGTTCTCGGGTGGCGCACACACAGTGTCCGGCGCCCCGACAAACGCAAGCTGGTGGCCCAATCAACTGAATCTGAAGATATTGCACCAGCACTCATCCAAGTCCGACCCCATGGGCGGGGCGTTCAATTACGCCGAGGAATTCAAGAGCGTTGACCTGCATGCCGTGGTGAAGGACCTGCATGCCCTGATGACCGATTCGCAGGACTGGTGGCCCGCAGACTACGGCCACTACGGGCCGCTCTTCATCCGCATGGCCTGGCACAGCGCCGGCACCTATCGCACCGGCGATGGCCGCGGCGGTGCGGGCTTTGGCACACAGCGCTTTGCGCCCCTGAACAGCTGGCCGGACAACGGCAACCTCGACAAGGCGCGCCGCCTGCTGTGGCCGATCAAGCAAAAGTACGGCCGCAAGATCTCCTGGGCCGATCTCATGATTCTCGCCGGCAATGTCGCACTGGACTCGATGGGCTTCAAGACCTTCGGTTTCGCCGGCGGACGCGCGGACGTGTGGGAGCCCGGCGAAGACATTTACTGGGGCCCCGAGGCCGAGTGGCTGGGCGACAAGCGCTACACCGGTGACCGCCAACTCGAGAATCCCCTCGGCGCGGTTCAGATGGGCCTCATCTACGTGAATCCGGAAGGCCCGAACGGCACGCCCGATCCGGTGGCCTCGGGCCGTGATGTGCGCGAGACCTTCGCGCGCATGGCCATGGATGACGAAGAGACCGTGGCGCTGGTGGCCGGCGGCCATACCTTCGGCAAGGCGCACGGCGCAGGCGACACCAAGCGAGTCGGCCCCGAGCCCGAAGGCGCACCGATCGAGGCACAGGGCCTGGGCTGGATCAACACGCTTGGCACCGGCCGCGGCGTGCACACCACCACCAGCGGCATTGAAGGCGCCTGGAAACCGAACCCCACGACATGGGACAACGGCTATTTCGACGTGTTGTTTGGCAACGAATGGGAACTGACCAAGAGCCCGGCCGGCGCGCATCAGTGGACACCCAAGAGCTGCAAGCCGGAGCACATGATTCCGGACGCGCACGATCCGTCAAAGAAGCATCCGCCGATGATGACCACGGCCGACCTGTCGCTGCGCATGGACCCGGCGTACGAAAAGATCTCGCGCCGTTTCCATCAAGACCCGAAGGCATTCGCCGACGCCTTCGCCCGCGCCTGGTTCAAGCTGACGCACCGTGACATGGGCCCGATCGCCCGCTATCTCGGCCCATTGGTACCGAAGGAAGAACTGATCTGGCAGGACCCGATCCCCGCTGTCGATCATGCACTGGTCAACGAGCAGGACATCGCCGCGCTGAAAACCAAGGTCCTCGCCTCCGGACTTTCCATCGCCGAACTGGTCACCACGGCCTGGGCGTCTGCGGCAACGTTCCGCGGCAGCGACAAGCGCGGCGGCGCCAACGGCGCACGCATCCGGCTCGCGCCGCAGAAGGATTGGGCAGTCAACCAGCCGGCTGAACTGGCAAAGGTCCTGCCGAAGCTCGAAGCGATCCAGAAGTCGTTCAACACCGGTGGCAAAAAGATTTCGCTGGCCGACCTGATCGTGCTGGGTGGCTGCGCCGCCGTCGAGGCCGCGGCGAAAAAAGCCGTCCATGACGTGAAGGTGCCCTTCGCACCGGGCCGCATGGACGCTTCGCAGGCACAGACCGATGTGGATTCATTCGCCGCACTGGAGCCGAAGGCGGACGGATTCCGCAACTACATCGGCAAGGAACACGAGGCATCAGCGGCCGAACTGCTCGTGGACAAGGCGCAACTGATGACGCTGACCGCGCCCGAGATGACGGTCCTCGTCGGCGGTCTGCGCGCGCTGAATGCCAACACCGGCCAATCCAAACACGGTGTTTTCACCCCGCGGCCCGAAACGTTGACCAATGACTTCTTCGTCAACCTCCTCGACATGCGCACCAAGTGGCAGAAGTCATCCATTGAGGGCGCGCTGGAGGGGCGTGATCGGACCACGGGCGAGCTCAAGTGGACAGGTACCGTCGTGGATCTGGTGTTCGGTTCGAACTCCCAGCTTCGCGCCCTCGCCGAAGTCTATGCGAGCAGCGATGCGCAGCAGGCGTTCGTGCACGACTTCGTGGCGGCCTGGAACAAAGTGATGAACCTTGATCGCTTCGACCTGAAGTAATCACCGGGCAATCGACGCGACGATCAATGCGGTGGCCTGA
>CAMCYY010000124.1 GCA_945885335.1 Bordetella parapertussis
TCGATGGCGCTGTGCGCAATGCCACGCAGGCGTCCACCCAGCTCGAGGCGCGGCTGCGGCGTATCGAGGCGCGCCAGGCATTGCACCAGATCAGCACCGGTGAGTTCGAGATGGCCCAGCGCATGCCCCAGGCCCAGCGCAGCCTCGCCGGTAGCGCCCGACAGCCAGATGTCGTCACCGGCCAGCGCACCATCGCGGCGCAGCGCCAGCTCAGGTGGCACTTCGCCCATGACAGTGACAGTAATCGCGAGCGGCCCGCGCGTAGTGTCGCCGCCGATGAGGTCCACGCCATGCGTCTCGGCCAGCGCAAAAAAACCCTTGGCAAAGGACGCAACCCAGGCCTCGTTCACCTCGGGCAATGCGATCGCGAGCAGCGCCCAGCGCGCATCGGCCCCCATGGCTGCGAGGTCGGAAAGATTCACCGCAAGCGCCTTGTGGCCGAGCTTTGCCGGATCGGTGCCGGGCAGGAAATGCCGGCCTTCGAGCAGCATGTCGGTGGACACCGCGAGGCTCATGCCGGCGCGTGGCTGCACCAGCGCGCCATCGTCGCCCACACCCAGCAGTGCCGAGGGGGCCGCGCGCGCGAAGTAGCGTCCGATCAGGTCAAATTCCGAGGCCATGCTGCGATTTCATCCTCAGGAAAAACATTGCGGGAAAACATTGCCGCGTGCCCCGCGTACCGGGGCGCGGCCCTGACTCTATTTTTGCGTGGCAACATCATCCGGCCGCAGCGACTTTGCCAGCTTGTCCAGCACGCCATTGATGTACTTGTGGCCGTCGGTCCCGCCAAAGCTTTTTGCCAGTTCAACCGCCTCGTTGATCACGACACGGTAGGGAACGTCCGGGAAATTCTTCAGCTCATACACTGCAAGCAGCAGAACAGCGTGCTCCACCGGCGACAACTCGGAGGCCGGACGATCCAGTGCCGGCTGCATGGAAACATCGAGTTCCGGCGCCTGGCGTATGGCGCCATCGAGCAGTTGCGAGAAGAAGGACTGGTCGGCCCGCGTCATGCCCTGCGCATCGGAAAACTGCGCTGCGATCGCGCCGGGCTCGGCCTTCGATACCAGCCAGGCATACAGGCCCTGCAAGGCGAATTCGCGCGAGCGGCGTCGTGCCGACTTGGTCGTCACGATGGAAGCTTTGAGGGCATGGACTTGGAAGCCGCAGCGCTGAAATTCGCCATCTCGACTGCGGCCTCGGCGCACTCGGCGCCCTTCACCGTTGAACGCACATCGGCCTGCTCGTCGTTCTCGGTGGTGAGGATGCCATTGGCAATGGGCACGCCAGTATCGAGCTGCACCTGCATGATGCCGGCAGCGGATTCGTTGGAGACGATTTCGAAGTGATAGGTTTCGCCGCGGATCACCGCACCCAGCGCGACCAGCGCGTGGAATCGGCCGCTGGCGGCGAGCTTTTGCAGCGCAAAGGGAATCTCGAGTGCGCCGGGCACCGAGGCCACGGTGATGTCGCCCTCGGCCACACCCAGTTCGATGAAGCGCGCGCGGCAGGCGGCAAGCATGGCCGCGCCAACGCGCTCGTTGAAACGTCCGCGAACAATGGCGACGCGCAGGCCGCGTCCGGAAAGATTGCTGGCAATTTCAGGCATATTGAATGTTTTTCTCAGACCGGGATGCATTGCACGGACGGCTTTGTGCCCGTGCAATGCATCCCGCAACGCAAGCGGAGCGCGCGAGTTTGCGCAAGAACTACTTTGTTTAAACCCATGGAGGCCATTCTGGCTCAGGCCTTCTTCGCACCGGCTTTTGCGGCGGACTGTTCGTAGCCCACCACTTCGAGCGCCCAGCCAGCCATGCTGTGCATCTTGAGCGGCGTTGTGAGCAGGCGCATGCGCCCCACCCTGAGGTCGCGCAGGATCTGCGCACCGATGCCGTGGTTGAACAGGTCGGTGTGGCGCGTCGGCGGCCGCTGGCGCGGCTTCTCGGCAACATTGTCGAGCAACTGCGTGGTGCTCTCGGTGCAGTTGAGCAGCACGATCACGCCCTTGCCCTCGGCGGCAATGCGCGCCATGGCCTCGTTTACTCCCCAGGAGTGGCCGTTGTTGCCGGCATCAATGAGATCGACAAGGGACAGCGGCTTATGGATGCGCACCAGCGTGTCGTCGGTCGGCTTGATGTCGCCGCGCACCAGTGCAATATGGGTCTCGGCCGACAGTTTTTCCAGATAGGCCACCAGCCGGAACGGGCCGTGCGCGGTTTCGATGGTGCGCTCGGCAACACGACGCACCAGGGTTTCGGTCTGGCTGCGCAGATGGATCAGATCGGCAATGGCGCCGATCTTCAGGCCATGTTCCCTGGCGAAGATGGTGAGGTCCGGCAACCGCGCCATGGTGCCGTCTTCCTTCAGGATTTCGCAGATCACCGATGCGGGCTCGAGGCCCGCCAGCGAGGCCAGGTCGCAACCGGCTTCGGTGTGGCCGGCGCGCACCAGCACACCGCCTGCCTGGGCCATCAGCGGAAAAATATGGCCGGGCTGAATGATGTCCTCGGGCCGCGCCTTCGATGCGACTGCGGCCTGCACGGTGCGCGAGCGGTCCTGCGTCGAGATGCCGGTGGTGACGCCGGTGGCAGCCTCGATCGACATGGTGAAATTCGTGCCCATGGGCGAGCGGTTGTCGCGCACCATCAGCGGCAGGTTGAGTTGCTGGCAGCGCGCCTCGGTGAGTGTGAGGCAGATCAGACCACGGCCGTGCTTTGCCATGAAGTTGACCGCTTCGGGCGTGACGAACTGGGCCGCGATGACGAGGTCACCCTCGTTCTCACGGTCCTCCTCATCGACCAGCACGACCATGCGGCCGGCCTTGATTTCCTCGATGATTTCGGTGATCGGGCTGATGACGCTCATGATGTCATCCTTAAAGAGCAGCACTCGGGGCCACATTGTGGCTATGGAACGCTGATTTTAACAGGCTGCGGGGTACGACATGAAGGCCTGTCACCGGACTCCAAGGGTGAAAAACCTGCAAAAGCAAAGGGCGCTCAGGAGAGCGCCCTTTGGGCATGCTGCAACTGTGCCGGGAGCTTACTCCGCAGCAGGGGTTGCCGCAGGGGTTGCCACAGGCGCTGCGACGACGGTTTCCCGTGCCACGATTTTCTCGCGGATACGCGCCGACTTGCCCGAACGACCACGCATGTAATACAGCTTGGCGCGACGCACGGCGCCCTTGCGCTTCACTTCAATGCTTGCGATCAGCGGTGAGTAAGTCTGGAACGTACGTTCCACGCCTTCACCCGAGGAGATCTTGCGCACCGTGAAGGCTGAGTTCAGACCGCGGTTCTTCTTGGCAATGACCACGCCTTCGTAGGCCTGGGCGCGCTTGCGCTCGCCTTCAACCACGGCCACGCTGACGATCACGGTGTCGCCGGGGGCGAAAACCGGGATATTCTTGCCCAGGCGGGCAATTTCTTCCTGTTCCAGCTTTTCGATCAAGTTCATTTTGATACTCCTGAATCTGACATCATATTTATTGCAGCTACGGGTCGCCGTTGTTCCGGTCGCCGATGTGCTGCTAGCTTTGTTTCAGCATCTGTTTTTGTTCAACCGTCTTTATTCAACCGCTTTTATCCAACAGCTCCTGCCGGTATTCCTCCAGCAGTTTTACTTCATCCTTCGTCATGCCGCGGCGTTCCAGCACGTCGGGCCGCCGCTGCCAGGTCCGGCCCAGCGCCTGCTTTAACCGCCAGCGCTCGATGTCAGCGTGGTGACCGCCCATCAGCACTGCCGGCACCGGCTCGCCTTCCCACACTTCCGGTCGCGTGTAGTGCGGACAATCGAGCAATCCGTCACTGCGCGCAAACGAGTCCTGTGCCGCCGACTGCTCGTCGCCGAGCACGCCCGGCAACTGTCTCACGACCGCATCGATCAGCACCATCGCCGCCAGCTCGCCGCCGGACAGCACGTAATCACCGATCGACACCTCTTCATCCACATGCCGCCGGATGAAGCGCTCATCGATTCCTTCGTAGCGGCCGCACAACAGCACCAGCCGCTCTTCCTGCGCCATCGCCTTGACGCCGGCATGGTCCAGCACGCGTCCCTGTGGCGACAGGTGTATCACCTTCGCCGGAGCCGCCGCCGCAGCCTTGGCCGCAGCCACCGCCTGCGCCAGAGCCCCCCCCAACATCACCATGCCGGGGCCACCGCCGTAAGGCCGGTCGTCGATGGTGCGGTAGTTGTCCGTTGCAAACTGCCGCGGATTCCACAAGCCCAGCGTCCAGATACCCTGCTCGCGCGCCCGTCGCGTAATTCCGTGTTCGGCCACCGCAGCGAACATTTCAGGAAAGAGGCTTATGCAATCGAACCGGATCACCCGTTCGTCCCTTCCCTTGATGGCTGCTGCTTAGTTCCCACCCGGCTACCAGTCAATGCCCCAGTCCACGCGCAACACGCCAGCACCGAAGTCCACATCCGTTACCACCGTGGCCACATAGGGCAGCAATCGCTCGCCGCCTTCGTGCCGCAACCGCAGCACATTGTGTCCACCGTTGAAAAACACCTCGACCACCTTGCCGAGCTGTTCACCCTGTTCATTCACCACTGCCAGGCCGATCAGATCAGCCTGGTAGAACTCGTCCTTGCCAGTCGGCGGCAGCTCCGCCCTCGAGACCGCGACGCCCATGCCGCGATACCTGAGGGCATCATCGCGATCTTCGCTGCCCTCGAAACGGGCCACGACATTGCCGCTGTGCGATGCGCTCTCGACTACCTTCACCGCGAGCCATGTTTCGTCCGGATCGCCCTTGCCTACCCGCCATGCGCCAAATCCACGGAGGCTTTCCGGGGACGCGGTATAGGGCTCGACCTTGACCCAGCCCTTGACACCGTAGGGAGCGAGAACCCGCCCCACCAGCAGCAGGCGCGAAGAGGCGACTTTGTCAGTCACGGTTACCGGCCTGCTTGCCATGACCCGGCAGGGATCTGGCCCACCACGTACAAAAGGGTAGCTTACGATGCCTTGGGGGCGTGCTGCTTGATCAGGCGCGCCACCGTCGGGGAGAGCTTGGCGCCCTTGCCGGTCCAGTGCGTAACGCGATCGGTGGCGATGCGAAACATCTCGCGGCCTTCCGGTGCCTTTACGTCCCAGAAACCAACACGCTCGATGAACTTGCCGCTTGCCGTGCGACGCGAGTCCGCAACCACGACGTTGTAGAACGGCCGCTTCTTGGCACCACCACGAGAAAGACGAATGACAACCATTGCTTTGAGTCCCTAGGTTCCGACTTCGGAAAAGTCAGCGATTTTACGCGAACTTAGCTCGGAAGGGCAAATTTGCTTGGACCCGCCCGGGAGACGGGCCGTCCGGGATGGTTTTTGGCATATTTGGCCCTATTTCCGGCCCATTCTGACGGAAAAACCGCCTTTTCAGGCATAAGCCCCGAAAACGGACTTAACGCATCCCCGGCATCATGCCCTTCATGCCCTTCATGCCGCGCATCATGCGGGCGAGGCCGCCCTTTTGCATGGTTTTCATCATGGTGCGCATCTGGTCGTACTGCTTCAAGAGACGGTTCACCTCCTGCACCTGCACCCCCGCCCCGGCCGCGATGCGCCGCTTGCGCGAGGCCTTCAGGAGTTCGGGCTTGGCACGCTCCAGCGCCGTCATGGAGCAGATGATGCCCTCCAGCCGCCTGATCTGCTGGTCGCCGACATCAGAACTGGCGGCGGCCTGCGCGAACTGCGCCGGCAGTTTGTCGATCAGCGCGGACATGCCACCCATTTTTTTCATCTGCACGATCTGCTGGCGGAAGTCCTCCAGGTCAAAGCCCTTGCCCTTCTTCATCTTGTCGGCGAATTTCTTCGCCTCATCGATGTCGATGGACTTCTGCGCTTCTTCAACCAGCGACAGCACATCGCCCATGCCGAGGATGCGCGAAGCCATGCGCTCGGGATGGAAGGCTTCCAGGCCGGTAAGCTTTTCACCGACGCCGGCGAACTTGATCGGCTTGCCGGTGACATGGCGCACCGACAGCGCCGCGCCGCCGCGCGCATCGCCATCAAGCTTGGTCAGCACGACGCCGGTGAGCGGCAAAGTATCGTTGAAGGCCTTCGCGACGTTGACCGCATCCTGGCCCTGCATGGAATCGACCACGAACAGGGTTTCGGCGGGCTTCAGGAAGGTGTGCAGCTCGGCGATTTCGCGCATCATGGCTTCGTCAATGGCGAGGCGGCCGGCGGTATCGACAATCAGCACATCGTTGTAATGCGTCCTGGCGTGTTCCAGTGCGGCACGCGCGATGTCGATCGGCTTCTGCGACGGATCAGAGCCGAAGAAATCAGCGCCGGCCTGCTGCGCCACCACTTTCAACTGCTCGATCGCAGCGGGACGGTAGATGTCGCAGGACACCAGCAGCGGTTTTTTCTTCTGCGTCTCGATCAGGAACTTTGCGAGCTTTCCGGACGTTGTGGTCTTGCCCGAACCCTGCAGGCCGGCCATGAGGATGACTGCAGGCGGCACCACGGCAAGATTGAGCGTGGCGCTGGCACCGCCCATCAACTCGGTCAGTTCGCGATGCACTACACCGATCAGGGCCTGTCCCGGCGTCAGACTGCCGATGACGTCCTGCCCGAGGGCTTTTTCCTTCACGCTGGCGATGAAATCGCGCACCACCGGCAGGGCAACGTCGGCCTCCAGCAGCGCCATACGCACTTCGCGCAAGGCATCCTGAATGTTGGCATCGGTGAGGCGCGCTTCGCCCCTGACGGTCTTGATGACGCGCGACAGGCGCTGGGTCAGGTTGTCGAGCATGGCAATAGTAGGCCTGAAAATTCCGCTGGCGGTGCCAGACGGGTTACTTGCTGTATCGCATTGGTGCGGCGGTGAAAACGGGGGGTGATAAACTCGCCCGAATGGCGCCCATTCTACTCTACGCCCTCACCTCGATCCTGTACGCAGCGCTGGCTGCGCAACTCTGGAACACGCGCTGGCGCGGCAAAAGCGCCGCCCCCCTGTCTGCCATCGAGCGCGCCGCCATACTCGTGCCGCTGGCACTGCATTCAATGCTGCTCTGGAACGACCTGATCGCCGCACCGGAATTGCGTTTCGGTTTCGGGCAGGCGCTGTCGGCCATGCTGTGGCTGGCGGTGGCGATCTACTGGATCGAGGGCTTGTTCGTGCGCGTCGAGGGCATGCAACCACTGGTGCTGGCCCTGGCGGCGGTGTGCGCACCGCTGCCCGAGTTGTTCCCCGGCTTTATCACGCCGCCGTACACGAACTCGCCCGCGTTTCGCATTCACCTTGCGCTGGCCATGCTCGCCTACAGCCTGTTCACGCTGGCGGCACTGCACGCGCTGCTGATGGCCGTGGTAGAGCGACGGCTGCACGGCGGCGCCGGTGCAAAGCGCACTGGATTGCAACCCATGAACGGACTGCTGGCAAACCTGCCCCCTCTGCTCACACTGGAGGCCCTGCTGTTTCGCATCATCGGCCTGGGTTTCGTACTGCTGACCCTGACGCTGGTGAGCGGCGCGGTGTTCTCGGAAACCCTGTTCGACCAGGCCATCCGGCTGAACCACAAGACGCTGTTCGCGATCGTGTCCTGGCTGATTTTCGCGGCGCTTCTTGCAGGACGGTATTTCTACGGCTGGCGCGGGCGTGTCGCACTGCGCTGGACGCTGGCAGGCTTCATCACCTTGCTGCTTGCCTATGTGGGCAGCCGCTTCGTCCTTGAAGTCGTGCTGCAACGCACGCTGATCTGATCTGAATGGATGACATTCCGATAAGCTGGCAGCTGGCGGCACTGGCGGTACTGCTGGTGATCTCCGGATTTTTTTCGATCGCCGAAACCAGCATGATGGCGATCAACCGCTACCGCCTGAAGGCCATGGTGCGGATGGGGAGCCGCGGCGCACAAATTGCAACACAACTGCTCGCCAAGACCGACAAGTTGCTCGGCGTCATCCTGCTTGGCAACAACCTGGTCAATGCCGCCGCTGCAACGCTGGTCGGCCTGATCACCATCGAACTGTTCGGCGATGACAAGATCGCGCTGGGACTGGGAACCCTGGCGGTGACCTTCCTCATCCTGGTATTTTCGGAAATCACGCCCAAGGTGATTGGCGCGGCAAATGCCGAGCGCATCGCCATTCCTGCGAGCTACATTCTTGCACCGCTGCTGCGCGTGCTGTACCCCATCGTCTGGTTCGTCAACCTGTTCGTGTCAGCACTGCTGTTCATCACCCGCATGCGCCCGCCCTCGGACGGGCACGCACATCGCCTCACCATGGAAGAACTGCGCTCGCTCGTGATCGACTCGGGGCAGTTCATGCCGAAGAAGCACCAGAGCATCCTCGTCAACATGTTCGACCTGGAGGCGATCACCGTCGAGGACGTGATGACGCCCAAGGCGCAGATCGAGGCGGTGGACCTGGAGGGGCCGATGGAGGCCATCATCGGCCAGCTTGCCACCAGCTACCACACACGCCTGCTGGTTTATCGCGGCGAACTGGGCAATGTGGCCGGCATCCTGCACCTGCGGCGCGTGCTGCGCCCCATGCATGCGGGCGAACTGGACAAGAGGGCGATCGAGGAAATGCTGGCCGAGGCTTATTACGTACCGGCTAATACCGCAGCGCTCACCCAGTTGCAGCTGTTCCAGGAAAACCGCCAGCGCTTCGCCCTGGTAGTCGACGAATACGGCGAACTGCAGGGCCTGGTGACGCTGGAGGACATCATCGAGGAAATTATCGGTGAGTTCACCACCACGGCGCCGATGCGTGCCACGCGCATCCGCTGGGAGGACGACAAAGACACGGGGATCACAAGCGCTCTGGTGGAGGGCAGCGCCACGCTGCGCGACCTCAATCGCAAGCTTGGACTGTCGCTGCCACTGGACGGGCCGAAAACCCTGAACGGCCTGATCCTGGAACAG
Source organism: Bordetella parapertussis (assembly GCA_945885335.1). GTDB lineage: Bacteria > Pseudomonadota > Gammaproteobacteria > Burkholderiales > SG8-39 > CAIYPG01. Next base: position 8,889 of record CAMCYY010000124.1, read on the forward strand.
TTGCAGGACATTCCCGAATCAGGGGTCTCGGTGAAAATCGGACAGGTACCCATGGAAATCGTGCAGACCCAGGACCGCGTGATCAAAACGGTGCGCATTTTCAGCCCGCATGAAGCCGAAGAAAATGAGGCCGAAGCGTAAAAATGCGCCGGAGAATGGACAGCATGCCCCGGCCGGCCGGAAAATGGTAATTTCTCACACGTTTCAAGCCGTTACCACCGAGTCTGCAGACTTTACAAAAGCACTGGCAGGATGCATCATCCCTCGGATTGATCGTTCCGCACGGCCTTTAGGGGAAAAACATGGCGACAGCAGCAACTGCCAAGCCAAAAGAGTTCAATTACGCCTGGGAAGGCAAGGACAAGTCCGGCAAGCAGGTCAAGGGCGAGATGCGCGCCGGCGGCGAAGCGCTGGTTAACGCCACCCTGCGCCGCCAGGGCGTCATCGTCTCCAAGATCAAGAAGCGCAAAACCAGCGGCGGTTCTGTAGGCGAGAAGGACATCGCCCTGTTCACACGACAAC
>CAMCYY010000125.1 GCA_945885335.1 Bordetella parapertussis
GAAAGCGCCGTGTTGCTGGCCGAGGCGGCGGGCATCGTGATCGGTGCCGAGCTTTCCGCCGCCGGTGTTGATTTCAGTTTTGCCCCGGTGCTGGACCTCGATTTCGGGAAGTCGAGCGTGATTGGGGATCGCGCCTTTGCGCCGGAGCCTGAGATCGTTGGTGAAATGGCCGCAGGCCTGATGCGCGGGCTATCCATTGCCGGCGTTGCTGCGGTGGGCAAGCATTTCCCCGGTCACGGCTTTGTCGCCGCCGATTCGCATGTGGCGATTCCGGTGGATGAGCGCAGCATGGAAGAAATCGATGACGAAGACCTGATTCCCTACTACATGCTGATTCCGCAGGGCCTGGCCGGCATCATGCCGGCGCACGTGATTTATCCGAAGGTGGATGACAAGCCGGCCGGATTTTCATCGCGCTGGCTGAAGGACATCCTGCGCCAGCGCCTGGGCTTTGACGGCCTGGTGCTCAGCGACGACCTGTCGATGGAAGGTGCCAGCGTGGCGGGCGACATCGTGGCGCGTGCGCAAGCCGCATTTGCCGCCGATTGCGACATGGTGCTGGTGTGCAATGCGCCTGAAAAAGCCCGCGAACTTGTGTCACGACTGACCGATGCGCCGATGCTCAAGCCCTATCGCGCCGAGCGCATGCGCGCGCGTCGCGACCTGCCGGAACTGGATGCAGCACTGGCCTACCGCGCTGCGCTGGATGCCTTGCAGGCCGCAACCGGTTGAGTAGTATGATCATATTTCGTTCTTTAATGCTTTTGAATAAATGAGTAATTTACGAAAATGATATTAATGTCATTTTTTGAAAGAGGGTGGCCATGGCCGGTGGTGTGAGGTCCGCCGGTGGCGCGAAGGCCGCGACGGGTGTGTGCGCCGATGCCTTCAACGGTGAATGCCGCGCCTGTCCGCGCCTGTCCGCCTTCCTGCAGGAAGTGCGCACCGAGCAGCCGACGTATTTCGCGCAGCCGGTGCCACCCTTTGGCGTGACACGCGCCGACCTGCTGATTGTCGGCCTTGCTCCCGGCATGCATGGTGCGAATCGCACCGGGCGGCCGTTCACCGGCGACCATGCCGGCATCCTGCTGTACCAGACCATGTTCGATACGGGCTTTGCCAGCCATGTTGGTTCGGCCGATCCAGATGACGGCCTCAAGCTCCTGAACTGCCGAATTACGAATGCGGTCAAATGCCTGCCGCCACAGAACAAACCCGACGTGACCGAGATCCGCCGCTGTAACCGTTACCTCGCCGCCGAGATCGCCGCGCATCCGCCGCGCGCCATCCTCGCGCTGGGCAACATCGCGCACCAGGCCGTGCTGCTGGCGCTGGGTTTCAAGATCAAGGGCTTTCCCTTCGGACATCATGCCGTGCATGACATTCCGGGCGGTGAGCGCGTAGCGAAGGGTCTCCGTTTGTTCGACAGCTATCACTGCAGCCGCTACAACACAAACACGCGGCGCCTCACGCCGGCAATGTTCCGCGCCGTGTTCGATGACATCCGGAAGTTTCTCGCAGTGAAGTAATGGCCCGGCCGAATATGCCACCGACTACCCCGCCCGACGCGCCGCCGTCCGACAAGTCGCCAGAAAGTGGCAACGGACCGGAGCAGGGCGAGCGGCGCGCCCCCCGGGTTCGCACCCGCCGCCTTGAAGCGAAGGCGGGCGAGGTCTCTGACAAAGGCGTTGAGAAAAACGCCGGAAAAATAGTCAAACAAAGCGGCGCCAAGAAGGGCGCAGGTCAGGTAGCCGCTGCGGCGCCTGCTTTTGACAGCGCGTCCTTCATTGCCACGCTGCCCGGCCTGCCCGGGGTGTACCGCATGCTGAACACACGCGGTGAAGTGCTCTATGTCGGCAAGGCGCGTGACCTGAAAAAACGTGTCTCCTCCTATTTCAAGAAAAGCGGTCTCGGTCCACGCATTGCCATGATGGTGAGCCAGGTGGCTGGCATGCAGGTGACGATCACCAGTTCCGAGGGCGAGGCGCTGATCCTCGAGAACAACCTGATCAAGTCGCTCACGCCGCGCTACAACATCCTGTTTCGCGATGACAAGTCCTATCCCTACCTGATGGTGGGTGGGGGCGAATTTCCGCGCCTGGGTTTTCATCGCGGCACGCTGGACAAGGCGAACCGCTACTTCGGGCCCTATCCGCATACCGGCGCGGTGCGCGAGAGCATCCAGTTACTGCAGCGCGTGTTCCGCCTGCGCACCTGCGAAGAGTCTGTGTTCCGTAATCGCACGCGGCCCTGCCTGCTGCACCAGATCCGCCGCTGCACCGCACCCTGCGTCGGCCTGGTCGATGCCGCCACCTACGCCGAGGACGTAAAGAGCGCGACCATGCTGCTCGAAGGCAAAAGTGATGACGTGGTGGCGCGCATCAGCGCACGCATGCTGGAGTCCTCCGATGCACTCCGCTTCGAGGAGGCCGCGATGTACCGCGACCAGGCACACGCGCTGTCCAGCATGGCCCAGCGCCAGTACGCCGACACCGGCACCGATACGGATGTGGACGTGATCGCCTACGCCGAAGATCAGGGCACGGGCTGCGTCAACCTGGCCATGGTGCGCGGCGGGCGGCATCTGGGCGACCGCAGTTTTTTTCCGAGCAACGCCAGGGTGGAAGGGGAGGACGAGTCCGCAGAGGCCTATGCGAGCGTCGTACTGCAGGCCTTCCTTGCGCAGCATTACCTGGAACGGCCGGTGCCGCAGGTGATTGTCTGTGCCGGCCTGGCAGACTCGGCCGATGTCACGGAAAGTACGGCCCTGCTCACCGAACTCAGCGGCCATCGCGTGCCGATCGTCACCCGCCCCATTGCCGAGCGACGCGTCTGGCTGGAGGCGGCTGAGGAAAACGCGCGCCAGGCTTTGAAGGCGCGCCTGGCCGAGCGCAGTTCGCAGGAAGCGCGCCTGGTGGCGCTCAGGCAGGCGCTGGGCCTGCCCGAATCGGCGCAGCGCATCGAATGTTTCGATGTCAGCCACACCCAGGGCGAGGCCACGGTCGCCTCGTGTGTGGTATATGACCGTATGGACATGCAGCGCAGCGAATACCGGCGGTTCAATATCGAGGGCATACAGCCCGGCGATGATTACGCCGCCATGCGCCAGGCGCTGACGCGCCGCTATGGCAAGGTGGCCGGCGGCGAGGGCGTGGCGCCCGATCTGCTGCTGATCGATGGCGGCAAGGGGCAGCTTGGCGTGGCGCGCGAGGCGCTGGCAGAGACCGGCCTCGCCGACATTGTGCTGATCGGTGTGGCCAAGGGGCCGGAGCGCCGCCCCGGAATGGAAGAACTATGGCCGGGAGATGCGGAACAGCCGATATCACTGCCGGCCGACCATCCCGGGCTGCACCTCATCCAGCAGATCCGCGATGAGGCGCACCGCTTTGCCATTACCGGGCATCGCGCGCGGCGTGCCAAGAAGCGTGTCACGTCATCGCTGGAAGGCATTGAGGGCGTGGGCGCCATGCGCCGGCGCAAGCTGCTGGCGAAATTCGGCGGACTGAGGGGCGTCATGGGTGCAAGCATCCAGGACATCGCGCAGGTGGAGGGCATCAGCAAGCCGCTGGCCGAGCGCATTTACCGGGAACTGCACGCGCAGTAATGCGCGCAACAACATACTGACAGACATGCCAATCAACCTGCCCAATCTGCTGACCTGGCTGCGCATCCTCAGCATTCCGCTGCTCATCGGCGTGTTCTATTGTCCCGCCGACTGGTTCGATGACCAGCAGCGCAACCTGCTTGCGACCGTTCTGTTCGTCGCTGCGGCGCTGACCGACTGGCTGGATGGCTATCTTGCGCGCAAGCTGAACCAGATGTCGGCCTTCGGTGCCTTTCTCGACCCGGTGGCCGACAAACTCATGGTCGCCGCAGCGCTGATCCTGCTGGTGGAAGTGGAGCGCCTGGGCGCCGTCGTGGCCATCATCATCATCGGCCGCGAGATCGCCATTTCGGCGTTGCGCGAGTGGATGGCCTCGCTCGGCAAGGGGAAAAGCGTTGCCGTCAGCATGATCGGCAAGGTCAAGACGGCATTCCAGATGTCTGCGATTCCCATGCTGCTCTACCACGACAGCTTGGGGCCGCTGCCAATTGCGGATATAGGCTACTGGCTGATCCATATCGCTGCCGCTTTGACCCTGATTTCAATGTTTTATTATCTGAAGCTGGCAGCCCCCTTCAGCGGTGGGGATGGAAAAAATGCCTGAATGGAGTTGACCCGGACGCCGCTTTTCGAATAAAATCATTGCCCTACCAGGCAGTACCAGCGGTAGTGCAAAGCGGGAGTAGCTCAGTTGGTAGAGCGCAACCTTGCCAAGGTTGAGGTCGAGAGTTCGAGACTCTTCTCCCGCTCCAAATTTCAGAGGAACAACGAATCAGGACGTATCGTTGTTCCTCTTTCAGTTTCAGGCGCCGGTTTCAAAAATCCGGCGCAAGGCCCCTCAAGGCGGGGTAGCAAAGTGGTTATGCAGCGGCCTGCAAAGCCGTCTACGCCGGTTCGATTCCGACCCCCGCCTCCAGTAAAATCAAATCCTTACCCGCAATTTCCCCCGATCTTGTCCTGCCAAATAGTGGGACAGGCAATGCTAAATGGGCATGGGATTGGATGCCGCCGGTGTGCGGTAGCGCGTGTGCGGGAAATACCGGCTGAACAAATTTCTTCACCGGATCAGAAAAAAAGGAAGGCCAATGGGCCTGCTGGACAAAGACAGTGACGAAACCGTTCGATTGAGCGTGAGCGAGGCTCAGGCGCTGGGAGTAAAGGCGTTGCGCAGCATTGGCTTTTCGCCCGATGACGCTGCCATCATCACCACCCACTTGGTGGATGCCTCGATGTGGGGATACGAATTCGCCGGCTTGCCGCGGATTCTCGTCATTGCCGACAGGCCGGAGTTGAAGAAGCCGTGCACTCCCGTGACCATCGTCAGGGAGACGCCTGCATCGGCCTTGCTGGATGGCGGTAACAATGTGGGATACATCGCGATCTACCGTGCTGCGGAAGTGGTCATCGAAAAAGCGCGCAAATCCGGCGTTGCCGTGGTTGGCCTTCGAAACAGCTGGTTCGGCGGCCGCAGCGCCTACTACATGGAGAAAATCGCCCGCGCCGGCCTGGCTGCAATTTACACCTGCAGCAGCACGCCGACGGTGGTGCCGCCGGGCGCCATTCGCAAGGTACTGGGGACCAATCCCATGGCCATTGCCGTTCCGGGAAAGGTCAATCCCTTCATTTTCGACATGGGTACGGCTTCCGTGATGTCTGGAGAAGTGTTGATGAAGGCCTTTCTCGGTGAAGAGTTTTCCGAGATTGTCGGCATCGACAAGGATGGAACGCCAACGCGTGCCGCACGCGATATGGTGGAGGGCGGTGTCTATCCGTTTGGCGGGCACAAGGGATACGGCCTGTCCATCGCCATACAGGCGCTCGGGTTGCTGGCCGGGTCCCGGATGCGCAACGGCGATGTCAGCGATTTTGGCTACCTTCTGGTCGCCTTCGATCCTGAGCTGTTCATGCCAACCGAGCAGTTTACGGCGGAACTTGAAGAGCTGCTGACGAAAATCAGGAGCCTTCCCAGGCAGCCTGGCGTCTCCGAGATTCGCATACCGTCAGAGCGCGGCTTTCGCGAGCGGGAAATCCGCCGCCAGCAGGGCATCCTTGTGAACCGGCAGGTCTTCGAACACTTGCAGAAAATGTCGTAAAGAGTTTTTTGACGACACTGCGGGTTTTTTCGAGCGATCCAATATCAATGCCATTGGAAAAAGAACAGGCATGCTCTGGGTCATTCGTCTTATCGACAAACCAAAATCCACCGCAATTCGCGCCGAGCATCAGGCGGGACACAGTGAGTGTTACGCCGGAACCGAAGGGTCTTGCGCAGCAACCCGGCGCACCGGCAACAGGCCTATGAAGAAATTGGGCGCTCGTGCGCCTTCGCATTTTTTTGCGAGCTCCAACCGGCCTGCCATGCCTGGCGGCGGGTGCGATGCAGCGGTTACAGACCCTTTGATCCGTTGACAGTCGGACTGCGCGAGCGGTCGCTGGTTGGATCAATGGCATCGGCATCCTGCGAGGTGGGTTGGGGTGACGTAGCGGCAACCAGCGGGGTCCGGAATCGCCTTTGCCTGTATGTCGACACATCGTTTGTATTCTGCATTCCGGCGCGGGCGTTTGTCAGCCCGGCGGCGTTCGTTGAGTTTTCCGCGCGTGCGCGGCGATTGCAGGAGTCCGCCGCAGGGGCGACATGATTCACGCTGCTGGTTCGGCTGTGATTGATCCATGTCAAGGTCATAGCGGCGTCTGACCCTAGCATGACGGACGATTCCATCAATCTGTCTGCAGAGATACGTGTATTCGACATCCACTACTGCCAATGACACGGCCGAAGGGCGCGCGCTGGCCTGCTTTCATTGCGGGTTGCCGGTCCCGTCGGAGTGTTCGTTCGGCCTGCGCGTGGATGGTGAGTGGCAGCCCGTGTGTTGTCCGGGCTGCGAGGCCATCGCCCAGGCCATCCTCGATCGCGGCCTGCAGGGCTATTACCGTTTGCGTGACGCCGATCCGGCGAAGCCGGGAGAACTGCCCGACGATACAGGCGACGACCTCGAGTTGTACGACGACCCGATGGTGCAGTCGCGCTTTGTGCGCAACGTGCGAGCCTCGCTGGGTATGGGTGAGGCGGTTGCCGCGGGTGATGTGAACGGCACGTGGCGCGAGGCCGAACTGCTGCTCGAAGGTATGCGCTGCGTGGCCTGTGCCTGGCTGGTGGAGCAGACTCTTTCCGGCATGCCTGGGGTGAAGCGTGCGCAGGTTATCCATGCGAACAATCGTGCCCGCATCGTCTGGAATTCTGAAGAGACGCACCTCAGTGTCCTGCTGACTGCAGTGCGCGCCGTCGGCTATCGGGCCTGGCCCTATGAGCAGGGCCGCCTTGAGCTGATCGAAAAGGGCGAGCGCCGCGATGCCTTGTGGCGCTTGTTCGTGGCCGGCTTCGGCATGATGCAGGTGATGATGTATGCAGTACCGGTCTATTTGTCCGATGCGGGCAGCATGAGCGCCGATATCGAGCAACTGATGCGCTGGGCCGGCCTCATCCTTACGCTGCCGGTCATGCTGTACTCGGCAGCGCCATTCTTTACCGGTGCCTGGCGTGATCTCAGGGCGAAAAGCCCGGGCATGGACGTGCCGGTGGCGCTGGGTATCGCCGTGGCCTTCGGCGCCAGCACCTGGTCCACGGTCGTCGCACCGGGCCCGGTATATTTCGATTCGGTGGCGATGTTCGTGTTTCTGCTGCTTGGTGGCCGCTATCTGGAGCTGCTGGCGCGCCAGTCTGCGGGGCGTTCGCTGCAGCGCCTTGCGCGCCTGATTCCGGAGACGGCACACCGCTTCGCAGACGCACCTGCCGGCGGCAACGACACCGCAACGGTTCCCGTCGCGCTGCTCGTTCCCGGCGATCGCGTGCTGGTGCGTCCGGGGGAGGCGATTCCGGCGGATGGAGATCTGGAGAGCGGGTTCGCGACGGTCAATGAAGCATTGCTCACGGGTGAGAGCCGGGCCGTGTCGCACAAGGCGGGCGCCGCGCTGACCGGTGGCGCCGTGAATGCCGGCAGCGCCCTTATCATGCGCATTACACGGGTCGGCGCCGACACCGTGCTGTCGTCCATCACGCGCATGGCTGAACACGCCCTGGCCGAGCGTCCGCGCTGGGTCGAGGCGGCCGCACGGGCTGCCAGTGTGTTTGTGGTCACCATTCTGCTTTGCGCGCTGGCCGCCGGCGCGGTCTGGCTGTGGATTGATCCGTCGCGTGCGTTGTGGGTGGCGGTGTCCGTATTGATCGTAACCTGTCCCTGTGCACTGTCGCTCGCCACGCCGGTGGCCATGACGGTGGCGATTGGCGAAATGGCCGGTCGCGGACTGGTCGTGGCACGCGGCCATGCCATCGAGGCATTGGCGCGCGCCACCGATTGCGTCTTCGACAAGACCGGGACGTTGACGCAGGGCAGACTGGCGCTGCTCGAGGTCAGGATCATGGGCGGGCGTGCACGTGAGGAGTGCATCGCACTGGCGGCTGCGATCGAACAGGGCTCGGAGCATCCGGTGGCGCGGACGCTGTTGAACGCGGCGGCCGGAATGACACTGCCGAATGCCGCCGCCTTCTCCAGCGTGCATGGCGGCGGTGTCGAGGCGGTGATTTCCGGGCGGCGCTATCGCATCGGCAGCGCAGCCTACGTCGCGCCGCTGCATGGACGCACTGCACCGCTGGCATGGCTGCATTGCACCGACACCGTGGCCTGGCTGGGCGATGAACTGGGCTGGCTGGCGGCCTTTCGCCTCGGTGATGCGCTGCGGCCCGAGTCACGCCGCGCGGTTGCGAGCCTGAAGCGCATGGGCAAGCGTGTGCACCTGCTGTCGGGTGACGCGCCCGGCGTTGCCCTGCGCACGGCTGCCGAACTCGGCATAGACCAGGTTCGTGGCGGCGCAACGCCGGCGGGCAAGCTGGCCTATGTGCGCGACCTGCAACGCACGGGCGCCTGCGTGGCCATGATTGGTGACGGGGTCAATGACGCGCCGGTGCTGGCGCAAGCCGATGTGTCGGTGGCGCTGGCCGGTGGTTCGGATCTCGCCCAGATCAAGGCCGATGCGGTGCTGCTGTCGGACTCCCCCGCGGCCTTTGCCGATGCCGTGGCGCTTGCCCTGCGTGCGCGCGCCGTCATGCGCCAGAACCTGGCCTGGGCGCTGATCTACAACCTTGTTGTGTTGCCGCTGGCCTTTGCCGGGATGGTCACCCCGTTGATCGCCGGCATCGGCATGTCCTGCAGTTCGCTGCTGGTCGCGCTCAATGCGTTGCGGTTGCGGACATCATGGACGACGCGATCAAACACGTCTGCGCAGGGGGGGGGCTGAGCATGGACATCCTCTATCTGTTGATCCCCCTGAGCCTCGTGCTGGTGCTGCTGGTGGGCGTGGTGTTCTGGTTTGCGCTGAGGAGCGGGCAGTTCGATGACCTTGAGGGGCCGGCGCTGAGCGTCGTTGCGGATGACGATCGCCCGATCGCGGTTGCTGTTGTCGTGCGTCCGGCGGATGACGCCAGACATGTTTGATCTGCGTCAAGGAGCGCGCCGCTCAACGCCCTAGCATGTGGTATAGGGCTGGCTCTCGACATGTCGTCTTGACCCGGCCTCGATGAAATCATTGGGGGAAGGCGCGCATGGACGCACAAGCCAGTTACAACTACACACCCGTCAGGCAGTTCGCGTTGATGGCCGTCGTCTGGGGCATTGTGGGCATGCTGGTGGGGGTGATCATCGCTGCCCAGTTGCTTTGGCCCGAACTGAACCTCGCATCCTGGCTTAGCTACGGGCGCCTGCGGCCGCTGCATACCAATGCA
>CAMCYY010000126.1 GCA_945885335.1 Bordetella parapertussis
CCTCGGCCAGCAGCGACCCGTTCAGCCGCGTGCCGGATTCGACATGGATTTCATTCATGCCGCGCCGGGCCAGTTCCTCCAGCATGGGTGGCAGGTCAACCTTGCCACTGGCGTTGGGCAGCACGATCACTTCGGCGCCGCGCGCTTCCAGACTGCGACGCCTTACAGCATCGTCACGTGCGCCGAACACCAGCACATTACCGCCTTCAAGGATTTTCGCGGCGGGCGAGGTTTCCAGCCGGCTGTCCACCAGCACGCGCAGCGGCTGCCGCGGCGTATCGACCATGCGCACATTGAGTTGCGGATCGTCGTCGCGGACGGTGCCAAAGCCGGTGAGCAGCGCACAGGCGCGAGCACGCCAGGCATGGCCGTCGGCACGCGCAGCCTCGCCGGTGATCCACTGGCTTTTACGATTCGCAAGCGCGGTACGACCATCCAGCGTCGCCGCCACCTTCATGCGCACCCAGGGTGTGCCGCGCGTCATGCGCGACACGAAGCCGATGTTAAGTTCACGCGCCTCGTCTTCCAGCACCCCGTCATCCACGGTGATGCCGGCGGCACGCAGGCGGGCAAAGCCCTGCCCGGCAACCTTCGGATTGGGATCGCGCATGGCTGCGACCACGCGCACCACGCCGGCGGCGATCACGGCATCGGTACAGGGCGGTGTGCGGCCGTGGTGGCTGCAGGGCTCCAGCGTGACGTAGAGCGTGGCGCCGCGCGCTTTTTCACCAGCAGCACGCAGGGCATGCACCTCGGCATGCGGTTCGCCCGCCTTCTCATGGAACCCTTCACCGACGATTGCCCCATCGCGCACGATGACGCAGCCCACGCGCGGATTTGGCGTGGTGGTGTACAGACCGCGCCGGGCCTGCACAAGAGCGCGGGACATGAAACTGTGATCGACGGGATTGAATTCGGCGGTCATGGATTGAGAAATAACGAAGATTTAGCGGCACTGTATGAGAAGGGGCGGCGTTTTTACCAGAGGTCGGTGTTTCATCAACCGTGCAAAGGTTTTACTCAAAACGAGCCACCCATGACGCCGGCCCTCTCGCGCGCTTTGCTTGCGTTCCGCCTCTTTTGTGCAGGGATAAAAAGCATCCTTGCACAAAAGGGGCGGTCTGGTAAAACCCTTGAGCACGAAAGTGCGATCGCGGCTGTACCGGGCAAACCTATTTAGCCGGCTTGCGTGAACGCTTGCCGCCCGCAGCAGGGCGCTTCACTGACAGGATGGCTTCGCGGAAATCGTCAATGCGCTGGAAGTCCTCATACACCGAAGCGAATCGGATGTAGGCGACATCGTCCATTTTTTTCAGCTCACGCATCACCATCTCGCCGACCACCCGGCTTTTCACTTCGCGCTCGCCCAGCGCCAGGATGCGCTGCTCGACACGGTTGATAGCCTCCTCCACCTGGCCCGCCGGGACAGGCCGCTTGTGCAGGGCGCGCATGAAACCGGTGCGGATCTTGTTGCGGTCGTAACTGATGCGATAGCCGTTGGATTTCACCACCAGCGGCATCGACAGTTCAACACGCTCATAGGTGGTGAAGCGCTTGTCGCAGGTCTGGCACTCGCGGCGGCGGCGCACGCTATCACCGTCGTCCGAGAGGCGTGAGTCGATGACCGCCGTGTCGCCCGCCTTGCAGTACGGACATTTCATCGCACACCTCCCGTTTGTTGTTTTTAGTTATCGGTTTTTTGTCAGGCTACCGGCAACGAGCTTCAGGCGACGGCTTTGGCGCGAACCGGGGCCGATCCGTACACCGGAAATGTCTTGCACAGGGCTTCGACGTCGCGGCGCACCCGCGCCAGCACCGCCTCATCAGCCGGCGCTTCAAGCACGTCGGCGATCAGGTTGCCCACCTTCTCCGCTTCGGCACGACCAAAGCCGCGCGAGGTCATGGCCGGCGAACCGAGACGGATGCCGCTGGTGACGAACGGCTTTTCGGGATCGTTGGGGATTGAATTCTTGTTGACCGTGAGATGCGCACGGCCCAGCGCTGCTTCGGCCTCCTTGCCGTTGATCTTCTTGGCGCGCAGGTCGAGCAGGAATACATGGCTTTCGGTGCGACCGGACACGATCCTGAGACCTCTCTTCGTCAGGGTCTCGGCCATGACGCGGGCATTCTCGATGACCTGCTTCTGGTAGTCCTTGAAGGAGGGCTCCAGCGCTTCCTTGAACGCCACCGCCTTGGCGGCGATGACATGCATCAGCGGACCGCCCTGCAGGCCGGGGAAAATCGCCGAGTTGATGGCCTTCTCGTGTTCTGCCTTCATCAGGATCAGGCCGCCGCGCGGGCCACGCAGCGTCTTGTGCGTGGTGCTGGTGACGACATCGGCAATGCCCACCGGATTCGGGTACAGACCGGCAGCGACCAGGCCGGCGTAATGCGCCATGTCCACCATGAAATAGGCGCCGACATCCTTGGCGATTTTCGCGAAGCGCTCGAAGTCGATGCGCAGCGAATAGGCCGACGCGCCGGCCAGGATCAGCTTGGGCTTCTTTTCATGCGCCAGTCGTTCGACCTGGTCGTAATCGATTTCTTCCTTGTCGTTCAGGCCATAGCTCTCGACGTTGAACCATTTGCCGCTCATGTTCACCGGTGAGCCGTGGGTCAGGTGGCCGCCCATGGCGAGCGACATGCCCAGATAGGTGTCGCCCGGTTTCAGCAGCGCAAAGAACACGGCCTGGTTCGCCTGCGAACCGGAATTGGGCTGCACGTTCGCCGCCTCGGCGCCGAACAGCTTCTTGACGCGATCGATCGCAAGTTGCTCGGCCATGTCCGCGTATTCGCAGCCGCCGTAATAACGCTTGCCCGGGTAGCCCTCGGCATACTTGTTCGTGAACTGGGAGCCCTGGGCTTCCAGCACGGCGCGGCTGATGTAGTTCTCGGACGCGATCAGCTCGATGTGGTCTTCCTGTCGCTGGTTTTCCAGCTGGATGATGCGGAACAGATCGGGGTCGAAATGGGCGAGGTCGTTAGTATTCATGGCGGGTCTCTCGACGAAAGCAGGGGGGTAGGAAAATGCAAAATGCGGCAAAGAGGAATTTTATCATGCCGCCCCTTTCGGCTCTGGCAGGGTTTTTCCTTGTATTTCAATATCTTGGGCTTTAAAAATAGCCGCCCCCAGCCAGTTGTGGCAACATTGCCTGTATGTTTAACCAGCACCTTGCCTTTGTCGACCTCGAAACCTCGGGTTCGACGGCGCATTTCGATCGCATCACCGAGGTGGGCATCGTCACGGTCGATCCGGATGGTCGAGTCGAGGAATGGAACGCGCTGGTCAATCCGGGCGTGCGCATTCCGCCCTTCATCGAGACGCTGACCGGCATCACGAACGCCATGGTGGAAGAGGCGCCGCCCTTTGAGCGCATTGCGGCCGAAGTGGCACGACGGCTGGAAGGCCGCCTGTTCATCGCCCACAACGTGCGCTTCGACCACGGTTTCCTGCGCCATGAGTTCGAGCGCGTCGGCCACAAGTTCCGGCCCAAGCTGCTGTGCACGGTAAAGCTGTCGCGCAGCCTGTATCCGGAACACCGCCGCCACAACCTTGATGCATTGATCGAAAGGCACCAGCTCGACGTCGGTGGCGCGCGCCACCGCGCCCTCGGCGATGCGCGCGTGCTGTGGCAATTCGTGCAGGTGGTGCAGCGCGAGTTTGATGCCGAAGTCCTGACCACTGCGGTAAATGAGCAACTCAAGTCGCCCAGCCTGCCACCAAAGCTGCCGCCCGATGCGCTGGACGATCTGCCCGAAGGCCCGGGCGTGTATGTGTTCTACGACGAGAAGGACGCGCCGCTCTACGTCGGCAAGAGCGTGAAGCTGCGCTCACGCGTCATGTCACATTTCGCCGGCGACCACAGTTCGGCCAAGGACATGCGCATCTCGCAACAGATCACGCGCATTGAATGCATCGAAACAGCCGGCGAGCTGGGCGCACTGCTCACCGAAGCTCGACTGGTGAAGGAAATGCTGCCGGTGCACAACCGCATGCTGAGGCGCAACCAGGACCTGTGCGCCTTCCGCTGGTCACCAGAGTCCGACAAAGCGCCCGAGCTGGTGCGCGCCGCCGAAATTGATCCGCTGCGCCTGGATGAAACCTTCGGCGTGTTCCGCTCGAAGAAGAAAGCCATGGAAGCGTTGCAGGAAGCCGCGGATAACAACGGCCTGTGCCCGCAGTTGCTGGGAATCGAACATGGTGGGAAGCAACAGCGCGGCCGCCCCTGCTTTGCCCATCAGATCAAAAAGTGTCGCGGTGCCTGCTGTGGCGCGGAAACCGTGGCGGCACACGACCTGCGGCTGCTCGATGCGCTGATCAAACTGCGCATGAAAGCCTGGCCTTATCCGGGACGCATCGGCATACGTGAAGTCTCGAAAAGCGGGCTGCGCACCGACATCCACCTGCTCGACCACTGGTGTTACCTCGGCACGGCACGCACAGAAGCGGAGCTGTTCGAGCGCATGGACGGGCAGTCGGCGCGTTGGGAACCGGTATTCGACCTCGACAGCTACCGCATCCTGCTGCCCTTCCTGCAGCGCCTGCGCGGCAATGTCGAAATCATTCCGATGGGCAGCAGCAACATGACGCAACTGTCCCTGGGCACGACATGACCCGCCGCCATCCCGGCATTGCTTGATCCACATCAATTTTCGGCTCCACCGCAAGGAGTAGCCTGATGGGGTCAACCCTTTGGATGGAGCTCAAATGAAAGCAAACGTCGGCGGCATGGACAGGATTCTGCGGATCGTGGCCGGAGTTGGCGTGTTAAGCCTGTTCTTTGTGCTGGAGGGCGATGCCCGATTCTGGGGGCTGATCGGACTGGTTCCACTGCTGACAGGTGTGACGAATTTCTGCCCGCTCTACACCGTGCTCGGCATCAACACCTGCCCGGTGAAGGGCGCATGAGCCCTGGGCTCATTGCCCCTCTTTGACCAGAACAACCTCTTTCGCCAATACATTGGGCCAGTCGACGACGGCAGATTCTACGCCTTGATAACGATAGTCACTGGCCCCTGCCGGATTCCTGTTCCGCACTATTTTTGGCTCCACGCAGGAAGACGGGGCGACCTGAAAGACGACGATGCTGCTGTAAAAATTGACGGCAAACACTTTCTGAAACGACTGGATGCCATCAACGTTGTGGGGGAGCGGTAAGCGCTGTCGCCATAGAGCCCAGTCTCCCCGCCATGCAACAGGTTGGGCAACTTCTGGCTATCATGCACTTTGCCCGCGGTGACGCACGCGCTCACGCCCAAGATCAATCCGGCAGAAGTCGCGCAACGCCGGCACGTTGTACAGCGCGTCCTCGCAGGCCTCATCGGCAAGATTGAACCCGTTGGCAATGCAGTACATCCGCAGCATCCGCTCCAGGCCTCTGGGCGGACGACCGCCGCCGACTTTCGGGGAGTGCGGCTCGATCAACGCACAGCACTCAGCCCAAGGCACCTGCACCTACATGCGCGCCAGAAATTCCGCCTTGCGGGTGGCTCTTCCGTGCACCTCGAATCCTTTCGTCGCCACCAGTGTCATTTGTTTCACAATCAAATCCTCCCGTTTGCGTCCCATACTCAGACAACGCAGCGAGGGACTTTTTCAGTGTTTCCTTAGATGTGCATCTACCGTCGCCAGCAGTTTCACGAAGGCATCGGCAAACAGCTTCACGCCATCCCGCAGCAACTCGTCAGTCACTGCATCGAGTGAAATGCCGGCACGCGCCAGCTCAACCAGCGCGCGGCGCGCGCCTTCGACATCCTGCGTGATCGTGCTTTTTGCAATGCCATGGTCGAGGAAGGCCTCCAGCGTTGCCGGTGGCAGAGTATTCACCGTCTCCGCGCCGATCAGTTCCTCGACATAGACCACATCGCGATACGCCGGGTTCTTGCTGCTGGTGCTGGCCCACAACAGGCGCTGCGGCCGTGCACCTTTGGCAGCGAGTGCCCGCCAGCGCGCGCCCGCCGACAGCACCTGGTAGTGATGGTAGGCAAGCCGGGCGTTCGCGATCGCCACCCTGCCCTTCAGCGCGGCCAGCGCAGCGCGCCCTGTCTCATTTGCCACCGCAATCTTGCGATCAATCAGCGCATCCACCGCCGTATCGATGCGGCTGATGAAAAAACTCGCCACGCCGCCTACGCGCCGAATGTCCGCGCCCAGCGATGCGCGCGCCTCAAGCCCTTCGATGTAGGCCGTGGCCACGCTTTCGTAGGCCTGCTGCGAGAACAGTAGCGTGACGTTGACGCTGATGCCCTCGGTGATGAGCTCGCGTATCGCCGGCACGCCAGCCGGTGTGCCGGGCACCTTGACCATCAGATTGGGCCGCGCCACGTCGCGCCACAGGCGCCGCGCCTCGGACAGGGTGCCCTCGGTATCGCCCGCAAGATCGGGCGACACCTCGAGGCTGACAAAACCATCGGCGCCATCGGTGGCGTCATAAACCGAACGCAGCGCGTCGGCGGCGCTCTGGATGTCGCGTATGGCGACGCGCTCGTAGATGGCCTTGGCATCCAGCCCGCTGCGCGCAAGGCCGGCAATCTCGGCGGCGTAATCGGCGCCTTGCCCTACAGCCTTCTCGAAGATGGCCGGGTTGGAGGTCAGTCCGCGCAGCCCGGAGGAGACAAGGCGCGCGAGCTCACCCGAGGCGACCAGTTCGCGGCTGATGAAGTCCAGCCATACCGACTGGCCAAGGGCCTGCAGGTCAGCCATTGAGAGTTTGGGGGAAGACATCGAAGAGTTCATGGGCACGGCGCAGCAAGGTGGATTGGAATTGCGGTCAAGCATGCCGCAAGCTGGTGGATCAGTCCAGCGTGGCGGCAGGCCCGCGCGGTGGGGTGCGCGGCGCGCGCTCGAATGCGATGTCGCCATACCAGGCCTGGGTCTGCGTGCCGGTATTATCGGTGTCGGTCATGATGGAGATGGACTTGATCATGGGCGCCTCCTCGCCGAAGGCGCGGCGGTAATCCTCGCGGATGTTGCGCGACTCCTGTTGCCAGGTGCCGAGGCGATCGCGTCCGCTGTCGGCCACCACCATGCGCACACGCGAGGTATGGCGACTCGGGATCACGGTGCCGACCGGCGCACGGCTTTCCCAGATGTACATCAGCGTGGCATAGGGCATTTCCTGTCCGGTCATCATGCGCACCTGTGTAAAGAAAATGCGGCCGTCGAAACCCAGCTTGGCGCGATCGCCTTCGAAGGCCACGATGATGCGCACCGGTGCGTCCTCGGTTTCTCCGCGAGTGTTGTCGGCGCCGGGAATCAGCTTGTCGACTTTCCAGCGCCAGCGCAGGATGGGGAACTCGCGCGGATCGACATGGGCAGCATGCACAAGGCCTGATGCGGATGAGTCGGCATGCGCCTTGATTACAGTGCGCCCTGCATCGGCGACCAGCACGTAATCGGTCGACTTCTTGAAGCGCGACAGCGTCCATACGCGCCAGCCACCGGGCAGTTCGGCCCCGGGCCGCGCCTTCGAGAAGGCATCAAGTCGGGGAACGTCGGGAAGCGCGATGCGCTCCTCGCTCTCCTGACCGCGATTGGATCCGGCACAACCGGTCAGCAGAACAAGGCCCAGCACCGCAGCAATTACGGCATAAATTCGCGTCATGGTCACTCCTCCGGGGCGATTCTATAGTCCCGCGGGGGAACGCGCACCCGGCGACGTTATTTCGGGTATGTTTGACGCCCATGAAGCCGCTGCCCCGCCTCAATCTGTCGCGCCTGCATCTGGCCCGGTTGCATTTGTCCAAGATCTCGTTGCGCGATGCCGCCGCGACAATCCTGCCCCTGGTCGCGCTGGTGCTGCTGGCGTTCTGGGTCGCCTACCAGTTCGTGCAACCGGCACCGCCCAGGACCTTCGTCCTGAGTACCGGCAGCGAAGACGGTGCGTATCACAGCTTTGCGAAGCGCTATCAGGACATCCTGGCCCGCAACGGCATCAAGATGGAACTGCGCACATCCGCCGGCTCCGTGGAGAACATCGAACGTCTGGCCGGCCCGCAGCCTGGCGCGCAATTTCGTGCCGATACCGGATTCGTGCAGGCGGGCAGCGGAGCACCGGCAGACTATCCCGGGTTGTTCACGCTGGGCAGCGTGTATTACGAACCCGTATGGGTGTTCTATCGCGGCAATGAGATTGAAGACCGCCTCAGCCAGCTGCGCGGCCGCCGCATTGCCATCGGCCCCATCGGCAGCGGCACACGCAGACTGGCCACGCAACTGCTGCTGGTAAACCAGGTCTGGAGCCCGCCAACGCGCATCAGCAACCTGGGCGGTGAAGCTGCGGCGAAGGCGCTGCTGGCCGGGCGCGTCGATGCCGTATTCCTGATCGGACCTGCCGAGTCACCCACCATTGCCGGACTGCTGCAGAGCGACGGCGTGCGCCTGCTGAGCTTTGATCGTGCCGCGGCCTACACCAAGGCCTTCCCCTTCCTCTCCGCCGTCAAGCTTCCTGAAGGTGGCATCAACCTGCTGCGCAACATTCCACCGCGTGATGTCACCCTGCTGGCGCCCACCGCAAACATCATGGTCACCGAGGATTTCCATCCGGCCCTGGCCGGCCTGATGCTGCAGGCCATGAGCGAAGTGCATGGCGGCCATGGCATATTCCAGAAGGCCGGGGAGTTCCCGGCCTTGCGCGATGCCGAGTTCCCGGCGACCGACGAAGCGCAGCGCTACTACAAGTCCGGGCCGCCCTTCCTGCAGCGCTACCTGCCGTTCTGGGCCGCGACGCTGTTTGATCGCATCATCGTGCTGCTGGTGCCGCTCATCGCGGTGCTGATCCCCGCCGTCAGGCTGACGCCGATGATCTACACCTGGCGCATCCGGTCACGCATCTATCGCTGGTATGGCGAACTGAAACTGCTGGAGCTGGAATTGAAGGATCGTTTCGATCCTGCACAAATGCCGGACTACCTGAAGCGGCTCGATGATCTGGAGCAGCGCGCCTACACGCGACCTCTGCCCATCGCCTTCAGTGCCGACGTCTACACGCTACGCCAGCACATCGACATGGTGCGCGCCTCGCTGCGCGCGTCCCTGGGCGGCGGTGCCATCACTCCAGTCAAGGCAGCACCCTGACATCCTTCACCAGATCGAGCGTGTAGGCCTTGCGGTAATCGACCTTGCGATTGACCATGTTCGCATTGACCATGAAATCGTAGGTCTGCTTCCAGCGCGCATCGGTCATGGTCATGATGCCCTGCTTCGCGGCATCGCCGCCGGTGACAATGGCATACTGCTTCATGGTGCGCACGCCATGCGCGATCAGGTCGTCCTCCATCTGCGGATTGTCCTTCTTGATGAGCACATTGCCCGGCGCAGGATTCGCCAGGT
>CAMCYY010000127.1 GCA_945885335.1 Bordetella parapertussis
TTCCGTGAAGGCCAGCGAATCGGAGTTCACGCAAAAGCGCAGGCCGGTCGGCTGCGGGCCGTCGGGGAACACATGCCCGAGGTGGCAGTCGCAGCGCGCGCACAGAATTTCGGTGCGCACCATGCCCCAGGCGCGGTCTTCGTGGTTGATGACGTTTTCCGCCGCAACGGGGGCGAAGAAACTGGGCCAGCCGGTGCCCGACTCGAACTTGCCCGACGATGCAAACAGTGGCAGTGCGCAGCAGATGCAGCTGTAGACGCCTTCCTTCTTGTTGTCGAGCAGCGTGCCGCAGAACGGTGCCTCGGTGCCCTTGTTGCGCGCGATCTTGAATTGCTCCGCGGTGAGCTGCGCCTTCCACTCGGCATCCGTTTTCACCACACGCGCCGACTCGACCGGTCCGACCAGTTGCCCCTGGGGGTTGAACACTTTGACTTTCATGCCCTGCGTCCTTTCACGGAAATGTTACCGGCCTGCTCGTTGGCGTGGCGGATTCCATTGCGACTTGCAATTCAGCCCCGCTTCCGCCTTCAGTCAACAACGCGCCCCGCCGCCAGCCGCACGATGCGGCCACAGCGCCGCGCCAGCGCCTCGTCGTGGGTCACCAATACCAGCGTGGTACCGGATTCGGCATTCAACTGGAACAGCAGGTCGATGATGCTGGAGCCGGTGGCGGCATCGAGGTTGCCGGTGGGCTCATCGGCCATGAGTATCTTGGGCTGCACCACAAACGCACGGGCCAGTGCCACGCGCTGCTGCTCGCCGCCCGACAGATTCTTCGGGTAATGGTCAAGGCGCCCGGCCAGGCCGACGCGCGCCAGCATGGTTTCGGCCGCGGCCCGGGCATCGGGCTGCCCGAATAACTCCAGCGGCAGCATGACGTTTTCGCGGGCCGTGAGGGCCTGCATGAGCTGGAAGGACTGAAACACGAAACCGAGCAGCCGGGCCCGCAGCGCGGCGCGGCCGTCCTCATCTAGGGAAAACAAATCATTGCCATCCAGATAAACTTTGCCCCCGGTGGGAACGTCCAGCCCCGCCAGCAATCCAAGCAGCGTGGACTTGCCGGAACCCGATGCGCCAACCACGGCCACCGCCTCTCCTGGCATGACCGTGACATCGATGTCCTGCAGGATCGCCAGCGTCGTTGCAGCCCCTCCGTCCGAGGGTGCCGCCAGCGGCACGATTTTGGAAAGTTTTTCAGCCTTGATGATGGATGTCATGAAATTATTCTTGATGGATGAACCGATACTGCGGAACTTTTCTTCGTCACGACGGTTTCTGTCGCAGCGACGGGGTTGGACATCGCATTCGATATTGCGTTCAGCGCCTCTACGTTCAATCGTGGCGGGCCTTCTGGTCCTGGCCGGGCTGTGCGCCCCGCCGGCCCTGGCCGCCAGCCGCGGCACCCTTCTGGTCTACGGCGATAGCCTGTCGGCCGCCTATGGCATCAGTCAGAAGGATGGGTGGGTAACGCTGCTGCGTGAACGCCTGCAAAAGAGTGGAATCGATTATACCGTGGCGAATGCCAGTATCAGCGGGGAGACCTCCAGCGGCGGCGCCTCGCGCATCAAGTCCACGCTGCAGCAATACAAGCCGAAAATCACCGTGATCGCGCTCGGGTCGAATGACGGCCTGCGCGGGCTGCCGGTGGCGCAAATGCGGATAAATCTCGAGGCCATCATCCGCGCCGCCCAGGCCGCCGGCAGCCGGGTGGTGCTGGTCGGCATGCGCCTGCCGCCGAATTACGGCCCCGAATACGTCAAGGCTTTCGAGGGAACGTTTCCGTCACTGGCCAGCCGCTACAAGATTCCCCTGGCCCCCTTCCTCCTCGATGGCGTCGGCGACAAGCCCGAGCTGTTCCAGCCGGACCAGTTGCATCCGATCGGCGCAGCCCAGCCAAGACTGCTGGACAACGTGTGGAAGGTGCTGCGACCGCTGCTTTAATTGGCTATCATGGTCCGCGCTTAATTGCGCAAGAACCACGGCGCCAAAGACCGTGGTCATGACTGCCAATCAAAGGAGAGAGAGATGAACAGCGCCGTTCGGTTTATCCGCTATTCAACAGCCTACATGATGGCAGCTACAGCCGGTGCAACCCTCGCGCAGGGCCAGTCCGCCGATCCGGCGGCCGGTTATCCCTCGCGGCCGGTGACCATGGTGACGCCATTCGCACCGGGCGCCTCGGTCGATCTCGAAGGCCGCATATTTTCCAGCGAGCTCAGCAAGAATCTGGGCCAGCCTTTCATCATGGACTTCAAGCCGGGTGGAACCATGGCCGTCGGCATGACCCATGCGCTCAGGCAGAAGCCGGACGGCTATACGCTGGTGTGGGTTTCCTCGGCTTATGCCCTCCTGCCACTGATCGTGAAGGACGGGTCGTACGATCCGGTGAGGGATTTCGAGCAGGTTTCGCTGTTGAACAAGCGCTACGCCGTGCTGTGCGTGCCCAACAACCTGCCGATCAGGAACCTCAGGGAATTCATCGCCCATGCCAAAGCCAAGCCCGGCGAAATGAATTTCGGCACTGGCGGCGCCGGTGGCGTTCAGCACTTGCAAGGACTGATGCTGGAGTCGGTCACCGGCATCAAGATGACCTATGTGCATTACAAGTCGCTTGCCGCCTCCTACCCCGACCTCATGAGCGGCCGCCTCCACATTGTTCCGGTGACTTTCGGTGTGGGCCTGCCCATGATAAAGGGCGGCAAGATGCGCGCCATCGCGCTGTCCAGCCAGGAGCGCAACTCCGCCCTGCCCGAGGCACCTACTGCGCTTGAACAGGGCGTGAACTGGGAATACGCCAGCTGGCTGGGAATGGTGGCACCGGCCAAAACGCCAACGACCATCATCAACAAGGTGCAGGGCGAACTGGCAAAGATCATCAAGGCGCCCGAGGTCCTGCAGAAATTCGGCGAGGACTCCACCCTTGTCGCCAGCACCCCGGCAGAATTCAAGCGCCACTTCCTCAGCGAAAGCGAACGCTGGAAAAAACTGGTCGCTGAAACCGGTATCGAACTCCAGGGAAACTGAGGCTGTCGCCTGGCGGCCGATTTGGCCGCGCCAAGGTCTGCTAAAGGGGCAAACGGCAGACTTGCGGCCTAAAACGCATGACTGGTGACCAGTTCAAGGATGCGGCGCTGGTTATCACCGATGACTTCGGTGCGCACCACGGCAATGGTCCTGCCCTGCTGCAAAATACGTGAGCGGACGCGTAGTGCCTTGCCCATGCCAGCACTGATGTACCAGGCCGAGGCGCCGGTCAAGCGCGCATTCTGAGGCAATGCAGCCACCGCAGACGCGGCAGCAATGCCGACCATCACTCCGCCCTGCACGTGACCGACACGATTGCCGATATGCGGTCCGATGCGCACCGTGTTGCCTGCACCGCCACCAGTCCTCGGACTCGCAATTTGCGCCCAGAGGTGCTCGATGAACGACCGCTTGACCTCAACCTCGGCATCCGCCGACTTCAGTGCAGCGCGCGCACTCTTCAGAATGCTTTTTTCGTCCACGGCCATTTCACGCACCGCCAGCGGCGGTGGCAATTGTTCCATTGCGGCCCACGGCACCGGCACCAACTTCGTGCCCGCAGGTGCGGGCGGGGTGGCGAAGGTGCCCACGGCGTGACAAACCACCTTACCATCGGCTATCAACCGCCCGCTGGTACGGCCCTGCACAGCCGCTGCGCCCTCGAAAAATCCGTCAAAGCGCGCATGACATTCGAGATCGGAGCGCACCGGAATCCCGGTGAACTGCAGTTGCAGCGTCGCGGTGGCCATGCGCGAGGCCGGTGGCAGATGCATCCGCATCGCGGCCCCCGGCCCCATGTCAGCCAGCAGTGCAATGGCGGCAATGTTCATGTCGCCATTCGTATTGGTGCAATGCGGGCCGTAGGGAATGGCGGTCCAGGCCTCGCTCTTGTCCATGCCGCGTGCATGCAGGCCGAGGAAGTAGCCGGGAAAATGCAGTCCGGGCACGCGGCTCGCGGCAATGCCGCGGCGAACGCGCTCGATCAGGGATTTTTTGATGTCGTCATTCATTGTCTTGAATTTTCATTCCGAAGCCGGGGGTTGGGGAATCTGCTAATCAAATCCAGAAGCAGATTCCTCTCTGCATTCGGAATGACATCCTTCAGGCGCTCAGGCCTTTTTGACAATCAGCGCGTCCACCGCGACGATGCGGTCTCCGGCGCAGATGAGCGGATTGACGTCAAACTCGGCGATGCGGTCCTTCTGGTCATCGGCGAACTCGGACAGGCGCACGACGATGTCGGCGAACTTGTCGATGTTCACCGGCGGCAAGTTGCGGAAACCATCCAGCGCGCTGCGACCGCGCAGCTTGTCCAGCATGGTGCGCGCTTCGAACTGCGTCACCGGCGCGAGGTCGAGCGAGGTGTCCTTCATCAGTTCCACCATCACGCCACCAAGGCCGGTCACGATGATCGGCCCGAACTGCACGTCGATGCGCCCGCCAATCATCATCTCGAGTCCCGTTGGTGCCATGGGCTGCACGAGAACGCCGGTGATCTTTGCGTCGGGCGCCGCCTTTATTGCGTTCGCCATGATGGCGTCGTAGGCCGAACGCACGTCCGCTTCGCTTTTCAGATTGAGGCGGATGACGCCGGCTTCGGTCTTGTGCGGAATGTCCGGCGATTCGACCTTGAGTGCCACCGGGAAGCCCAGCACACCTGCGGCGGATACGGCCCCGCTGCCATCCTTGACGAGACGCTCGCTGACAACCGGCACGCCGTAGAGCGCCAGCACCGCCTTCGCTTCGCGTTCGGTGAGCGTTGAATTCGGCGATCGCGCAATCAGCGCGGCAGCCTGTTGTGCCGCTTCGGGGGGCGAAACACGGGCCTGCTTGCGCTCGCCGACGGCACGGCGATCCTCGCGCTTGTGCCACGCTGCCAACGCGGCAAAGCAGCGATCCGGCGAACGGAACAAGGCCACATTCGGATTCATGGTCGCCTCGCGGCTGCCCGGGGCATCGCCCCACTGGCCAATCCACGATGCGCAAATCAGCTTGCCGTATTTCTTCGCCAGGCCGCTCATGGTCTCGATGTTGCCCGGTGTCTTGTCCGATCCGGCGCCGATGTTGTAGATCAGCGTACCGTAGCTGTCATCCTCCAGCAGCGCCTCCGAGCAGATGCGCGTCATCTCCGGACTCGCAACAATCTGTGCCGTGACGTCACAGGGGTTGCGCGCCGAACCGAATTCGGGAATCGTCGCCACCAGTATCTTGTGCGCGGCCTCATTCGGCTGCGGCATGGGCACGCCATGCAGCTCTGCCTTGTCGGCATTCATGATGCCGGCTCCACCGGAGGCGGTGATCACTGCCGTGCCCTTGGATTTCAGCGGCGGCACCTTCGTGAAGAACGACGCGACCTCCATCAGCCCTTCAACATTGTCCACCACTATCATGCCGGCACGCTCGAACAGCGCGCGGTAGACGGCATTGGAGCCGGCCAGCGACCCGGTGTGCGACACCGCCGCCGCCGCGCCACGCTCGCCCGTGGCGATCTTGCACACGACCACCGGCTTGTTCGCCTTCCAGGCAATCTCGCCCGCCTCCAGCATGCGCAGCGGATCAGGCATGCCCTCGAATACGCAGGCAATCGCCTGGCAGGTCGGCTCATCGGCCAGATAGCTGATGCAATCGGCCACGTCCACGTCGCAGGAGTTGCCCGACAACAGCGCCTGGGTCACCGGCATGCCGGTCTCGATGACCTGCGACAGTGAAATGCTGAGCGCGCCCGACTGGCTGACGACGCCTACGGCCGGTGTCAGCACCGGCGCGGGATGTTTCATGGAGCCGACAAAGGTGATGACGGCACCGGTCATGAAATTGAAACCACCCATGGCGTTGGGCCCGACAATCGGGATGCCCGAGGCACGAGCCTTCGCAGTCAACTCGGTCTGCTGCGCAGTGCGCTCGGGCTTGCCGACTTCGGCATATCCCGAGGCATAGATCATGATGCCGCCGACTTTCGCCGCAATGCATTCATCGACGATTGGCGCGACAAACTCGCGCCCGACCGCGATCAGCGCGCAATCAGGCGATTCGGGCAATGCCGAGACGGAGGGATAGCAGGTCTGGTCGCCGATCTTGTCGTACTTGGCGTTGACCAGATAAATCTTGCCCGTGTAGTTGCTGAGGTTATCCAGCGTCTTGGCGCCGAATGAACTGGCATTTGGCGAAGCACCGATGATGGCGATGGATTTCGGATTGAACAGCCGATGCAGCTGGGCGTGGCGATAGACCTTGCGGTGCGGCGTGGACACGGGTTCCCTCTCGTTTTTTTTGCTCTGACGGCGCGAAAATTTTCCCGAATATAACCGATACAGGGCGAGATGCCCGGCTGTCATTCCTGGGAGTGAGACCTCGTTGTCGTTTTATTCGGATATGCAACCCCGCGAGGGGTTTTTCAGGACAGACCCAGCCTCGGGACAATCAACCTCAGGATAAGGTCAACAGCGCCGCCCCGGCCTGCATCGCGCCGATGATGCGTGCATCGGCAAATCCGTCTTCGCGGAAAACGCGCAGCACGTCCTCGGCAGCATCCACGGCACAGGACACCAGCAGGCCGCCGCTGGTCTGCGGGTCCGTGATCAAGTTGCGCTGCCAGTCGGCGAAATCCGCCGGCAGCACGACTTGCGCGCCATAGCCAGCCCAGTTGCGGCCGGAGGCGCCGGTCGCCGTGCCCTGCCTCACCCATTCGAACGCTTCGGACAGCACGGGCAAGTCGCTGAAATGGACGCGTGCGCCAAGCTGCGAGCCGCGACAGATTTCCAGCAGATGTCCGGCCAGACCAAATCCGGTGACGTCGGTCATGGCATGCACGCCAGCCAGTTCGCCCAGCTTCACGCCGGCAACATTGAGCTGAGTCGTGGCGTTGAGCATCTGCCGGTAGCCGTCAGCGGAAAGATTGCCCTTTTTCAGCGCCGCCGAAAGAATGCCGACACCCAGCGGCTTGCCAAGGATGAGCACATCGCCATCCTTTGCACGGTTGTTGCGCTTGACCTTGTCCGGATGAACAATGCCCATGGCCACCAGACCGTAGATCGGTTCCAGCGTGTCAATGGAATGGCCGCCTGCAATCGGAATACCTGCTGCGGCACATACCGATTCACCGCCCGCGAGGATCTGCTGTATCGCTGCCACCGGCAGTTTTTCCAGCGGCATGCCGACAATGGCCAGTGCAAAAATCGGCCGGCCGCCCATGGCATACACATCGGACAGCGCATTCGTTGCGGCAATGCGGCCGAAGTCATAGGGGTCATCGACGATGGGCGTGAAGAAATCGGTGGTGGCGACAATGGCCTGTGTGTCATTCAGGCGGTACACCGCCGCATCGTCGCTGGACTCGATGCCCACCAGCAGGTCGCGCGGCATGGTGCGCAGCGGCGTCATGGCGAGGATTTCGGACAGCACCGCCGGTGCGATCTTGCAGCCGCAGCCGCCGCCATGGCTGAAGGCGGTCAGGCGGATGGGTGAATCAGGAGCGTTCATGAAAGCATTTCCGGGTGCGAGGGCATAAAATGTAACAAACGGGTCACGCTCGATTATCCTGTCACTCCGAGCGCAGCGAGGAATCGGCTTTTCACGGTTAGCAGCAGATTCCCCGGCCTTTGGCCTCGGAGTGACAGCGATAGGGAATCAAGGTTCGAAGTGAGACAGGACAGCCCCGTTACCGTAGCACAGATTGAAGACTTCGACGACGTACTGGACGTGCGTTCGCCGGCTGAATTCGCCATCGACCATGTGCCCGGCGCGGGCAGCTTTCCGGTGCTCGACAACGAGGAGCGCGCACGCGTCGGCACGATGTATGTGCAGGTGTCGCCGTTCGAAGCACGCAAGCTGGGTGCAGCACTGGTGGCGCGCAACATCGCACGCCACATCGAGGCGGCTTTCGCCTCACATCCGGCGACCTGGCGGCCGCTGGTGTACTGCTGGCGCGGCGGCAAACGCTCCGGTGCCATGGCGCATGTGCTGCGCGACATCGGCTGGCGCGCAGGACAGCTCGAAGGCGGTTACCTGTCGTACCGCCGTGCCGTGGTCGCCGACCTCGCCGCACTGCCGCTGCGATTCACGCTGCGCGTGATTTGCGGCCCCACCGGCAGTGGCAAGAGCAGCCTGCTCGCGGCGCTACAGGCGCAAGGCGCGCAGGTGCTCGACCTTGAGGGGCTTGCGCGACATCGCGGCTCAGTGCTGGGTGCCCTGCCCGGTGATCCGCAGCCCTCGCAAAAAATGTTCGACAGCATGTTGTGGAACACGCTGCGCCACCTTGATCCATCGAAGCCCGTGTACGTCGAGTCCGAAAGCCGCAAGATCGGCCTGGTGCAATTACCCACAGCGCTGCTCGAACACATGCGTGCCGCCGAATGCGTGCGCATCGAACCGGCGATCGAGGAGCGCGTGCGCTTCCTGGTGCAGGAGTACCACCACTGCATCGCGAACCCGGACTGGCTGCGCGCCCGCCTCGGCCAGCTGGTCGAACTGCAGCCGAAAACCGTGATGGCGCACTGGATGGAATGCATTGACCGCGGCGCCTGGGTTGAGCTGGTGACCGACCTGCTGGTGCGCCATTACGATCCGCTGTACCGTCGTTCCATGTCGCGCAATTTCAAGGCCATGGAGGCCGCCCCGGTGCTGCGCCCCGCCACTCTGGATGCGCCTGCTCTGTCGGCAAGTGCGGCTCAGTTGCTCAGTGCCACCCTGCCGGCGCAGGACAGACAGGATGCGCTGGCCACCTGATTGGCTCGTCGGCGCGGCATGCCTGGGCTGCATCGGCATGGTGCTGCCCGGGAGCCTGGCTGCCGCCGAACTGCTCAAGGAGATCTCGCGCGCCCGCGACCTGATTTGCGAATTGCGTGCACCAACTGCGGGTCGCACGGGCATACAAGGCAACGCACCGAGAAACATCATGCTCGTCATCGAAGAAGTGGCGACCGATTCACCCAGCGCGCGGTTAGTGAGCAGCGCCACGGTGGGTGCGCGCCGGGTCAAGGTGTATTCAGGTGATACCGGCGTGCACTTTGTCGAGGATGTCGAGTCGAGCGTAAAAGTCACGACGCTGATGTCATGCACGCGCTGGAATGAAACCCGCCGCAGCGACAAAAACCCGACGGGCCGCCAGTGCACACGTTACGATGCAGTGAACCGCTGGCACTTCGATACATCGGTGCACCGCAATGCGGATCAGGCCTTCCTGCGCCTGTCGGCAAACTCCTATACCGGATGGTGTGAGCCCTGGCGCATGGAATAGTGCAAGTAGTC
>CAMCYY010000128.1 GCA_945885335.1 Bordetella parapertussis
ATGCCGATTTACGAATATCTTTGCTCCGCCTGCGGCGTCAAGAAAGAGCACCTGCAGAAGATCAGCGACGCCAGGCTCACGGTCTGCCCGGACTGCGGCAAGCCCACCTATGAAAAACAGCTGACCGCTGCGGGTTTTCAGCTGAAGGGGTCGGGCTGGTATGTCACCGACTTCAAGGGCGGTGGCTCGACCTCGGCGGCGCCGGTGAAAAAGGACGAGGCTTCTGCGGGCGACAGCGCCAAGGACTCGGGCACCAAGGACAGCGGTACCAAGGACAGCGGTACCAAGGACAGCGCTTCGGGCACCTCGACATCCTCGACGACTGCCGCTACAACCCCTGCCGCGGCCACTCCGACGACGCCCGCCAGCGGCGCCTGACTGCGTCCCTGATCAGCGGCCCTGCAGTGGGCTGCAATTGAACTCCTCATGAAAAAATATCTCATTACCGGCCTGCTGATCTGGATTCCGCTGGCCATCACGATCTGGGTGCTGGAACTGATCGTGAATACCATGGACCAGACGCTGCTGCTGGTGCCGCCGGAATGGCAGCCGAAGATGCACATCCACGGACTGGGTGTGGTGCTCACCTTTTTTGTGGTGTGGCTGACCGGCTTGCTCGCCTCCAACCTGCTCGGCCAGAAGCTGCTCAGTTTCTGGGAGGGCATACTCAAGCGCATCCCGGTGGTGAATTCCATCTACGGCGGTGTCAAGCAGGTAAGCGACACGCTGTTCTCCCCTGGCGGGCAGGCCTTCCGCAAGGCCTTGCTGATTCAGTATCCGCGCCAGGGCAGCTGGACCATTGCTTTCATGACCGGACAGCCCGGCGGCGACGTGGCAAATCACCTGCAGGGTGATTATGTGAGCGTGTACGTGCCCACCACGCCGAATCCGACCTCGGGATTTTTCCTGATGATGCCCAAATCCGATGTGGTCGAGCTCGACATGAGCGTTGACGAAGCGCTGAAATATGTGATTTCCATGGGCGTGGTTGCGCCCAGCGGCAAGCGCCCCAGCGGCGAGGCCGACACCGCAACAAAAGTTTAGGGTTTTTATGCGAACTCATTACTGCGGCCTGGTTGGCACGGCCGACCTTGGCAAGACCGTCGTCCTGTTCGGCTGGGCGCATCGCCGCCGTGATCATGGTGGCGTGATTTTCATTGATCTGCGCGATCGTGAAGGCCTGGTTCAGGTCGTGAGCGACCCGGATCGCAAGGAAACCTTCGCCAGGGCCGAAGTCATCCGCGGCGAATACGTGATCAAGGTCACCGGCCTGGTGAGGAAACGCCCCGAAGGCACCACGAACGCCAACCTGCATAGCGGCGAGATTGAGGTTCTGGCGCATGACATCGAAATCCTGAATGCCGCACTGACGCCGCCGTTCCAGATCGACGACGACAACCTGTCGGAGACGGTGCGCCTGACGCATCGCGTCATCGACCTGCGCCGTCCGCAAATGCAGAAAAACATGATGCTGCGCTACAAGGTCGCGATGGCGGTGCGCCGCTACCTCGATGCGCAGGGCTTCATCGACATCGAAACGCCGATGCTCACCAAGTCCACGCCGGAGGGCGCACGCGACTACCTGGTGCCTTCGCGTGTGCACGACGGGCAGTTCTTTGCGCTGCCGCAGTCGCCGCAGTTGTTCAAGCAGATGCTGATGGTGTCGGGCTTTGACCGCTATTACCAGATCACGAAGTGTTTCCGCGACGAGGATCTGCGCGCCGACCGTCAGCCTGAATTCACCCAGATCGACTGCGAGACCTCGTTCCTCACGGAAGAGGAAATCCGCGCCATCTTCGAGGGCATGACACGCTCGGTGTTCAAGGAGGCGATTGGCGTGGATCTGCCTGATCCGTTCCCGGTCATGGGCTATCGCGAGGCCATGCTGCGCTACGGTTCGGACAAGCCGGACATGCGCGTGCACCTGCAGTTCACCGAACTCACCGACGTCATGAAGAAGGTGGAGTTCAAGGTGTTCTCCGGCGCGGCGAATGCACAAGGTGGCCGCGTGGCTGGCCTGCTAATTCCGAAGGGCGGCGAACTGACGCGCGGTGAAATCGATGCGTATACCGAGTTTGTCGGCATCTACGGCGCCAAGGGCCTGGCCTACATCAAGTTCAACGAAATCGCCAAGGGCCGCGAGGGCATGCAGTCGCCCATCGTCAAGAACCTGTCCGATGAGGCCTTGGGCAAGATTGTCGAACTCTCGGGGGCCAAGGATGGCGACCTGATGTTCTTCGGCGCCGGCAGCGCGAAGATCGTCAACGACGCACTGGGTGCACTGCGCGTCAAGATCGGCCACGAAAAGGGTTTGGCCTCCAGGGAATGGAAGCCGCTGTGGGTTGTGGACTTCCCGATGTTCGAATACGACGAGGACGGGAAGCGCTGGAACGCTATGCACCACCCGTTTACCGCGCCCAAGGACGGGCACGAGGACTACCTCGACAATGACCCGGGCAAGGCAGTGGCCAAGGCCTACGACCTGGTGCTGAACGGCTGGGAGATGGGCGGCGGATCTGTGCGTATCCACAAGGAAGACGTGCAATCCAAGGTTTTCCGTGCGCTGGGCATTGGCGCCGAAGAGGCGCAGTTGAAGTTCGGCTTCCTGCTGGATGCGCTGCAGTATGGTGCGCCCCCGCATGGCGGCATCGCGTTCGGCCTTGATCGCATGGTGACGCTGATGACTGGTTCCGAGTCGATTCGCGACGTGATCGCGTTCCCGAAGACGCAGCGCGCGCAGTGCCTGCTGACCCAGGCGCCCTCGTCGGTGGACGAAAAGCAGTTGCGTGAACTGCACATCCGGTTGAGGAACGTCGAGAAGAACGTCGAGAAGGAATGACACGGCAGACCGTCGGCAGGGCGGTCGGCAAGCCAAGGAGGACGGTTTTGCGCATCAATTGGAATACGGTCTGTGCGCTGGTCCTGGGTTTGTGCGCCGCTTTTTCGCCGGGCTTGCAGGCAGGCGATGCCCGGCCTGTCGGCGAAATTGCTGCTGCGCAATTGCCCGCAGAGGGCAGGGCCACGCTGGCACTGATCAAAAAGGGCGGTCCCTATCCGTATCCACAGGACGGCACTCGCTTCGGCAATCGCGAACGCCTGCTGCCACAGCAGCCGCGCGATTACTACCGTGAGTACACCGTGAAGACGCCGGGTACACGCAACCGCGGTGCACGCCGCATCATCGCCGGCGGCTCGCCGCCCGGAGAATTCTTATACACTGCGGACCATTACCGCAGCTTCAAGCGCATAAAGGAATGAGCATGAGCAATGAATGGCTGACTGATGCCGGCAAGGCTGGCGTGTTTCATCTGACCGCTGATCCGCGCGAGCTGGCCGAGGCCGCCGCGACTGCAGGCCTGGCGGTGTATCGCCTCGACATCGGCCATGCCCATGACAAGGGTGACTTCCTGCGCGATGTGTCGCAGGCGATGAAATTCCCCGCCACCTTCGGCAACAACCTGGATGCTTTTGCCGATTGCATGAAGGATTTGTCCTGGGCCGATGCCCCGGACAATAAGGGGTGGGTCATCATCCTCGAGAAGAGTAAGCATTTCTGCGCCGGCCACCACCATGCCTTCACCGAAGCCATGGACACCATGGCCGAAGCCGCAGCGTTCTGGAAAACGCAGGGCAAGCCGCTGTGGACGCTGATCGGCGGGCCGGATGGATGGATATCCGGTTGGGAAAACATGCCCTCGGCCTGATGCATAACTACCGCACGTCCCGTCTGAGTTGTCGCGTGCTCGCTCGCCCTTCGCCTATCTGTTCGATAGGTCTCAGGGCTCACTGCGCGGCTCCTAGCATACGGGCCTGCTCGCTACGTTCTCTATCAGGCCGACCTGTCTAAGAAAGTACTTGGCCGAATGGAACTGCCAGGACAACACTACAAGATTCCGCGTTCCGTTCTGGTCGTCATACACACGACGGCGCTGGATGTACTGATGATGGAGCGCGCAACCTGGCCGGGTTTCTGGCAGTCGGTGACAGGCAGCCTGGAGCGTGAGGATGAGCCGCTGCGCGAGGCCGCGATGCGCGAAGTGCGTGAGGAGACCGGACTGGATGCGGCGCGATTCATCTTGAGCGACTGGGAGCAGTCCCATTACTTCGACATTTTCCGCCAGCACCAGTCGCGCTACGCCCCCGGCGTAACGCGCAACCTCGAGCATGTGTTCAGCCTGGAGGTGCCGGAGCAACTTGAGGTCAGGCTATCACCCCGCGAGCACACGGCCTTTAGCTGGCTGTCGTGGCGCAAGGCAGCGGCGCTGACGATTTCCACCACGAACCGCGATGCCATCCTCGCGCTGCCCGCGCGCTGCGGGGCTGGCCCATGAGGATCGAATCCTTTCATGCCATGTGCGAGTCCTGAGATGGAGGCTGTTCCTTTTCCGCCCGAGAGCGAAATCGAATTCATCGCGATCCGCGCCCAGGGCGCCGGTGGCCAGAACGTCAACAAGGTGTCGAATGCCATCCACCTGCGCTTCGACATTGCGGCGTCATCGCTGCCCGAGGCGCTCAAGGCGCGCATGCTGGCCCTGCGCGACCAGCGTATTAATTCCGAAGGCGTGGTGGTGATCAAGTCGCAGCAGTACCGCAGCCTGGAAAAGAACCGCGACGAGGCCATGGCGCGGTTGCGCGAGCTGATCGTCGCTGCGGCATTTGTACCCAAGGCGCGCCGCGCGACGAAGCCGACGCGGTCCTCACAGCGCAAGCGCGTGGAGGGCAAGGTTCAACGCGGCCAGACCAAGGCCGCGCGCCGACGCGTCGTTGACGATTAGCCCGGAGCAACTCGCCGTGTGCTGGCGGGGGTTCCCTACAGCGGCTGCGGTTTGATCCCGGCGGCCTTCACCACTTCGGCCCACATGCCGATTTCCCGATTGATGAGTTCGCCCATTTCCTCAGGCGTGTTCGCAACGGCGTAGGCGCCCTGGCTGTTGAACAGCGTGGTGATTTCAGGTGTCTTGAGAATCCTGATTGTCTCGACGGCAATGCGATCGATGATGGGTTTCGGTGTGCCACTGGTTGCAAGGAAGCCGTACCAAGAACCGACTTCGTAGCCCTTCATGCCCAGTTCGGCGAAGGTGGCGATATCCGGGATTGCAGCCAGGCGCTGCGCCCCGCCATTGGCAATGGCGCGCACGCGGCCGTCCTTGAGGCCGCCCGCCACTACGCCGACGTTCACGAGGAACATGTCCAGTTCACCCGCTAGCACCGCGGCATAGGCTGGTCCGCTGCCCTTGTAGGGAATGTGCTGCACCTTGATGCCGGCTTTGAGTTGCATCAATTCGATGCCGAGCAGGCCGATGCTGCTGCCAGCTGAGCCCCAGTTTATTTTTCCAGGATTGGCCTTGCCGTAGGCGATGACTTCCTGGAGTGTGCGTGCCGGGAATTTGCCGTTGACCACCAGCACCAGCGGTGCATTGGCAATGATGGTGATGGGCGCAAAACTCCTGGGTGATTCGTACGGCAGGTTCGTGAACAGGCTGGGATTGATAGCCTGGATGCT
Organism: Bordetella parapertussis; assembly: GCA_945885335.1. Classification (GTDB taxonomy): domain Bacteria; phylum Pseudomonadota; class Gammaproteobacteria; order Burkholderiales; family SG8-39; genus CAIYPG01. Next base: position 5,504 of record CAMCYY010000128.1, read on the forward strand.
GCCCGAGCCAAGCAGCAGCGTATAGCCATCGGGTGTCGCCCGCGCTACAGCCTGGGCGGCGACAATGCCACCGCTGCTGCCCTGGTTTTCGTAGAGGATGGGCTGGCCCAGCGCCTCGCCCAGCTTGTGCGCCACTGGCCGCGTCACCACATCGGCACCGCCGCCGGCTGCATAAGGCACAATCAGACGGATGGGTTTGCTGGGAAATCTGGCCGCAGCGTTTGCAGCGGTGCCTTGCGCCAATACCGGAGAAAATATCGGGCAACAGACTGTGGCTGAAAGCAATGCCGCAGCCAGTGTTGCAGCGGGGATGCGTTTGACCATGGTGCTCCTCCTTTGCAGTACGGGCGGCGGCAGTGTGGCCTGCCTTGGCGCCCGCGGGTTGCCCGGTTTGAACAGTCGGTGTGGCAACTATATAGCAGCATGAAGCGGCGCGCCCGCAACGCCGATGCGCCCGTATCCCCCCGCCGTGTTCCGCTGGGTCGCTCGTGTAGGCGTGCCGGTACAACATTTCCCCCCACGCCGCGGTTGAACAATCACCGCACAATCAGGGAGGAAACATGACAGGTCTGTATTTCGAGGAACTCACCCCGGGGCTTGAGATTGCCCATCCCTGGAACTCTCCGGGGGCCGCGGTCCCATCACAGACAGTGATGGTGCCATCAGGAATTAGTATTTCCGTTTCCCCACGGCTTTACTTAGTCTCGCAATCCGGCATCCCACGATAAAAAAAATTCCCGATGCCCCAAAAGGAGAAATACATGGCCTATGATTTGTTGATCAAGAACGGCCGGGTGATCGATGGATCAGGGATGCCGGCCTTCCTCGGTGACGTCGGCATACGCAAGGGCAAGATCGTGGAAATCGGCAGGCTGCGCGGCGATGCAGCCCGCACCATCGATGCCAATGGCCTGGTCGTTGCGCCGGGATTCATCGATTCGCATTGCCATTTCGACGCCCAGGTCACCTGGGATCCCCTTTGCACGTTTTCCTGCTATCACGGCGCCACCACGGTGATCATCGGCAACTGTTCGCTCGGGATGGCGCCGGTGCGCCCTGGCACGGCGGAGCGGGTTGAGGAGTTCCTGTCCTATGTGGAGGCGATTCCCATGGACACGCTGAAGACGGTGGACGTAACCTGGGAGAGCCTGGGCGAATACATGGATGCCATAGACAAGCGCCTTGGCGTCAATGTGGCGACCTTTATCGGGCACACGCCGGTACGTCACTACGTCATGGGCGAGGACAGTCAGGGCAGAGCGGCGACGCCTGATGAAATCGATTCTATGCGTGGACTGGTGCGTGAAGGCATGGAGGCCGGTGCGCTGGGGCTGTCGTTTTCCATGAGCACCGGCCACTATGATCCCCAGGGGGTGATGATTCCATCGCCCTGGGCCAACGAGGAAGAGGTGTTCGCGCTGAGCGATGTATTGAGCGAGCTTGGAACCGGAGTAGTGCAGGCCGGGGCGGCCCACTACATCGAGGAAAAAAATCGTTTAATGAGTCGTCTTTCGAAGGCGACCGGGCGCCCGGTGATTTATATCCAACTGGCCCAGACGGTGAAAAACCCTCAGGGATGGAAGGAGCACATGGCCCTGGTGGAGGAGAACGTCAAGGCAGGTATCAGGGCCTATCCCACCTGCAGCCCCATGACCCTGACGGCGCGCTTTACCATGCACAATTGCCAGGTCTTCCGTGGCGTCCCGACCTGGCATCCGATACAACTCGCCTCAGACGAGGATAAGTTGCGCGCCTACAGCGATCCGGATATACGCAGGAAACTGCACACCGAAGTTGTTGAATGGGTTGCGGACATCAAGGGCAACCAGATCCTCGGCAAGAACTGGCCCGATGCGGTCTGGGTGGGCCAGGTTGTCCTGCCCCGGAACAAGGCCTTCGAGGGCAAGTCCATCCGTGAACTGGCCGATATGCAGGGCAAGGGCATCATCGATGCCTTCCTCGATCTTGTCGTCGAGGAAAAGCTCGACACGGTTTTTCTGCAAGGGGTCAGGGGCTTCGACAAGGAGGCCATGTCCCAGATTCTCAATTACCCGAATGCGCTGATCGGCTTGTCCGACAGCGGGGCCCATGTTCAGTTCAGGGGCGGCTATGGCTACAGCAGCCTGCTGCTGGGCTACTGGGTGCGAGAGCAGAAAATCATGTCCCTGGAGCAGGCCATCAAGAAGCTGACCTTTGATCTGGCGCTGGGATTCGGAATCTACGATCGCGGCCTGCTGCAGCCGGGCCTTGCGGCGGATATCGTGATTTTCGATCCGGACACGATCCGGTCACTGCCCGAGGAAAAAGTCTACGATCTGCCCGGAGGTGCCTGGCGCATGAAGGAACTGGCCGCCGGCGTTCATTACACCATCGTCAACGGACAGGTCCTGCTTGAGGATGGCAAGCACACCGGAGCGCTACCTGGGCGTGTCATCAGAAACGCCTTGTATCAGGAGAAGGCACAGGCCTGATCCAGGGAGATTTTTTTCGCGGGCGGATGTGCTGGAGGGCAGATCTGTCCAGATTGCGGTTTGGCGAAAAGCAGGGGCTTGTGGGACTGAAGTCAGGATCGCTGGCGCTAATCCATCAATGAAGGAGACCGAAGTGCGAAACTTGCTCACAGCAACATCCGGTATCGTGGCACTGGCGCTGTCTGGCGCCGTTTATTCACAGGGCGCAGACAATTACCCGTCGCGTGCGGTCACCATCATTGTCCCGGTTGCGCCCGGTGCGGCCACGGAAACCGAGGGCCGGGTCTGGGCAGGCAAGCTCTCCGAGCTGACAGGGCAGCAGTTCGTCATGGACTTCAAGCCTGGCGGATCGGGAGTCCTGGCGTTGACGTATGTATCGCGCCAGAAACCGGATGGTTACACGCTGGGGTATGTGACTTCGACCTATCCGATATTGCCGCTGCTGGTGAAGGATCTCCCCTTCGACCTGATCAAGGGCTTTGAGCAGGTATCACTGCTGAGCAAGCGCGGCGGCCTGCTGGTGGTGGCCAATAACTTTCCGGTGAAGAACATGAAGGAGTATGTGGCCTATGCGAAGGCCAATCCCGGAAAGATCAACTTCGCCACCTCGGGCAACGGCACCATTCTGCACCTCATGGGGCTTTGGCTTTCCAGTGCAACAGACACCAAGGTCTCCTTTATTCACTACAAGGCGTCGGGGGCGGCCTACCCCGACCTCATGGCGGGACGCGTCGACGTCATGCCCGTGACGTTCAGCGGTGGTTATCCCAGCATGGTGAAGCCCGGAAAGGTACGCGCCATCGGTACCGCCACACTGCAACGATCAGCGGCGATTCCCGACATGCCGACCATTGCCGAGCAGGGTGTGCCTGACTACGAATATCCCAGCTGGCTGGGGCTGTTGGCGCCGCTGAAAACGCCTGCCCCCGTGCTCGGCAGGCTGAGTGCAGAGATCGCGAAAATCGCCAAGCTTCCGGAGGTGCAGCAAAAACTCGGTGATGACAGCCTTCTTATCGGCAGTTCGCCGGATCAGTTTCGTCGCGTGGTTGCCACCGAAACCGAGCGCTGGCGCAAGCTGGTGCAGGAGAACAACATCAAGTTTGACGATCCGAACTGAGTCGTGCACAGCCGGGCC
>CAMCYY010000129.1 GCA_945885335.1 Bordetella parapertussis
GCCGCCGCGCGCGGTGTTGATGATAATGGCAGTCGGTTTCATGCGCGCCAGCTGCTTGGCGCCGATCAGGTGGTGGCTGTCGTTGGAGTACGGCAGGTTGAGGCTGAGGAAATCGGATTGGGAAAGCAGTTCGTCAAAGCTGACGTAGCGTGCATTGCACTCCTGTTCGAGAGCGGGACTCAATCGGCTGCGGTTGTGATAAATCACCGGCATGTCAAAGCCGCGTGCGCGCCGCGCCACGGCGCGACCGATGCGTCCCATGCCCAGAATGCCCAGCGTGGCGTGATGCACATCGCGGCCCAGCGGCTCGCTGAACCGCAGGCCTTTCCAGTTGCCGGCACGCAGCCAGCGCTCCGATTCGGTGACGCGGCGCGCCGCCGCCAGCAGCAGCGCCCAGGCCATGTCTGCAGTGGTGTCGTCCAGCACGCCCGGCGTATTGGTGGCGAGCACACCGCGTTCGGTGCACGCGGCAATATCGATGTTGTTGTAGCCGACCATCATGTTGCACGCCGCGCGCAGCTTCGGTGCCGCATCCAGCAGCGCCGCATCGATGCGGTCGCCCCACACCATGAGCGCATCCATGCCGGCGGCACGCCGGCGCAGTTCCTCAGGCGGCCACGGATCCTGGCCGCCCGTTTCAACGTCAAAGGTCTGCCGCAGGTCAGCGACCACTTCGTCGAACACGGTGCGCGTGATCAGAATCTTCGGTTTCATGCAGCGAGTCTACAAGAACCTGTCTCAGCGCCCGTACAGCACATTCGGCAACCACAGACCGATTGCCGGGAACGCATACAACAGAATCAGCGCCAGCACCTGTATGGCCATGAACGGCAGCATGCCGAGGAAGATCTGGTTCAGGGTCACATGCGGCGGTGATACGCCCTTCAGATAGAACGCCGCCATTGCCACCGGTGGTGAAAGGAAGGCGGTCTGCAGGTTCAGCGCGACCAGCAGCCCGAAGAACAGCGGATCGATGCCGAAATGCGGCAACAGTGGAATGAAAATGGGCATGAAAATGACAATGATCTCGGTCCACTCCAGCGGCCAGCCCAGCAGGAAGATGATGGCCTGCGCCAGGATCATGAACTGCAGCGGGGTGAGGTCCATGCCCAGCACCCAGTTGTTGATGATCTCCTGCCCGCCCAGCAGCGCGAAGGCCGCGGAGAATATCGACGAGCCGACAAACAGCCAGCACACCATGGCCGAGGTCTTCGCGGTCAGGTAAGCCGACTCCCTGACCATGCCGAGGTTCAGTCGCCGATAGGCTGCGGCGAGCAGCAGCCCGCCGAGCGAACCCATGGCAGCGGCTTCCGTCGGCGTAGCGAGGCCGAACACGATGGTGCCGAGCACGGCAAGGATGAGCAGCGCCAACGGGAAGAAAGACCCCAGCAGCATCTTGAAGATTTCAAGCCGCGCAAAGGTAAGGATGCCGTAGTAGGCAGCCAGCGCCGCAAGCACGATGCCCAGCGTAATCCAGTACGCCATGGGTGCCGGCACACGTTCACCCGCCGTCATCTCGGTTGTTGTCGGCGCGGGTGCATTCGCTGAAGCCACATCACCAGCTGCAGCCTGCGGTGTCTCGACCGGATGACCGGTCGCTGGTTGCGGAGCAGTGGCTTCCTGAGGCGGCTCTTGCAGTTCTCCGCTTTCCGGCGGCGGTTCCTGAAGCTCCCCCGCAGCAGCGGGGGGCTCTTGCAATTCACCTCCCGCAGCCACCGGTTCCTGCAAGCCACCAGCCTGCGCCACGCCCTCCGGGGCCTGCCCCTGCAGCGACGACGCCGCTTCTGCAGCGCTGCCCATTTCGACTGCGCCCGCCACTTCCCCTGCCACCGGAGCCGTCACGCTGCGATAAATCAATCCCATCAACAGGGCGAACACCAGCAGTGGCAGCAAAGCGATCAGCAACTGCTGCACCAGCGTCTTCACCGGAACATCGGCATTGCGCCGGCCCTTGAGCGCACCAAGCAGCCCCGGTATCACCTTGTTGCTGATGGTTGTTGCAACTCTCTCGGCCACTGGAGGAAGCGGCACATGCCGCTCGGCCTCGGGCAGCGGCGGTGCAAGCTGAGGCTTGAGCTTGGCAACAACGATGATGTAGCCGACGTACAGCGCCGCCAGCATGATGCCGGGGAAGAATGCGCCCGCATAAAGCTGCACCACCGATACGCCTGCAGTGGCGCCGTAGACGATCAGCAACACCGACGGCGGGATCAGGATGCCCAGGCAACCGCCAGCAGTGATCGCCCCGGCCGCAAGGCGCGTGTTGTAACCGGCACGCAGCATGGCCGGCAGCGCGAGCAGGCCCATCAATGTGACCACCGCACCGACGATGCCGGTGGCCGTGGCGAATATCGCGCAGGTCACCACAGTTGCGACCGCCAGCGAACCGGGCACGCGCGCCATGGCCAGGTGCAGGCTCTTGAACAGCTTCTCGATCAGGTTCGCGCGTTCGACCAGATAGCCCATGAACACGAACAGCGGGATCGAGATGAGCACGTCGTTCGACATCACCGCATAGGCGCGCTGCACCATCAGGTCCAGGGTCTGCTGCGTTGCCAGCGACGGGTCCTGGCTGCGATAGGCGAACCAGGCGAACATCACGCCCATGCCCATCAGCGTAAACGCCGTCGGAAATCCCAGCATGATGGCCACCACGATGAGCGCCAGCATCAGCAGGCCGAGATGGCCATTGCTCATCGCAGAGGGCGCCGGCATCAGCACGAACACCATCAGGACCACCGCCGCCATGATGGACAGGCCGAACCAGACTTCCTTTCTCATGACTGCACTCCGCGCTGCTTCGACGCATCAAGCGCGGCGATATCCGCGTCGGTGACATGCACCATCTGCTTCAGTTTGTCCACATCGACTTCCTCGACGTCCTCGATGCGTGACGGCCAGTAACCCAATCTCAGACAGACGATGCAGCGGACAATTTCAACCACGCCTTGCGCCAGCAGGAAGGCGCCGGCGATGGGAATGACGGTCTTGAACGGGTAGATGGGCGGCCCGTCGGCGGTGATGTTGGAATGCTCGTTGATGGCCCATGATTCGGCCGCGTAGTTGTATCCGGCCCATACCAGCGCCACCACGCCGGGAATGAAGAACAGGAAGTAGAGCACCAGGTCCAGCCCGGCCTGCAGCCGCGGCGGAAAGAAACCGTACAGCACGTCACCGCGCACGTGGCCGTTCTTGGACAGCGTATAGGCGCCCGCCATCATGAACAGGGTGCCGTAGAGCATGATCATCACATCGAAAGCCCAGGCGTGCGGATTGCTCAACGCGTAGCGGGAAAAGACCTCCCAGGAAATCAGCAGGGTCAGCGCAAGGATCAGCCAGGAAAAGGCCTGCCCCACCCAGGTGCTGAGTTTGTCGATCCACAACAGCAGTTTTTGCATGATGGCAGTTCAATCAGGAGAATTGTCGCAAAGCGCCTCGCAAGGCACGGCATTAATTACAGAGCAAAAAAAAACACCATCCGGGAGTGCCGGATGGTGTTTTGCTGGAGCAATGAGGCTCAGCCTTTCTTTGCTGCCGGTGCGGCCTTGGCTGCCGGTGCGGCCTTGGCTGCCGGTGCCGCGGGCCTCGTTGCAAAGTAGTGGTTGTAGGCCATGCGCCGACTGACGTTGGTGTCCATGTCCCACTTCACCGCACGCCGCGCAAAGCGCATCTGCGACTCGTGGATCTCCTTGAACAGGGGGTTCTCGGTGGACTTCTTCGCGGCGACCTGGTCATACAGCCCCAGCATGCGCTGCAGCACCGAATCCGGCGTCTTGTAGAACCTCACCTTGTCCTTGGTCTGCATTTCCTCATAGTCCTTGGAGTAGCGGTCTACTGCCTTCCAGGACATCTCCGCCGAAGATGCATCAACCGCGGACTCGATGATGGTCTTCATGCGTGCCGGCAGGCCATCGAACTTGGTCTTGTTGAACAGGATTTCAAACTGTTCGGCATTCTGGTGATAGCTCTGCAGCATGCAGACCTTCGAGACATCCGGGAAACCAAGCACGCGATCAGAACTCGCGTTGTTAAACTCCGCCGCATCCAGCAGCCCGCGATCCATGGCCGGCACGATCTCGCCACCGGGCAGCGCATTCACCGCAGCGCCCAATCCGGTGAAAAGATCGATGGAAATGCCGACGGTGCGGAACTTCAGGCCCTTGAAATCCTCCAGCTTGGTCAGCGGCTTCTTGAACCAGCCAAGCGGTTGCGTGGGCATCGGGCCGTAGGGGAAGGACACCACGTTCGCGCTGATGGATGCATAGATCTTGGCCAGCAATTCCTTGCCACCACCGTACTTGTGCCAGGCGAGCAGCATGTTCGCATCCATGCCGAAGGCGGGACCGGAGCCCCACAGCGCCAGCGCAGTCTGCTTGCCATAGTGATAGACCATCACACCGTGGCCGCCATCGAGCGTGCCCTTGGACACCGCGTCGAGCAGGCCGAAGGCCGGCACCACGGCGCCTGCGGGCAGCACTTCAATACGCAGGTCGCCGCCGGTCATGTCGTTCACCTTTTTGGCGAAATCACCGGCGAACTCGTGGAAGATGTCCTTCGCCGGCCAGGTGCTCTGCCAGCGCATGCTGACGGGCCCCTGTGCCTTGACGATGGACGGGAATCCCAGTGTTGCCGCACCGGCAGTCGCGGCAGCAGCGCCTGCCAGAAATTTACGACGGGTCGCGGGAGTTGCCTTTGCAGATACGGCGGAAACAGCCTTCTTGCCCTGAATCTTGCTCATGATGCCTCCTGTTGTATTGCGGGATTGCGCTTCGTATGAACGTATTTGTGGCGCCGCTACAGAGGAAATCGCATCACTTCCGGCTGCCCGGCATTATTATGATCACGTACTTCTACGACCCATGCTAGTCCCCGGCCGGGTCAAAATCAAGCGCGCCCGCCAGCGGCCCTGGATTGCTCCCGCTTGATCAGCCAGGCCAGGATGGGCGGGGTCAAAAGTGTTGTCAGCATGACCATGATCACAAAGACCGCAAATTCCTGATCATCGACCACACCGAGTTGCTTGCCGACAACCGCAAAGATCAGGCCGACCTCTCCACGAGGGGCCATGCCCCAGCCGACGATCCATTTGTTGACCGGCCCTGCCGCAATGCCTGAAACCAGCTTACTGGCGAATGCAAGGGCCGTCACCGCCAGGGCCATGACCACCACATGACTGTCCTGAAGCACCGACAGATTCACCTGCATTCCGGTATAGACGAAAAACAGAGGAACGAAAATAAAGCCGATGGGTGCAACCAGCTCCTCCAGGTGATGCCGGGCATGACGCTCCAGGACGGCATCGATTTGTCCGCGCGTCTTTGTGTCGCCGTCCTTCGCGGCTTCGCGCACGTCCCCGGCAATCGCGGCATCTGGAAAGCCCCGGAAATACACTTCATCCAGAATAAGCCCCGCCGCGAATGCACCGACGATCGGCGCCAGACCGAGCAGCGAGGCAAGGTAGGCAAACATCAGGCAGGTTCCCATGGCAAGCACCAGTTTGACGCCCAAACCGGTGCTGATGCGCATAAAAACGGCTGTAAAGAATCGCGCCAGATAGCGGCCGGCCAGCAAAGCACACAGCAGGAATCCCACCGCCTTGCCGGAAATGACCGCCACTTCGCCAATGCTTACGGAGCCGGACCGCACCACCGCGGAGACGACTGCCAGAATCACCAGCCCGATGACATCGTCAATCACCGCGGCACCGAGCACGATCTGCGCTTCGCGCGACTGCAAAGTACCCATGTCCTGAAACACCCGCGCCGTGATGCCCACGCTGGTTGCGGTCAGCGTGGCGCCAAAGAACAGCCAGGTATTGAACGAGGCCTCGGGGAATAGCCATGGACCGACCAGCCAGGTGCCAACGGCGAATGGCACGACCACACCGATTGCGGCCACTGCCAGCGCCCGCATGCCCACCTTCATCATGGTTCCGACGCTCGACTCGAGTCCTATCTGGAACAGCAGCACCACCACGCCAAACTCCGCCAGGAACTGCAGGATGGGATCCTGCTTCGCCGGCTCGAAGAAATCAAAACCGACGAGGAACAGGTTGCCAACCACAATGCCCATGAGGATTTCACCCAGCACCGCCGGCTGGCGGAACCGCTCGACAAGGCTTGCGGCCTTGGCCAGAACAATCAGCACCGCAAGGAGGCCAAAGGTCTGCGCCGTGGCATGAGAACCCGCCGCGAAAGCATCTGCGGAAATCAATCCTGCGCAGGCCAGCAGCGCGAGGCTGCGCCCCAAACGAAAAGACTGGAACAGGCACACCATCGTAATTTTTCCTGGAATATTGACTGGCACACGATCACCGACAGGAGTCAACCCAGCCAGACCACTCTTACAACCAGCATAAGGCAGATAGACCCGAAGCATGCAGACGACAGCGGTTCTGGCAGCATTTAAATTATTTACTCATGATCATAAATATCTTTTTAATATCTATGAATAAACGATATGATATCAAATATGATAATAATAATCATGCAGAATCCATCACCAGGATGACATGCACGCGGTAGGGCCCGTGCGCCCCGATGATCATGGTCTGCTCGATGTCGGCCGTGCGCGACGGCCCGGAGATGAAGTTCACCGCGCGTGGCGGCGTTCCGGACTCCGCACGCAACAAAGCCCAGGCATCTTCCATGTGCGCCACGATGCGCCGGACCGGCACCACCGCAATGTGCGTCTCCGGCAATAGGCTGGCCGATGATGGCGTACCGGGTCCGGACAGCAGCATCAGCGTGCCGGTCTCGGCGATGGCGGCAAAGGCGCCTGTAATACCGACGGCATCTTCGTCCTTGGCGGCACGCGCTTCCAGTACGAAGCCGGCGGCCTTCCATTCGAGATGCGACAAGGCCGGCCAGACGCATCCGCTCGCGGGCAGCCCGTTCGACTGGAGATAGCGCGCCGCAGCCGATGGCACATCGGTCATCTGCGCCACTTCATCAACAGTGCTGAGCATCGCAGCAGCCTGGGCACGGAAGCACGCCAGAAGCCCCGTCACCGGCGGCATTGGCCCACGCTGCCTTGCATTGACATAGGTTTGAGCTGCGCTCAACTCATGCGGCGCAGCAGCAGCGCTGCGGCCCTGCGCTTTGCGGATGCGGGCGAGGATGTTCTTGCGCGCATCGCCCGATTTCTCGAATACCGGCTTGTCGGAACTCATGTCGGCATGTTCCGACTATTTCAACGCATTGACAACCTCTGCGACCGGCTCGCGCCATCGCACGCCACGTCGATGTTGACCTGCAGGACCGCTCGCGGGTTAAACGGGGCAATCAGGCAATGCGTTTTTCAATCGGTTGTGCCTCTTCCGGCAATGCCTCAAGCAGCGGAATAAGCTGCCTGCTCTGTTGCAGCATGTGGCCGATGGCGGTCTCGGTTTCGCCCTTTTTCACCGCGTCCAGTATGTTCAGATTGATACGGTGATTTCGAACGCGCTCGCTTGCGGGGCGCAACATGATGGAAACCCGGTCAATGGCGTGGGTGTACTGTCGCGTCAGCCGATAGAGTTCTTCATTGGCGGTGGCCTTGACCACAACCTCGTGAAAGCGTCGCCCCTGCAGCGTGGCATCCGCCCAGTGTTGGGTATCAATGGCCAGCTTTTGCGCTTGCAGTGCCTGCTCCATGGCCTGAATGTCACCAACGCCAAGGCGGGGAATACCGTGACGATAAGCCGTTTCCCTGAGGGTCTGATAAATGAACTGAATTTCCAGCAGGCTGCGGCGTGTCAGCGGTGCCACGCGCTTCAGCCGGTTGGAAGGCATGTCCACCAGACCCTCGGCTGAAAGCTGCATCAATGCCTCTCGCAGGGGCGTCTTGGATATCCCCAACTGCGCCGCAAGTTCTTCGTCCTTGATCACCATCCCCGGCGGCAAGGTGCAATCAATAATCTGATTTCTAAGCGTTTGCAAGGCTCTGTCCCGCAAAGTAGCAGGACCTTCCAAACGGCGGACGGGGCTTTTCATTTAGATATGAAATCAGGAATCGAAATGAGAACGATACTTGCGCTTATTGGCAGGAAGTCAGTAGTATAGAAGATACTTAATGCATTTAGGTATCGAACTGCGCTTGAGCCAGCCAAGCTTGCATCCGGGCTTCCATTCATTTGCAGTATCGACGGCCCGATAGAGGCCATAAACAAAGGAGAGAGGAATGCTCAGAACGTCTTTGCGGGCGTTGGTCGCTGCCGCCTTGGTGACATGCTCATGCTTGGCTACGGCCCAGCAGGTTTATCCCGGCAAACCCATTCGACTCATCATTCCGTACGCCCCCGGAGGTGCTACCACCATACTGGGGCAGTTGATACGTGAGCGCCTTACGCAAGCCTGGGGCCAGCAGGTGCTGACGGACAACCGCCCCGGTGGCAATACGGTGATCGGCTCGGAGGCCATGGTCAAGGCCGCTCCGGATGGCTACACCCTGCTCATGGTCACCAGCACGCACGTGATCAATTCCGTGCTGCTGCCCAATTTGCCCTACGACGCGGTCAAGGACTTTGCACCGGTCGCGACCCTTGCGGCCTATGAGCCGGTGCTGTTGGTGAGCACCGCTTTGGGAGTCAACACCATGCCGGAACTGATCGCGCTGGCCAAGGCAAAGCCGGGGCAGATCAACTACGGCACCGCTGGCGGAAACGGGAGCGCCACCCATCTCACGGGTGAATACTTCAACATGCTGGCCGGCGTAAAGATCACCCAGGTTCCCTACAACGGCACGGCACCGGTGTTGGCGGCCCTGATGGCCAATGACGTGCAAATGCACATCACGCCGCCGGCGATTTTCATTTCCGCGGTCAAAGCCGGAAGGATCAAGGCACTGGCGGTTGGCGGCGAGACGCGCCTCCCTTCACTGCCTCAAGTGCCTACATTCACCGAAGCCGGTTTGCCTGCATACCAACTCAAAGGCTGGTACGCCATCCTGGCGCCCGCCGCAACGCCGCGGGCCGGCGTGATAGACCGGCTGTCGAGTGAGATCAACAAAGCGCTGGCCACACCGGAGATGCGGGACCGGCTGATGAGTCAGGAGATGCAACCGTTTATCAACA
>CAMCYY010000130.1 GCA_945885335.1 Bordetella parapertussis
TCGATGAAGGAATAGGCGTAGCCGCGCAGGATGGCGCCGCGGCGTATCGCCACGCGCGTGGTGCTGGAACGGAACAGGTGGCCGGCCTCGATGGAACGCAGTCCGCGATCACGATGCGCCTCGAAGGCCATGGACGCAACAATGCCCACGCCGAGACCGAGCTCCACATAGGTCTTGATCACGTCGGCATCGATTGCGGTCAGCACCAGCTCGAAGGCGATGCCGCGCGAGGTAAACGCCTCGTCGATGTGCGAACGGCCGGTAAACGCCGTGTCGTAGGTGATGATCGGATACTTCGCCAGTTCCTCCAGCGACAGCCGCTCCTGTTTCAGCAGCGGATGCTTCAGCGGCACCACCACGGTGTGGTGCCAGGAATACCCCGGCAGGGCCAGCAACTGCGGGTAATGGTCCAGCGCCTCGGTGGCAATGGCGATATCGGCCGTACCGGCGAGCACCATCTCGGCCAGTTGGGGCGGACTGCCCTGCGCCAGCACCAGCTTTACCTTGGGATAGCGCTTCTTGAATTCCGGCACAATGCGCGGCAGCGCATAGCGCGCCTGCGTGTGGGTGGTGGCAACGGTGAAGGTGCCCACCTGCTCGTCCTTGAACTCGCGCCCCACCTGTTTGAGGTTTTCGGCTTCGATCAGCACCCGTTCGATGATCTTGACGACCGCCTGCCCCGGCTCGGTGACCGCAACCAGGCGCTTGCCCTTGCGCACGAAAATCTCGATGCCAAGTTCATCCTCGAGTTCGCGGATCTGCTTGGACACGCCGGGCTGGGACGTAAACAGCTTGTTGGCCGCCTCGGTCAGGTTCAAGTTCTGGCGAACCGTCTCGCGCACGTATCTGAGTTGCTGGAAATTCATATAACGGTTATATAACTAATGGTTGCATGCTTATGTGTTTTAATTCTTTTTACTAATATACGCAGTTTATTACGATCCCCATCTCGGTGTGAAGCTTTGTGCGACGCACCATCGGCTAGAAAATCCATGTACACATACGACGAAATCGATCAACGCATCGTTGATCAGCGGGTCGCCCAATTCCGCGACCAGACCGAGCGCTTCCTTGCCGGCAAGCTGATCGAGGACGAATACCGCCCGTTGCGCCTCCGGAACGGGCTGTACGTGCAGCGCTACGCACCCATGCTGCGCGTGGCCGTGCCCTACGGCATGCTGTCCACGAAGCAGTTGCGCATGTTTGCCCACATTGCGCGCAAGTACGACCGCGACTACGGCCACTTCAGCACGCGCCAGAACATCCAGTACAACTGGCCCAAGCTCGAACAGGTGCCCGACATCCTGGCCGACCTCGCCACAGTGCAGATGCACGCCATCCAGACCTCGGGCAACTGCATACGCAACATCACGGCCGACCATTTCGGCGGCATTGCGCGTGACGAGATCGTCGACTCCTTTGTATGGTGCGAAATCCTGCGCCAGTGGTCCACCTTCCATCCGGAATTCAACTGGCTGCCGCGCAAGTTCAAGATCGCCGTGAACGGCGCGAAGTCCGATCGCGCCGCGACACATGTGCACGACATCGGCCTGCATGCGGTGAAGTCAGCAGCCGGCGACATTGGTTTTCGCGTGGTGATCGGCGGTGGCCTCGGCCGTACGCCCATCGTCGGCCCGGTGATCAATGAATTCCTGCCTTGGCAGCATCTGCTCACCTATCTGGAAGCAGCGCTGCGCGTGTACAACCGCTACGGCCGCCGCGACAATATCTACAAGGCGCGCATCAAGATTCTGGTCAAGGAAACCGGCGCGGACAAGTTCCGCCAGGAAGTCGAGGCCGAGTGGGCTGAACTAAAGGACGGCCCGAACACGCTGACCGAAGACGAAGTCAAACGCGTTGAAGCGCGCTTCACGAAGCCCGCCTACGCGAAACTGCCGGAGCAGGATGCCGCCATCGAGAAAAAGCTCGCCGCCGACACCGCCTTTCGCAACTGGCACAAGCGCAACGTGTTCCCGCACAAGGTGCCGGGTTACGCCGCGGTCACGCTGTCGCTGAAGCAGACCGGCGTGCCGCCGGGGGATGCCACCTCGGCACAGATGGATGCCGTGGCAGATATGGCCGACCAGCACTCCTTCGGCGAACTGCGCGTATCGCACGAGCAGAACCTGATCCTCGCAGACGTGCGCATCACGGACCTGCCCGCCGTCTGGGAAAAGGCCAAGGCGCTGGGCTTTGCCACGCCGAACATCGGCATGCTGACGAACATCATCTGCTGCCCCGGCGGCGATTTCTGCTCGCTGGCGAACGCCAAGTCGATTCCGGTCGCGCAAACTATCCAGGAACGTTTCGAAAACCTCGACTATCTGTACGACATTGGTGAACTCGACCTGAACATCTCCGGCTGCATGAATGCCTGCGGCCATCACCACGTCGGCCACATCGGCATCCTCGGCGTCGACAAGAACGGCGAGGAGTGGTACCAGATCGAAGTCGGCGGAAATCAAGGTGACACCCGGCAGGGCGAAATCCACCACGGCAAAGTCAAGCCTTTGGGTGCATCGCTGGGCAAGGTCATCGGGCCCTCGTTTGCACGCGCCGAAGTGCCCGACGTCATCGAGCGGCTGGTGCAGTGCTATCTTGACCGTCGCGACAGCGAGGTCGAGCGTTTCGTCGACGTCGTGCATCGCATCGGACCTGAACCCTTCAAAGAGTATGTCTATGGCAAAGCTGATCCAACAGCGCCGCGTCGCAACCGATCCCTGGCTTCTGCTTAAGGCCAGCGCCGAAGGCGCTCCTTCCGGGAGCGAAGGCGCTCCTTCCGGGAGCGACGGTGCCCCCCCCTCCGTTCCGGCGGAAGGCGATGTCATCGTCCCGCTGTCGCTTTGGCTGGCACGCAAGGATGCGCTCGCCATGCGCTCGGGGCGCACCGGCGTGTGGCTGGAAAGCAAGGACGGCCCGGAGGCCATCGCCGCCGACCTCAACCGCCTGCCCCTCGTCGCGATCAACTTTCCGTCCATCGCCGACGGACGCGGCTATTCCGTCGCGCGGCTGCTGCGCGAACGCTATCGCTACAAGGGCGAAGTGCGCGCCATCGGCACAGTGACAAAAGACACCTTGCTCGGCATGGAACGTTGCGGCTTCGATAGCTTCCTGCTGCGTGACGGCGAAGATGCCGAGGACGCGGTCACCGCCTTCGACGACCTAGCCGACCATTACCAGGCCAACACCACACAACCCATCCCGCTGTTTCGCCGCAGGGCGGCAAAGTAGCTCGTGCCAGAGACCATGCAAGCGCAACTCAAACCTGCCACTGAATTGCCCGCAGCACTGGCATTAAAAGCGGCCGCGCTGCAGACGCTGCTCGCGCGCATCGCCACCGACTACTCACCGGCCACGCTGGCCTCCAGCCTGTCCATCGAGGACATGGTGGTCACTGACGCCATTCTTTCCGGCGGGCACGCGATCGAGGTGTTCACGCTGGACACCGGCCGCATGCATGCCGACACCCTGGCGCTGGTGGATGCCATCCAGCAGAAATACACCTGTGCGGTGAAGGTCTATCGCCCCGAGCCGCAGGCCGTGACGCAGTACATCACCGTGCATGGCCGCGATGCCTTTTACGACAGCGTGGATCTGCGCAAGCGCTGCTGCGAAATCCGCAAGGTCGAGCCGCTGAAGCGCGCGCTGGCCGGCAAGAAAGCCTGGCTGACCGGCATGCGCCGCGAGCAATCGACCACCCGCACCGAACTGGACATACAGCGCTTCGATTCCGTGTATGGCCTGGAAAAGTTCAATCCGCTGGCCGACTGGAGCGAGGACGAGGTCTGGACGTACCTGCGCGAGCGCGACGTTCCCTACAACGCACTCTACGACCAGGGCTACCGCTCCATCGGCTGCGCACCCTGCTCACGCCCCGTCGTGGCCGGCGAGGATGTGCGTGCCGGACGCTGGTGGTGGGAACAGCCGGATTCAAAAGAGTGCGGCCTGCATGTCGGGCCCGATGGCACGCTGGTCAGAACCCAGGTGGGCGCATGAGCGCTGCGGCATTGAACGTCGCCACGCGCCCTGAGGCTGTTGCACTACCTGTGCGCAGCCACCTCGACTGGCTGGAGTCGGAAGCCATCCACATCCTGCGCGAGGTCGCCGGAGAATGCGCGAACCCGGTGCTGCTGTTTTCCGGCGGCAAGGATTCCATCGTGATGCTGCGCCTGGCGGAAAAGGCTTTCCGGCCGGGGCGCTTTCCGTTCCCGCTGATGCACATCGACACCGGCCACAACTTCGATGAAGTAGTTGCCTTTCGCGACATGCGCGCCGCCCAACTGGGCGAACGCCTGATCATCCGCACACTGGACGACTCCATCAGGCGCGGCACCGTGCGCCTGCTCAAGGAAGACGACAGCCGCAATGCCGCGCAGTCAGTGACACTGCTGGAGGCGATCGAGGAGTTAGGCTTCGATGCCGCCATCGGCGGCGCCCGCCGCGACGAGGAAAAGGCGCGCGCCAAGGAGCGTGTGTTTTCCTTCCGCGACGAATTCGGCCAGTGGGACCCGAAGAACCAGCGCCCCGAGCTGTGGAACCTGTACAACACCCGCGTCCACAAGGGCGAACACATGCGCGTGTTCCCCATCAGCAACTGGACCGAACTGGACGTCTGGCAGTACATCGAGCGCGAGAAGATTGCCGTGCCCGACATTTACTACACGCACCGCCGCCCCATCATTCGCCGCAACGGCCTGCTGGTACCGGTGACGCGCCTGACGCTGCCGCGCGAAGGCGAAACGGTCGAGGAAGCCTCGGTGCGTTTTCGCACCGTCGGCGACATCACCTGCACCTGCCCGGTGGAATCGTTTGCCGCGAATCCCCTGGAAATCATTGCCGAGACCGCGGTGACCACGATCACCGAGCGCGGTGCCACGCGCATGGACGATCAAACCTCGGAAGCCTCCATGGAGCGCCGCAAGAAAGAAGGTTATTTCTGATGGGCGTGCTGGGCGAAATCAAGGGCAAGCAGAACGCAGACCTCGGCGTGCTGCGCTTCATCACCGCAGGCAGCGTGGATGACGGCAAGAGCACGCTGATCGGCCGCCTGTTGTACGACACCAAGGCGATTTTCGAGGATCAGCTCGCCGCGGTAACGCGCGCCTCCACGAAGCGCGGCCAGAACGCCGCCGACCTGTCGCTGCTGACCGACGGCCTTGAGGCCGAGCGCGAACAGGGCATCACGATCGATGTGGCCTACCGCTACTTCGCCACGCCGCGGCGCAAGTTCATCATCGCGGATACGCCGGGCCACGAGCAGTACACGCGCAACATGGTGACCGGTGCCTCGACCGCGCACGCCACCATCATCCTGATCGACGCGCGCAAGGGCGTGCTGGAGCAGACGCGCCGCCACACCTACATCGCCCACCTGCTCGGCGTGCGCCATGTCATCGTGGCTATCAACAAGATGGACCTGGTCGATTTCAGTCAGACCGTGTTCGACAATATCCGCGCCAGCTTCCTCGCCTTTGCCATGGACTTCGACATTCCCGACCTGCGCTTCATTCCGATGTCGGCGCTGCGCGGCGACATGGTGGTGGACCGCGCACCGGACGGCGAATCAGGCGCGCTCAACTGGTACACCGGCGAGACCCTGCTCCAGGTGCTGGAAGGCATCAACGTGGCAAACGAGACCGGGGCACTGCCGGCACGCTTCCCGGTGCAACTGGTGGTGCGCCCCGGCGCTGGCAGCGATTTTCGCGGCTATGCCGGCCGTCTCGAATCGGGCGCACTTGCGGTCGGCGACGAAGTCGTTGCCCTGCCCTCCGGTCGCAGCACCACCGTCAGGGAAATCGTTTTTCTCGACAGGCAATTGCCGATCGCCGTCGCCGGCGACTCCGTCACACTGGTGCTGGCCGATGAAATCGACATTTCGCGCGGTGACGTGATCAGCGGCGCTGCGCGCCCGCCGCGTGCCGCGAAGAGTATCGAAGCACGCCTGTGCTGGCTGTCCGCCGATGCACCGAACGCCACCGGACGCTTTTTGCTGAAGCACACCTCGCGCACCGTGAAGGCAAAGCTGGCAAAACTGAACGACCGTCTGGACATCAACACCTTCGCGCGCCAGCCCTCACCGGCCACGCTGGCCATGAACGACATCGCGCATGTCACCCTCAACCTGGCGCAGCCGATTTTCGCCGACACCTATGAAACAAACCGCACCACCGGCGCCTTCATCCTGATCGATGAGGCGACGAACCAGACGGTGGCGGCGGGAATGATCGAGCAGCTCTGATGCGTTCTGCGGGCAAGGATATCGGCAAGGTATTCCTCGTCGGCGCCGGCCCCGGCGCCCCCGATCTCCTGACGATACGCGCCGCGCGCATCATCGCCGCGGCCGACATCCTGTTCTACGACGCGCTGGTGAATCCCGAAATCGTGGCCCTCGCAATCCACGCGGAAAAAGTCGCCGTCGGCAAGCGCCATGCGCGTTACTCCACGGCGCAGGCCTTCATCAACAAGCGCCTCGTGGATGCCGCGCAGCGTCACGCCCGTGTGGTGCGCTTGAAGGGCGGCGATCCGCTGTTGTTCGGTCGCGCGCAGGAAGAACTCGACGCACTGGCTGCTGCCGGCATTGAAGTGGAGATCGTCTCCGGCATTACCGCTGCCCTCGCAGCAGGTGCGTCGCTGGGTGTCTCGCTGACGCAGCGCGGCGTGTCGCGCAATGTCACCTTCGTCACGCCGCGCGTCGGCAAGGATGAAATCGTCAGCGACTGGGCCGCTTCCGTGCTCGCCGCCGACACTGCCGTGATCTACATGGGCTCAGGCGAAGCGCAGGCCATTGCCGACACGCTCATCGCCCGCGGCATGTCAGCCGATCGACCGGTGGCACTGGTGGAGAACGCCTCGCTCCCGGGCGAAGCACGCCATGTCGCGCGGCTTGATCAGTTGGGCACCCTTGCCGCCCGCCTGGGCGGCGGGCCGGCCATCATCGTGCTGGGAGAAGTGCTGCGCGAACTGGCCCGTGCATCCGGGGAGTTACTGCAGGACCGGCTGCCTGATGCCCGGGGCCAGGTCCGGCAGAAACTGCCCCGTTAATTATTATCGTTTATAACAATAGCCCGGCTTTTAAAGAGCAATAACAGGATTATTGTAATCACTGTTAAATGATTCTCAGGCGCCCTTCCAGTTCGGTTTACGCTTTTCCTTGAACGCCAGCGGCCCCTCCAGGGCATCCGCCGCGCGATAGACCCGATCGAAGATATGCGCGCCGGCACGTGCCGCGGCGCTCACGCCCATTTCATGGGCCATGTAGACCATCTCCTTGGCTGCCGCTACGGTCAGCGGCGCGCATTCGATGATTTCATTGGCAAGCGCGGTGGCCGCCTCCAGCAACTTGTCGTGGGGAACCACCTGATTCACGAAGCCGATTTCGTAGGCGCGCTGCGCCGTGATCTTGCGTCCGGTGAGCAAGAGTTCCAGCGCCACGCGCTGGGACATCATGCGTGTCATCGGTGCAGCCCAGGGCATGCCGCGCCCGACCTTGCCTTCGGTGATGCCGAAAGTCGCGTGCTCGCTCGCCACGCACAGGTCGCACATCTGGGCAATCATCCAGCCGCCGGCCAGCGCAAAGCCGTTGACCGCCGCAATCACCGGCTTGGAAACCTTGATGCCCTCGTTCAACCCGGGCGTGCGCGGGCGCAGGCCGACTTTCAGTTCCGCCGCCTCTTTCAAATCCATGCCCGCGCAGAACGCCTTGTTGCCCGCGCCAGTAACAATGGCCACACGCAATGCAGGGTCGGCTTCAAAGCGCAGAAAGGCATCCGCCAACTGCTCGCGCAGCGCCAGGCTGATGGCATTCAGGCGCTCGGGACGATTGAGCGTGATCAGGGCAATCTGGTTGCGGACTTCGTAAAGAACTTCATCGGCCATGGGAGTATCCATTCAGAAATGTGTACGAACGCAGCCAGGCAGGCCGCAGACTCGATTATCCCCCGGCGCAGCCATTTATGGACGTAAAACTCGGCGCTTCACTGCATCCGCGGTGGGTGCCCATCCAGAGCAAAGGGAATCGGCTATGGACCGGTTGTGGGCGATGGACATTCAGGCGAAGTTCAGGCGCAGTCCCGCCTCAGGCCAGGGCATGACCGCAAGCTGCCCTGCGGCAGAAAGCGTGATGTAGGCCGTCTTCATGTCCGCACCGCCGAAGCAGATATTGGTGGGATAGACATCGGGCAGCTTCACCTGCCGCACCACCTGCCCCGCCGGCGAAATCACCGTGATGTTCCCGGTGACCAGGGTCGCCACACAGATGTCTCCATTGGCCTGCACCGCCAGGCTGTCAAAGCGCTGGTAGCCCGGCAACCCGCACACCAGGCGTGCGCCATTGGGCGACGGAAACGCAAGTTTTTGAATCACGCCGGGCTCGACGATATCGAAGGCCCACAGGCGTGAGGCTTCGGTGTCCGCCACATACAGCACCGCTCCATCGGGCGACAGGCCCACGCCGTTCGGGCAACTCACCGGGTAGGCTACCTCGACAATGCGGCTGCCATCCGTTGCGGCGTAGTACAGGCCGCCGTGATCGCGCGTGTGGTGATGCTTCTTGCCAAAATCGGTGAAGTAGAAACCGCCATGCACGTCGAACACGATGTCGTTCGGCGCGGACAGGCGACGTTCGCCGCAATGCGTGTAGAGCTTGCGGACTTCTCCGGTGGCCACATCGACACGCTGCACATAGCCGCCCGCATAATCCTTCGCCGGCCCTACAGCCATGAACGACCCCGGACGATACTCACCGCCACCGTTGTTGCAGACATAGAGCGCGCCATCAGGTCCGATGGCAACGCCGTTGGGCCCGCCGCCGGTCTTTGCGATCAGCGTGACCTTGCCCTCAGGCGTAACCCGCGACAGTTGTCCACCTGCGATCTCGGTCAGGACCACCGAGCCGTCGGGCAGCACTGCCGGCCCCTCGGGAAACTTGAAGCCTGCGGCAAGTACCCTTGCTTCGTCCATCACCTCTCCTTTTTTGCTGCGTCCCGTGTTCTCTCAGGCCATGCGGCAGAACGA
>CAMCYY010000131.1 GCA_945885335.1 Bordetella parapertussis
GCACCGACTGCGAGGCATCCAGCGTGTAGGTGTGGCCCTTCAATTCGTGCGCGTTCAGGTGGTGATGCCCGGCCAGCCATTCCAGCGCCTCGCGCGGCTCGCCTGAGGCGCAATACAGTTCGGTGCGGTTGCAGGTCGAAAGGATGGCCGCTTCGCTCACCGGCCGCGCCCGCTTGAACTCGGCCAGCACGCCTTGCAATTGCTCGGCAGCGAACGCCACCCGCTCGCGGATCGCGATGGGTGCGCTTTCGTGGTTCAGGCCGAGCGTGAACAGTTGCATGTCGTGGCCACCGCGCCGGCTTCGCGCCCCGCGGGCATGAAGTGACGCTAAGTATTTGGTAGAGGAAGGTATTATACGCGTGGCCCACCCGCTGAAAGCGGGCCTTGGCAGGCAGTCTGGCGGCCTTTTTGCAGGGGGCTTGATGCAGGTCAACGCCGGCAGGGGCGCCAATCGTCATCGTGCCATCCCAACCACCGAGGTTTGCTTGTCCATGAGAATCAGCAGCGCGTTCGACAGCGGGTCCATTGAATTTGTAGATGCCAATCCGCAGGGCGTCATCAATCTCAGGCTGCGGCGCGACCATGTCAGCGACCCCGGCGTGGAGATCCGCCAGTGGTTTCATTTCCGGCTGCAGGGCGCGCGCGACAGGGCCGTGACGCTGCGCATCGTCAACGCCGGCGCGGCCACCTATGCAGCCGGCTGGAAGGACTACCAGGTCTGCGCCAGTCATGACCGCGTGAATTGGTTCCGCGTGCCGACGCGTTTCGACGGGACGGTGATGACGATTGCCCACACGCCGGGGCGTGACAGCATCTACTACGCCTACTTCGAGCCCTATTCCTGGGAGCGGCATTTGCAGTTGCTGGGTCGCGCCGAGGATTCGCCGCTGGCGCGTGTCGATGATCTGGGCGCGACGCCCGAGGGTCGTGATCTCAACCGCGTGCGTGTCAGCAGTGGTGGCAGCGGGAAAAAGCAGTGCTGGATCATCGCGCGCCAGCATCCGGGCGAGACCATGGCCGAGTGGCTGGCTGAGGGCATGATCGAGCGCCTGCTTGATGCAGGTGATGCCGTGTCAAAACAACTGCTCGCCGAGGCCGACTTTCACATCGTGCCGAACATGAACCCCGACGGCAGTGTGAACGGCAACCTGCGCGTTAGCGCCACCGGCGCGAACCTGAACCGCGAATGGGTGTCACCGTCGGAAGCGCGCAGTCCGGAAGTGCTGCGCGTGCGCAATGAAATCGAACGCACCGGTTGTGATTTCTTTCTTGACGTACATGGCGACGAAATCATTCCCTATGTGTTCGCCGCCGGCTGCGAAATGCTGCCTTCGGTCACCGCCGAACAGAATGCAGCGCAGCAGCGCTACCTCGATGCTCTGGTGCGTGTCGCGCCGGACTTCCAGCTCGAGCAGGGTTATGGCGCCGGCCGCTATTCCGAGGATGCGCTGAAGCTCGCCAGCAAATGGGTCGGCCACCGTTTCGGCTGCATCAGCCTGACGCTGGAGCTGCCCTTCAAGGACAACTTCAACCGGCCCGATGCAGTGACGGGATGGAGCGGGGCGCGCTCGAAACAGCTCGGGCGCGAGGTGCTGGCCGCGCTGGCAGAGACGATGGCACGATAGCCGTCATTGCCGCGCGGGCCGCGGCGGCTACTCCCGCGGCAGATTCAGGCGCTTGTAATCCTCACCGATGGCCTCGCCTTCTGACTTGATGTAGGTCATGAACTCGTCCAGCGTGCCGCGCCAGGTTTCATACTCGCCCTTTTTCAGGTAATCCATGTGCTCCCTGGAGGCGGCGGCTTTCGCGAAGCCTTCACGCAGTTTCTGAATGTAGGGCGCCGGCGCGGCGGAGGCCACGAAGACAGCGTTCCACACGTTCAGCGTGACCGTGGGAAAACCGGCTTCCCTGAAAGTTGGAAGGTCCGGGAACAGTTCGGAGCGACGCGTGCCTGCTACGGCGAAAGTCTTGATCTGCCCGCCCTTGATGCGGTTGCGCACCGCGCCCACGGTGGAGAAGTAAACCTGGATCTGCCCGGCCAGCATCGCGGTCGTGGCCGGATCGCCGCCCTTGAACGGAATCATCTGCATGTCCAGTCCGGCGGCGGCCTTGAGCCGCTCGGCGAGGATGTTCGCGCCGCTCGACGGGCCGGGGGAGCCGAAGTTCAGCTTGCCCGGATTGGCCTTCACGTAGGCGAGGAACTCCTTCAGGTTGCTGCCCGGCACGGTGCTGTGGACCATGATGGCGTAGGGCGCGAGGCCCGAGGTGCCAATCAGGGCATAGTCTTCCAGCCGGTACAGCGGGTCTGTGTAGGCGTGCAGGTTTCCCACCAGCGAATTCGTGGTGTAGAGCAGCGTGTAGCCCAGCGGCGTGGCGCGAAACGCAGCACGTTGCGCCAGCAGTCCGCCCGCGCCGGCATTGTTGTCAACGATCACCGGCTGGCCAAGCGAATCACCCAGTGCATGCGCCAGGATGCGCGCATGAATGTCCGAGGTGGAGCCCGCTGCATTGATGTGCATCATGCGGATGGAACGGTTGGGAAATTCCTGCGCCTGCGCCTGGGCGCTCAAGGCGGACAGGCCTGCAAGGGCGATCAAAGCTGCGGCGCGTAACATGAGTCTCTCCTTTGGTATCGGGTGGTGACAGGCATCCATGGTTGTTATGACCACGGCATGGATTGCCCGGGGATAAGGTACGCCATTTTTTGCAATGGGGTCACTCGGTGAAGCCGAAAGGGTTTGATCGGCGCTGGACTCTCTGACAAAGCCAGAAGCATTTGCACCCCATGCTAAAATTCTTCATACCGTTCGATTGATCGAACACCGCTTCCCCACCAGCGCACCAGCACCACGACGCCGCCCATAGGCGTACCCACACCACCATGAGCGCTCCCTCCCGAATTGTCATCGCCTCGCGCGAAAGCCGCCTCGCGCTGTGGCAATCCGAGCATGTGCGCAGCGCGCTGAAGCGCCTCTACCCTGACTGCGACGTGCAGATTCTCGGCATGACCACGCAGGGCGACCGCATCCTCGATGTGTCACTGTCCAAGATTGGCGGCAAGGGCCTGTTCGTGAAGGAACTCGAGGCCGCGCTGGCCGACGGCCGCGCCGATATCGCGGTGCATTCGGCGAAGGACGTGCCGATGGCGCTGCCCGCGGGATTCATGCTGGCTGCGATCGGCACGCGCGAGGATGCGCGCGACTGCCTGGTGTCCAATGATTACGACTCGCTCGCCGCGCTGCCCGCCGGCAGCGTGGTCGGCACCTCCAGCCTGCGTCGCGAGGCGCAGATTCGCGAACGTTATCCGCAACTGAAGGTGGCGCCGCTGCGTGGCAACCTCGATACGCGTCTCGCCAAGCTTGATCGCGGCGAGTATCAGGCCATCATCCTGGCCGCGGCCGGCCTGAAGCGCCTCGGTCTGGGCGCGCGCATCCGCAGCATGCTGTCTGTCGAGGAGAGCCTGCCGGCACCGGGACAGGGGGCGCTGGCGATCGAATGTCGCACTGGACGCGACGACCTGGTGCAGTGGCTCGCGCCGCTGAACGATGCCGCCACCGCTGCTTGCGTGCGTGCTGAGCGTGCGCTCAGCCGCGCGCTGTCCGGCAGCTGCCAGTTGCCGCTGGCGGCGCATGCCCAGTGTGTAGAAGGCGGTGACGGCGCGACACTGTCGCTCCGTTCGCTGGTGGCGCAACCGGATGGCAGCCGCGTCATCCGTGCTGAACAGGCCGGCGCGCTTGAGGCCCCGGAGGCGCTGGGGGCTGCGCTGGCTGAGAAGCTGCGCGGCCTGGGCGCGGGCGACATCATCGCCGCCCTGTCGTGACCGCGTGACTTCCGCCAGCACCGGCCTCGCCGGCAAGGCCATCCTCATCACCCGTCCTGCGGCACGCGCCGCGCGGCTGGCCGCGCTGGTACGTGAGGCTGGCGCTGAAGCGGTGCTGTTTCCGACGCTGGAAATATTATCAATTTCAGAAAATAGTGATTTATCCATAGAGGGTAAAAGCATTAATATTATCGAGGCTGACATCATCGTTTTTGTCAGTCCGACCGCCGTTGAGCATGGCCGGGCAGTGTTCGATGCATGGTTGCCGGAGGCCGTGAAGGTCGCCGCCGTCGGGCATGCCACGGCCCGCGCGCTGCATACGCTGGGGGTTGCCAATGTCATCGCACCGGCTGACGGCGCCGACAGTGAGGCATTGGCCGCATTGCCCGAAATGCAGCAGGTTGCCGGCAAGCGCGTCCTCATTGTCCGCGGCGAAGGCGGCCGTCCATGGCTGGCAGATACGCTGCGTGCACGCGGCGCTGCGGTCGAATATCTGGAGTGCTACCGGCGTGTCCGTCCGGAGGCCGATGCCGCCCCGCTCGCCGCGCGCATCGTCAGTGGCGGCATCGCCGCGCTGACGATCACCTCGCGTGAAGCGCTCGACAATCTCCTCGCCATGTTGCCTGCGGATGCCCGCGCATCGGCGCTTGGTGTGCCGGTTTTTGTCGTGCATCCCCGTCTTGCCGATCACGCGCGTGCCCTTGGCGCGCGCGCGGTTTTTGTCACCGGCGCAGGCGATGAAGCGATGATCGCGGAATTGCAGTCCTTTTTTGCTAAAGTAGCGTAACGCCTTGGCATTCCCCATGAACGAACACATTCCCGAACCTTCGCCCGACTCTGCGCAACCCCAGCCAGCGCCGCAGCCAGCGGCGCCAACGCCCGCTACACGCGGC
The DNA here is from genome assembly GCA_945885335.1 of Bordetella parapertussis. Classification (GTDB taxonomy): domain Bacteria; phylum Pseudomonadota; class Gammaproteobacteria; order Burkholderiales; family SG8-39; genus CAIYPG01. Next base: position 4,714 of record CAMCYY010000131.1, read on the forward strand.
AGGCTGTTTGCGTCGCTGGCTGATTTTCTGCGCAATCCCTGGGCAATTGTGGCCACCGTGCTGGTGCTGCTGCTCGGCTGGCAGTGGTACGACGAGCACGGGCGCATATCGGCGCTGCGTGAAGAGCTTGCCACCCGCCTGCGCAACAGCGACGCCGACAGCCGCGATGCGCGCCTGGTCGCGCGCCAGGCCCAGGAGGCGGTGCGCGAGGCACAGGCCAGACTCGGGCAACTCGATACCAAGCTGGCCGAATCGCAAAACCAGCAGGTGGCGCTCGAGGCGCTGTATCAGGAGCTGTCGCGCAACCGGGATGAGTGGGCGCTGGCCGAAGTGGACCAGATACTGACGATCGCGGCGCAGCAGCTGCAACTTGCCGGCAATGTGCAGGCTGCAGTGGCGGCCTTGCAGACGGCCGACCAGCGCCTGACGCGCTCCGACCGGCCGCAATTCATTCCGCTGCGCAAGGTCATTGCGCGCGACCTGGAGCGCCTGAAGGCCACGCCCAGCCTTGACATCGCCGGCCTGGCGCTGAAACTGGATCAGGTGATCACCGCCATCGACACGCTGCCGCTGGCGGGCGATGAGCGCATCGCCACCGCCGCGCCCACGCCGGCCGCCGCCCTGCCCGATGGTTTCTGGGAACGCCTGGGCGTCGAAGTCTGGAATGAAGTGAAGTCGCTGGTCCGCATCCAGGTCACCGATCGTCCCGAGCCCGGCCTCATCGCGCCCAGCCAGGTGTTCTTCCTGCGCGAGAACCTGAAGCTGCGCCTGCTCAATGCGCGCCTTGCGCTGCTGTCGCGTGATGAATCCACGTTCCGCGAGGACGTGAAGACTGCATCGGCATGGCTGGCGAAGTGGTTCGATACACGCGCACGTTCCACGCAGTCAGCGCAGGCCACGCTGCGCCAGGTGTCGGTCTCTGCGATCCAGGTGGAACTTCCGACCATCAATGAAAGTCTGGGCGCGGTGCGCAACTACAAGGTCGCCCGCGACCGGGTGCGTTGAGATGAAGGGTCTGTTCTGGGTCGTCGGGGTATTCGCGCTGGCAGTGGCGCTGTCGCTCGGTCTGCGCGCCGTCGATGGCTACGCGCTGTTCGTGTTCCCGCCCTATCGCATCGAAGTCTCGCTCATCCTGCTGCTCGGCGGTTATGCGCTTGCCTACGGCCTTACCCGCATCGTGTCGCATACCCTGGAGCTGCCCGCCTATGTGCGCGCCTTTCGCGAGCGCCAGCGGCGCGACCGTGCCGAGGACGCGCTGCACGGTGCCTTGCAGGCCTGGTTCGAGGGGCGGTTTTCGCGCGCCGAAAAGCTCGCCACGAAGGCCTGGGACCTTGGCGCCGAACGGGGTGCGGTAAGCCTGGTCGCGGCCCGCGCCGCGCAGCGCGTGCGCGACACCGAGCGGCGCGATCTGTGGCTCACGCGCGCCGAGGCATCGAACGAGCGCGGCGGGCCCGACTGGAAGCTGGCGACGCAGGCGACGCGCGGCGAATTGCTGGTCGATGACCGCAAGTATGCTGATGCGCGCCGTGTGCTGCGCGGCCTGCACGACTCGGGCCCGACTCACATTGCCACGCTGCTGCTGTTGCTGCGTGCCGAGCAGCAGCTGGGCGACTGGGAGGAAGTAATCCGCATCGCGCGCCTGCTGGAGAAGCGTTCCGGCCTGCCGCCGGCAGCGCTTGAGGGCATCCTGATGCGGGCACGCGTCGCGCTGCTGGAGAAAAAGGCCCACGATCCGAAATCCCTGGCCGAGTACTGGAAGGGCATTCCGCAGGCCGAGCGCCGCGGGACCAGGCTCGCCGCCGCCGCCGCCGCTGCCTACATGCAACTGGGCGATTGCCACACCGCACACGGCATCATTGAAGAGGCGCTGGGCGAGAACTGGGCCGCTGAATTGGTGCTGCTCTACGGCGAATGCCTCGATGAGGATGCGCTGAAGCGCATCGAGCGCGCCGAGCGCTGGCTCAATCAGCGTCCGCGTGACTGGCCGCTGCTGCTCACGCTGGGGCGGTTGTGCGTGCAGCGCGAACTGTGGGGCAAGGCGCAGAGCTACCTTGAGGCCAGCCTGTCGGTGCAGCCCACGCGCACCGCGCATGTCGCACTGGCCCGTCTGTTTGACCGCATGGGCCGCGTACAAGACGCGAACCGGCATTTCCGCGCTGCGGCTGATGCCGGGCTGGCTGCAGGCGCCACCGGCGAGGCCTGAGCCGCAATCTGATGCCGCGGTTCCGGCCGAAAGCCGGATAATGTCGCCTTATTCCATCGTGCAAAAACGTCCATGACTATTCAATGGTTTCCCGGCCACATGCGCTCCGCCCAGAAGAAGGCGGGCGAGACCATGTCGGATATCGACGTCATCATCGAGGTGCTCGACGCCCGCCATCCCGATGCGAGCAGCAATCCGATGATCACGTCCTTGCGCAAGCTGCATCAGCGCCCCTGCCTGAAGCTGCTGAACAAGGCTGACCTCGCCGATCCGGATGCCACCAAAGCCTGGCTCGACCACCTGAACAGCCAAAAGGGTGTGACGGCGGTGGCGATCTCCTGCAAGAAGGCGGGCGAGGTGGCGAAAGTGCCCGCGCTGTGCCAGAAGCTCGCGCCGCATCGCGACGACACCTTCAAACCGCTGCGCATGATGATCATGGGCATCCCCAACGTGGGCAAGTCCACGTTCATGAATGCACTGGTGAAGCGCAAGGTGGCCAAGGTGGGCGATGAGCCCGCCGTCACCAAAAGACAACAGCGCTTCGACATCAGTCCCCTCCAGTACATCGTCGATACGCCCGGCCTGATGTGGCCGAAGATCGATCACGAGTCCGACGGCTGGATGCTGGCTGCGAGCCATGCCATCGGCCGCAATGCGGTGATCGACGAGGAGGTCGCTGTTTTTCTCGCAGGTGTCCTGATGGTGCGTTATCCGGAGCGACTGCTCGAACGTTATGGCTTCAAGCTCGAAGGGCTGGATGCGCCCGGCGTTATCGAAGCGGTGGCACGGCGGCGCGGCTGTCTCCTGAAGGGCCGTGGCGGCGAGCCTGATTTTGAGCGTGCCTCACTGATCTTCCTGCAGGACTACCGCGATGGAGCGCTCGGCCGCATCAGCCTGGAGACGCCCGAGTCGCGTGCCGCCATGATTGCAGAAGACGAGATCAAGGCGGCCGAGAAGGCCGCTGTGCTGGCGGCGAAAGCGGCCAAACTCGCCAGGGAAAAAATGCCCGACCGCGACAAGGCCTCGTCTTCGGACGGGGAGTCCGCATGAGCACTGCTGGAAGCCACGACAAGCCCGCAGATGACCGCCTGACTGAACTGGAAATCAAGGCGGGTTTCACCGACGACCTGCTGGAAGAACTCAACCGCACCATCTATCGCCAGCAACAGCAGATTGAACAGTTGCGCGGGGAACTGCGCGCCCTGCGCCAGCAAATGCAGATGGCGGCGCCGTCCGAGCAGCGCAGCGCGGCCGACGAAGTGCCGCCGCATTACTGAAAGTGCGGTTTAGCGCAGCGCTGACGATGCCGTCGAGCGCAGGTGCCGGGCCCGCATGCTGCGCACCTGCAGCGTGGCGCCAATCAGGAAGATCAGGAACATCACACCAGCCGCCACCTGCAGTTCCGGCACTTCGGCATTGGGCAGCAGAGGCGCACCCAGCGGCAGACGCGTGGTGGCCTCGGTGACGGCGGGAATCATGTGGAAGAAAAAGGTCGCTGAGTAGCTGACTGCCTCCACATAGGGGCCGGCGCGATCGAACAGCGCGGTGCGCCCTGCGACGAAGGCGAGGCCGAGCGCCACGAGCGTGAGGATGCCCAGCATGTGCGGCTTGCCAAAGCCGCCGTGCTGGAATATCCCGAAGCTGGTCAGGCAGGTGAGGACGGTGGTCCAGATGTAGATCTGGCCGAGCATGTTGCCAGCGGAAATCCGCTTGTCGCGGAACAGTGCGATGAGTCCCGCCGCGACTGCGACAAGGCTGATTGCAGTGTGAGCGACCCCAAGCGGTGTCAGACCGAACATTTCAACCCTCCCAGGTTTGCGTGGCTTGTGCGGTCATCATCGCATGCAATGCGCAATGCGCATTGCGCAAAAGCAACGCCTCTCCCTAGGGCTTCAGCGCCTGGTACAGGAACGGCAGGCTCACATCCATGCGGTAATCGACGTCCGAATGATTGTCGTCGAACTCCTCGTAGGTGTGCCGTATGCCGGCGGCGGCGAGTCGTTTTGACAGGATGCGCGTGCCGTAATGGATGTGGTACTGGTCGCGCCAGCCG
>CAMCYY010000132.1 GCA_945885335.1 Bordetella parapertussis
TCATCTGCTCTCTCCTTCTCATTGACGGGAGTTGACTGTGTTCACGGTTGATATCGCTTTTGTTGTGCCTGCTCTCAAGCAATGACCGCCTAACCGAAAACTGCTTAACCGAAGACCGCTTATCCGAAAACGAAGGCCGGCGGAATCTCCGCGACGTCGGCCATGTTCTCCACGCTCCACAGCCGCTCGAGCAACGCATCCACGCGCTTCACACCCAGGCTTTCCTCTGCCATATCACGGAACTTGGCGCTGATCTCTGCATCACTCTTGGGATTGGACAGATCACCCTTGGCACCGCCCGACTCGCCGACGATGCGCTCGCCATCAGCCATGGTGACGGTGACACGGGTGTGGTGCTCCACCGGCAGGCGGTGATAGATCTTGGTGAAATCGGGGTTCTCAACGACTTCCACCTTAGCCAGGAGCTTGCGCAGTTCCGGACTCCAGATGTGCGCCTCGTTGAACTGGCGCGGCGTGACCGTGCCATCCATGAGCGCGGCGGAAACCACGTAGGGAATGCTGTGGTCGGCGGTTTCGCGCCCCTGGGGGTTCCAGTGATGCGCACCGGTGCCCATGTTCTTCTTCGCCGTGTCGTAGACCTCCACCACCACCTGCGTCACCGCATCCAGTCGGCCGCGAATGGGTGCGGAGGCTTTTTCGGCGGCCAGGATCGACGAAATGGTGGTGGCGCAGGACGAGCGCTGCTTGATCAGCGTATCGATGATGCGGAATGGCTTGTTGCGGGCGTGATCGCCCATATCGGCCAGCTTCAGGGGGCCGGACACATGCGCCTGCCAGCCATGCTCGCCCTCGATCGGCAGATGCGGGCCGTCCATGCCCTCTGCCGCCATCATGGCAGTGAACACGCCGGCGCGGCCCGCGTAGCCCGCGGCTGTCGCCTTCCACATCGACAGGTGGCCCGTGCGCACCTGGCGCGTGAGGTTGTTGGCCACTGCCGCCATGCCGATGGCGTGTGCCATCTGCTCTCGGCTCAATCCCATGAGCTTGCCGGCAGCGGCCGCGGTGGCGATGACGGCAAACGTGGAGCAGTCAAAGCCGCGCTCCGGCACTGCATCGGACAGGCGCAGATAAAACTCGTAGCCCAGCACCACGGCGGTGATGAGTTCCTTGCCGCTGGAATGGCAATGCTCCGCCGCCGCGAGTATGGGTACCAGCACATCGCTCGGGTGACCGCCGCGGCTGCCGGGCCAGTGATAGACGTCATTCATCTCGACAAAGCGCGCCGCCGTGGCATTGGCAAAGGCCGCCATGTCGGGCGAGGTACGGATGCGCGTGCCGATAACGGTGGCGCCATTCGGGTCGGGCACACGCGCCGCAATATTGCGGGTGATCTGGCAGGGCTCGCCAAAATAGCCCCCCATCAGCGCGCCCAGCGTGTCGATGATGCGCACCTTGGCCCCATGTATCGCCTCGGGTGACAGCGCGTTGTAGTCCAGCCCGTACGCATAGTCGGCGAGAAGCGCCTGAATGCCGTCTGCCGCGTGGGCATCTGCTTGTTCCGTCATGCCATGTTCAGCGGGTTTGTTCATGTGAGTGCTCCTGTCATTGACCTGTGTATGCAATACGGCATTGCCGTCCGCTTGCTACTTGCTAATCCGCCGTGATTCCCGATGCCTTCACCACCGCTGCCCAGCGCGTGATGTTGTTCTCCACCGTCGCGCGGTACTGCGCGGGGGTATGTGCGCTAGGCGCTTCCGCGCCATCGGCGGCAAGCCTGGCTTTCATGTCCGGCTGTGCCAGCACCTGAGTCACTTCCTGGTTGATTGCTGAAATGATGGGCTGCGGTGTTTTTACTACGACGAAAAGGCCATAGTTGTTACCCCACTCGAAGCCCGGCACGCCGGCCTCAACCATGGTGGGCACATCGGGCATGCCTTCGATGCGTTTCGCGCTGGTCACGGCCAGCACACGCAAGGTGCCATTCCTGACCTGAGAAACAGCGCCCAGCGAGGAGAGGAAGCCCAGTTGCACCCGCCCGGCAATGAGGTCCGGCAATATGGCGCCGCTGCCCTTGTAGGGAACGTGCGTCATTTTCATACCGGCCTGCATGTTGAACAGTTCATGGCCCAAGTGCCCGGAGGAACCGGGCCCGGCCGTCCCGTAATTGAGCTCACCCGGTTTTGCTTTGGCCAGCGCGATGAGTTCCTTCACCGACTTCACCGGCAGTGCGACAGGCACTACCAGCACATAGGGGCTGGAGGACATTTGCACCACTGGCTCATAGGATTTCAACACGTCAAATTTCACACGGCTGAACACCACTGTGAGCTCAAGCTGACTACCGGAGCCCAGCCAGGTGTAACCGTCTGGCGCAGATTGCGCCAGTGCGTCCATCGCAGCCACGCCACCTGCCGTGGGTCGGTTCTCGACGACCACGCTCGTGCCCCACTTGTCGGAAAGTTTGAGCGAGATGGCGCGCGTGATGACATCCACGCCACCGCCAGCGGCAAGTCCGATCAGGACACGCACCGGCTTTGCCGGAAATCCGCCGGGCAAATTGGCGGGCTTCTGTGCCAGTGCCACAGAGGGCAGAACCGGCGACAGGGCCAGTGCTGCCAGGGCCAACGTCCGACCCAGTACTCTGGACCTTCGAATCATGCTCACTCCTCCGGTTTATGGCAGCGGCCCGGTCTGCGCCGGGATCGCTGGTTTTACATCAATATCAGGCCGAGGTGATCTTCACCTCGTCACCCACCACCTGGAACTTGTGGTCAAAGCCATCCGAGGCCCAGTCCATGTAGTTCACCATGTCGTCAAAGCGCGCATCGCCACGCTTCAACACTTCGGGGCGGTATTGCGTGTCGATCATCATGGGCAGGAAGGACACTTCCTTTACGCCGCCCTTGCCGAGCACCGCCTTCGCCAGCAGCGTGCGCTTGGAATCGGTGCCGTAGGGCAGCATCGGATAGTTCGGGTCCTGGTCGGCATGGTTGCGCAGCGCGCCATGCACCCAGGGCGTCTCATCCCATTTGTGCGAGCGCTTCGGCTTGGTCATGCAGAAATTGGACAGGCTGTAGAAAATCGCCTTGCCCTTGTACATTTCAATCGCCTTGGGCACGTGCGCATGGTGGCCGATGATCATGTCTGCGCCGGCATCAATGGCGGCGCGTGCCACGGTCTGCTGGTAGTCGGCAATCACGCGCGGCACCCAGATCACGCCCCAGTGCAATGCCACCATCAACACATCCACCTGCGGGCGCAACGCCTTGATGTCGTCGAGGATCATCTTCAGGTCGGTCTCGTCAGGCTCGGTCAGCACGCGCGCCGGTGCGTGCGGCCCGCGGCCTTCGTACGTCGTCTTGACGCGCAGCGTGGCGATGCCAGGCTTGCCGGCGCCCGCCTCGCCGCCGGCGGGCGTCACCGAGCAATAGCCGAGGAACCCCACCTTGATGCCGTTCTTCTCGACGATGGCGGGTATGCGCGCCTCATCGAGGTCCTTGCCCGCGCCGGTGGGAACGATGCCCTTGGAGATCAGCAGCGCGCGCGTGTCGATCAGCGCATCGGCGCCGAAATCCCACATGTGATTGTTGGCAATGGTCGCGGCATCAAAACCACAGTCGGTGAAGATCTGCGCCATGGACGGCGGCTGGCGGCCGTGCGGCTGGCCGTCGTCACCGCGCGCATTGGCGCCGCGGGTGGAATACTGCCGTTCGCAATTGGTGAAGCGCAGGTCCACGCTCTTCAGCGTGGGGCGCACCAGCTCGGTGTAGCGCTCGACGGGGAAACCGTCGTTCGGGCCATGGGTCGGACCGCAGTCCCCGGTTGCGATAAAGGAAATGTCTGCCATTGCTGCCTCCTGTTGCCGCCCGGCGGTCGCCCATGGAACCGGGGAGCCGGGGGTGGTCTGGAAATGTGCGCTCCGCGGCAGGCCGAGAGCGCTCTTTTTTAATGAAATCAGTCTATAGCGGCATCGCTTTTCGCGCATCAGCCCCTATTACAAACCAGCTTTGCTTAAAACGCGACTGGACAATCCCCCTTGCCAAAGGGGGTGAGACAGGGGTTTCGAATCACAGGCGACTTGCCTGTCGAACGGCCTTCCGGTTCAACGCAAGGCGCGGCCTGCAAGGCCGACTTGCCCAAGTGCAGCGCAGGCAAGCGGGGGGATTATCGGAGACAAGGAACAGCAATGCATGAAAATCCCCCGGCGCGGCTGCGCCGCGTCCGCCCCCTTTGACAAGGGGGAAACTTCGCTCAGGCCGGGGCGGTCACCACGACCTCATCACCCTCGACACTAAAGCGATGGTCGTAGTACTCCGAAGCCCACTCCATGTACTTCACCATATCGTCAAAACGCGCATCGCCCTTTTTCAGGATTTCCGGCCGCAGTTGCTTGTCGATGAGCGTGGGCAGGAAGGACACTTTGTCCACGCCCTTTTTCGAGAACACCGCCTTGGCAACCATGCTGCGCTTGGCATCGGTGCCATAAGCCAGGTGCGGATAGTCAGGATCCAGTTCCACGCCAAATTTTTTCCGGAATGCCGCAGCCTTCTGGGCGTTCTTCGCAGTGGAGCCCATGATGAAATTGGAGAGACTGTAGAAGCACACCTTGCCGTTGATGACATGGATGGCCTTGGGCACGTGGGCGTGATGGCCGAGGATGAGGTCGGCACCCGCGTCGAAGGCAGCCTTGGCGGCGGTGGTCTGGTAGTCGGCGATCATGCGGGGAATGAAGGGGATGCCCCAGTGGTGCGAGACCACCACAGCATCGGCCTGCTGCTTCGCCTTGGCGATGTCCGCCGCCATGCCTTCCATGTCCTCCTCGTAGGGCACGGTGACCACGAGCGGCGGGACACCCGGCTGGTATTCAGGTGCCTCGTAGTAGGTATGGGCACGAAGGGGCGCAACGCCCACCTTGTTTTCCTCGGCGGCATAACCGTCGTTCAGCACCGAGCAGTAGGCGAGGACCGCCACACGCACGCCGTTGGCGTCGATGAAGGCGGGCTTGCGCGCTTCCTCGAGATTGCGCCCGCCACCGATGACCTGGAAACCCTGGCTGCGAAACAGTTCAATGGTGTCCATCAGTGCATCGCCGCCCCAATCCATGGCGTGGTTGCTGGCGACCGAAAGCACATTGAAGCCGCACTCCTTGAACACCGAGGCCATGCGCGGCGGCAGACGGCTGTGGCCGCCACCGGAATGCAGCTGCAGCGCGCCGCGGTCGGTGTACACCCGCTCGACCTGCCCGAAGCGGATATCGGCGCCGGCCAGTTGCGACTTCACCAGCGCCGCGTACTGGTCCACCGGTTCGTGTATCGGTCCGACATCGCCGCAGGCGAGCAGCGTGAGTTGTCCATTTGCCATCCATTCCTCCTTGTTGTGGGCGCAATCTGCCTGCAACCCCTACCTTCCGGGGCCCGGCCAGCCGCGCCATTTGATTCGAAACATTCTATGCCGTTGCGTCGCGCATGAATATGCACGGGAGCCGCAAAACTGGTTTGCACATCACACCCTGTGGTCTGGCAGGCACGCCGGCGATACACTGATTTCACCTGAAAAGAGCCGCGGCATCCGCTAAAGCGCGCTCATCAGCCCCTGTGCCGGCCAGGACCGGAATCCGCATGAAGGCGTGAGGGGGGCAGGGCCGCGTGCACCACCCGCACAACGGCCGCCTAGCGGTCAATAATGATCTTCTCTTCGATGAAGTAGCCGTTGAAGCCCCCGATGAAAATCGCGCCGTCTTCATGCAGCGCCTTCAGTTGAGGCGATGCTGCGGCGCGTTCGAGATCGGCCATGCTGTCGTACCACATCTCCACCACGCCATCGATCTGCGCCTCGATGGCCGGAATGTCATGGCGTGCCGGACGATCGGTCACGATGTGATTCTGCACGTAGCGCCGTATGCCGGGAACGGCCAGCGACATCGGGCCGTGCACCTCCAGCCAGTGCCGGGCAAATTGTTCACGCGTCATGCCGGGGCGGGCCCGCAGAAAACCGATGGTCTTGATCATTATTGCCTCCTTGTTGTGAGTTGCTCGATGTCGCTGGATGCATACGGCGCCCGTTCGGGCTGTCCGGAAAAATGCCGCGCCAGTCTAATCCGGACCTGCACCAGACTCCCGAAAAGCAGCTTTTCACTTCCCGGAAAGCAGCGCAGGGGCCTTTTGCGGCTCAAATGCGGGCTTCACCCCGAAAAAATCACTGGCTTCTTTGCCCCAAATAAATGTGTGCGTAACGTATACTGCGCCGGGGTTTGTAACTACCCCACAACAATCCTGACAATATAGAAATCTGCTGAATGCGATCGAATAAAACGGCGCCGCAATCCAACCTGACTCTCGCGATACTTTTCGCTGCATTTTTCGCGACGGCTCCCGTCTCCGCCATTGCGGCCACACCCGTCGCGGTCGCCGTCCCTGCCCCAACCGTTGCCCCCGCGCCTGCCGCATCGCCAACCTCGGGCCTGCGCGTGTCCATGGACATCGGCAGGACGGTGCGGGTCAATTCCGCTGCACGCCTGCTGGCGGGCCTCGCACCCAGCTACCCCGGACACTTCGACCTGGCGGAGACCCAGATCTGGAAAGACCACAGCGCCGCCATGCGCACGGCCTGGTCACAGGTCAGCGCAAACCGCGTGGCCGCCATGTCGGCCTGGCGCGATGCCGCGATCAACGCGCCCTGCCCGGCCGGCAAGACCCTGCTCTATCCATTCAGTGGCCCGGATTTTTTCAATGCCTACTGGCTGTTCCCGAACTGCGAGAACTACGTGCTGTTCGGCCTGGAGCATGCGGGCGATGTGCCTGATTTGGAGGCTGTTGCCGAGCGCGACATGGGCCGGCTGTTGTCCGACGTGCGCACCGCCATGTCGGACCTGCTCGACCGCAATTACTTCATCACCGAAAACATGTCGCGCCAGTTGCGCACGGCGCAGCTGCGTGGCGTGACGCCGCTGCTCATCATCCCGATGGCAATGTCGGACGTGGAAATCCTGCGCATCATTCCACACGACCTGCCGCGCATGGTGCGAGTCCGCGGCCAGAATACCGCCGCGCATTTGAAGGGCGATCCGGCCAACGAGCTGAAAACCCTGCCCGCCACGTCCAAGCACGCCCCGATGCGCCAGCTGAGCGGCATCACGATCGAGTTCCGCAAGCCCGGCAGTACCATCGTGCAGCGCCTGCATTACTTCACGCTGGACGCCACCGACAAGGGCCTTGAGCACTACCCGGAATTCATCGCCTACCTGAACAGCCTCGCGCCGACGAACACCTTCCTCAAGGCCGCGTCCTACCTGCTGCATGGCCAGGAATTCCGCAAGCTGCGCAATACGCTGCTCAGCGTCAGTGACTTCCTGGTGCAGGATGACACTGGCCTGCCATTCAACGCCCTGCAGCCCAAGCGCTGGGACGTGCAACTCTACGGCACCTACGAAACGCCAATCCCGCCCTTCCAGCGCGCCTTCCAGCCCACACTGGACAAGGCCTATCGCGCGGCACGCCCCGATCCCCTGCCCTTCGAGTTCGGTTACAACTTCTCCGACAAGCGCGATAACCGCTCGAACGTGCTGGTCGGGCGCCGCGTGCTCGCCGAAGCGGCACCCCTGCCCGTTGCTGCGCACACGACCCCGGTCGCCGACCCGATGAATACGGTGCACAAGCGCAATCCGCGAATTGCTGCCCACCGCTAAGCAGCGCTGCTTCGTCCCGGCACCGTTCGGTTTGCCACCCTCAATCATCGTCTTGCTGTTCAGTCTGTTTGTGCTGGGTGGATGCGCCCCCATGACCCGTTCTGATTCCGACGCGACCGACGCTCCCGCCGCTTCCAGCCGTTACTTCACGTCCTCCGACGGCGTGCGCCTGCATGTGCTCGAAGCCGGCGCGGAACACGCCGGTACGGTGATTGTGCTGGTACCGGGCTGGTCCATGCCGGCCTCGATCTGGCAGGCGCAACTCAGTTCGCTCGGGCGCCGGCATCACGTTGTCGCGTTCGATCCGCGCGGTCAGGGCCGCTCGGACATTCCGGCCGACGGCTACCACATCGACCGCCGCGCCGATGACCTGCATGAACTCGTCGCGCAATATCCACGCGTCGTGCTGGTGGGCTGGTCGCTCGGTGCGCTGGAAGCGCTGCAATACCTGCATCGTCACGGCGATGCAAAAGTCGCGGCGCTGGTGCTGGTAGACAGCTCCATTGGCGAAGGTCCGGATAGCGGGCCGAGCGGCCTGCCTGACGCGCTGCGGCGCGACCGGCGCGAAACGGTGACCGATTTCATCCAGGCCATCTTCAAAACGCCGCGCACCAAAGCAGAGCAGGACACATTGCTCGAAGCGGCGCTGCGCATGCCGCTGGAACACAGCATCGCGCTGTTTCCGTCCACCGTTCCGCGCGCACACTGGCGCACCCTCACCCGCGACCTCACCAGACCGCTGCTCTATGTCGTCACGCCGCAGTTCGCAGCACAGGCTCATGAACTGAAAGCCGGGCGGCCGGCCACGCAGGTCGAAGTGTTCGAAACTGCGGGACACGCGCTGTTTGTGGATGAGCCGGAGCGATTCAATCGGCTGATTGAGGATTTCGCGCGGAATCGCTAGATGCGATGTTGTACCCCCTTGTTAAAGGGAGGCGACTCGCCGGGCGCGCGCGAATCTTCCACGCCGCTTTGATGTTGAACCCCCTTGTTAAAGGGGGCCGACTCGCCGGGCCTGCGCGAATCTTCCGCGCCCCTGTGATGTTGTACCCCCTTGTTAAAGGGAGCCGACTCGCCGGGCCTGCGCGAACCTTCCACGCCCCTGTGATGTTGTACCCCCTTGTTAAAAGGGGCCGACTCGCCGGGCCTGCGCGAATCTTCCAAGCCCCTGTGATGTTGTACCCCCTTGTTAAAGGGAGCC
>CAMCYY010000133.1 GCA_945885335.1 Bordetella parapertussis
TGGCACGCCGGGTTGAGGCGGGTACGGTCTGGATCAACACCTACAAGCAGTTGTCGATTGCCACGCCTTTCGGTGGCTTCAAGGACAGTGGCATCGGCCGCGAAAAGGGCATCAGTGGAGTGCGTCTGTATCAGCAGTCCAAGGGCATCTACTTCGGCATGGAGGGTTGATAGGCCATTTTACAGATGATCATATTTACTGTATTAATGCTTATAGATAGTCATTAATAATACAAATTTGATCATATTCATCGGCCGCTCTTTGCGGGCTGTGTCCACCAAAAAAAAGGCCAGGAAATTTCCTGGCCTTTTTTTCAGATTAAAACGGTGCAGGTATCTACTCTGAGGGGAGCCGTTTCAGCCTTTCCTGCAAAGAGCCGCGCATGTGCGCACGCGCTGCCTGGTCGGCATCTTCGGGATTACGGCTGGCAATGGCCTTGGCGAGCGCGCTGTGTTCACGGAAAGAGGCTTGAACACGGTTCTCGCTCATGAAATTGGCATAGCCCTGCCACAACAGGCCCATGGACACGAGGACCGCATCCAGCGAACGCACCAGAAACCGGTTGTGCGCCGCCTGATAGATGATGCGATGAAAGCGCCGGTTGTTCTCGGCGATGCCCTTGACGTCGTCCTTAAGGCCTTGCTGTTCGGTCGCCAGTTGCAGCAATTCCGCCATCTCGAACTCGGTGGCATGGCGGGCGGCAAAACCGGCCGCCGTGCCCTCGAGGACCTCCCGAATGGCGTATAGCTCGACGACGGCACGGCGATCATACTGGGTGATGATGAGCCCGAGGCGCGGCTCATGTGTCAGCAGCCCTTCCGTTTCCATGCGGCGCAGCGCATCCCGCACCGGCGTGCGGCTCATGTCGAGCCACTTGGCCAGATCCTGCTCCATCATGCGCTGGCCGGGCTTGAGCACGCCATCGCGAATCGCTTCGTGCATTCGCAGATAGGCTGCCTCGGCCAGCGGCATCTGTTTGGCTGTCTTGATGAGCTTCATCGCCGATGAAACCGGTCCAAGCGCTTCCGCGACAACGGTACTCAGGGTGTGCGCCATGCAATCCTCAAATCTTACTCATATTGAAGCATTCGCGAAGAGCGGATCCGCCTGCCAGTTTGATGCCCGCATCAGGCGTAGATTTTAACGTGACCTGCTGTCTCCCGGCGCCTGCACGCCGGGAGTACTCAAACGTCCCAACAGACCACTCAACGCTGATCAGGACTTGGGCGCGGCACGCAGAATCCTGCCCCAGCGCTCGGACTCGTCCCTCAGGAAGGCGCTGAATTTCTCGGGAGTCGTACCTTCCGGGCGAATTCCAAGCTTGGCAAAGGCTTCCTGCATCTCACGAGTGTTGATGGCCTTGACCGAGTCGGCACTGATCCTGGCCACCAGATTCTTTGGTGTGCCCAAGGTGGTCACGAGACCGTACCAGCCTTGCACCTCATAACCGGGCAGCTTGTTGGCGATCGGGGGTATTCCCGGCAGCAGATCGCTGGGCTCCTTGTAAGAGCTTCCGAGCAAGGTTATTTTTCCGGCCTTCGCGAGTGCCAGAGAATTCGCAGCGGCCGAACAATAGACCTGAACCTCGTCGCCGAGCAGCGCCGTCATTCCGGATTGGGAATTCTTGTACGGCACGTGCAGCATGTTCAATCCGGCCCGGGAAGTGAATTCCTCCATGCACACATGCGAGGAAGCCCAAAGCCCCGAGGATCCGTACGCGAGCTTTCCAGGCCGCGCCTTGGCATAGGCGATGAATTCCTCTACGGATTTGGCCGGTACGTTGGGGCTGATCGCGATGGCAAAAGGGGTACTGCCAACGAAAGTGACGCCTTCGAACTCACTGGCCAGCAAAAGGCGGTTGTGCTCAAGCGTGCTGAGCATTTGCGACAGTGTCGGGAGACCAAGGGTGTACCCATCGGGAGCGGCCTGCTTGACGCCTTCCAGGGAAATCAGTCCGGAAGCGCCGGAACGAATGTCCACTACCACACCCTGACCCCATATCTTGCCCAGTTCGGGAGCCAGAACCCGTGCAGCGGTATCCGATCCTCCGCTGGCGACAATGATGCGTACCGGCTTGGTTGGAAAGTTCTGGGCTGCGGCGTGATGAACCATGCCAAGAAGCAGGCCAGCGCCTATCGCAGCTGTCGTCAGCGCGCATGTCACAGTGCCGCGATTCTTCTTCGCTCCCAAAGCATCCTGTCCGTGACTGAACAATTTATGCATAGCTCATTCTCCTTTGGCTGCCGGTTATCTCCCCTGTGGCATCGAGGATGACCGGTGATTGAATACCAGCAGACCACGCCATGGCTGGCACGACCCGCTAGCGGATGGCTGGGGGCGAACGCTCTCTTTTTCTTAAACTTCGACCATTTCAAAATCGGCCTTGGTCCCTGAGCAATCGGGGCATCCCCAGTTGTCGGGCACATCCTCCCAACGCGTGCCGGGTGCAATGCCCTCCTCGGGCATGCCCGCGGCCTCGTCATAACTGAAGCCGCAAAGTTCACACAACCAGGTGCGTGTCGCAGGCGTGGGCGCGCGTGCAATTTGCGCGTGTGCGCCTTGTGCGCTCTGGCGTGAGAAGCTGAGTACGAGTACATGAGCCCCCTCTGCCCCCCCCTGCAGACGGAAAGCGGTTTCATCCGGGGTCACTTCGGCGATGCTGAATGCCGGATAGGTCTTGCCTCCGTGCAGCAGACCACCCTTCATCACCAGTATCCATTGGCCACCGCCCACTGAAGGGTCGGGCGCCAGGGTCTGCGCGCCGGGTTTGAGGGTGATGACATGCCCCGAAAGGCCCGCATCGTCGCGAATTTCCGGCAGGGCTTCGACACGCACATCGTCGCTTGTTTCCGGAAAATGGACTTGCATCCCGACCTGAAAAGCCTTGCGCGGGGTCTGTTTCAGCTTGTCTCTTGATTCGGGCATGAATTTCGGTCCGCCCTCGCTGTCTGGCCGCGGGCGTATGGTGAGCAAATCCATACCCTTGTCACTCCAGACGACCGGGCCGTAGGGCGTGTGGGCGCGGGAAAAATGAAGGTACCCATACCCTACCCGGTGCTTGCCCATCAGTCCTTCTCCGCCGGCGACGACCTGGAACTGGTCCACCTCGTGGTAATGGGCCTGCAGGGACCGTTGCGGTGAACTATCCAGCATCCAGGCCTGGGCACGCTCCGGCTGGACTGGGAAACCGATGTAGTTTGTTCGCCAGGCCTTGAAACCCTCACGGGTGTCGTAGGTTATCTGGCCAGCCTTGCTCTGTTCGTGTGAAGTAATTTGAACCATGCATCTCTCCGTTTGGCACGTTATTCACGCGGGATTTGCAGCTTTCGCCTGGCGCGTCTTTTCGCGAAGGAGGGATAATGTATCATGCAAAAATATGACGGCATATGCTTGTATTCATACGTATGCCGTTTCTTAAAACACGATGAGGCAGCACTGTTCAGCAACTTGCGGCCACACAAGAGGAACATTCATGATCACCGATGCTCAGGTCCATCTTTGGGAGGCCAGCCGGCCTGACCGGCCGTGGGCGCCTGACGCCGATGCCCACCTGCCCGAACCCATGACCGCCGAACGCATGATGGGCTTGATGGACGAAGCCGGCATTGACCGGGCTGTCATCTCCCCCGCCGGCCTGCTGCCAGACCGAAGCCCGGTTTATGCGCTGGAGGCTGCAGCGAAGTACCCGAAGCGGTTCCGTGTCATGCCCTGGTTCCTGCCACTCAAGCAGTTCGACCAGTTGCCGAAATGGATGGACACGCCTGGCGTGTGCAGCCTGCGCCTGTCGCTGAACGAGGGAAAGCACATGCAGATGCTCGCCGATGGCGGCTTGGAGCCACTGTGGACGGTCTGCGAGCGCCAGAACATTCCCGTCGCGCTGTTCCGCCGCGATGGCTTGGGGGTGGCTGAAGACGCTATCCGAAATCACCCGGGCATGTCAGTCATCATTGACCACTTCAACTGGGCCACGGAGGACGCCGACCGCGAACGCAAGATGCAGGAAATGGAAGCGCTGGCGAAGTATCCCAATGTCTATATCAAGGTCTCATCGCTGCCCAAGCTGACTAAATCACCGCCGCCCTACCCCGACTTTGAACCGCTGATCAGGCGCGTTCACGCTGCGTATGGCGCAAAGCGCCTGATGTGGGGTTCGGACCAGACCCAGATCATGGCGATCAAGAATGGCAGCTACCGCGACAACCTGGACATGATCCGCGTCTCGGCTGCAAAGTACTTGCCGAAGGAAGACATCGAATGGATGTTGCACGGCACGGCGACAAAAATATTCAACTGGCCTGCGGCCTGAAGGAGAGACGAATGAGATTCAAGGAACTGGAGCGCAATGACCTGAGTGACGACCAGCGGCGCATCATCGACGAAATCAGGGAGGGCCCGCGCGGGAAGAACAATCCGAGCAAGGACCGCAGCCTTCCCAGAGGGCTGTTTGGCGTCATGATCCGCGCCCCAGGGCTGGCCGATACCGCGCAGAAGGTGGGCGCCTATTTGCGCTATGGCAGTTCGCTCAATATGCGCATCTCGGAGTTCGCCATCATCATCACCGCCCGTTACTGGAACTCCGAGCCGGTGTGGAATGCGCATTGTTCGCTGGCGCTGCAGGCCGGATTGGCACAGCAGACCGCCGAGGACTTGTCCCGCGGCCGCGAGCCCTCGGGGATGCAGAAGGACGAAGCCGTGGCCTGGCGTTATTGCCGTGAATTGCATGACACCAAAGCGGTCAGCGACGATACCTTCAAGGCGGCGCTGGACGAATTCGGCGAGCAAGGCGTAGTCGACCTCACCGGCGTCGCCGGTTACTACACCCTCGCGTCGATGATGCAGAACATCGCTGCGTTCAAGCCGGCCCCCGGTGTGCCGGTGCCGCTGTATCCATTGAATAAATAGTCAGGTGGCGAATAAAAAAGGCCGGGATATCCCGGCCTTTTTTAATGCACGCCTGACTTCAGCGATTGGTCTTCGGTGACCACCCTTAATGCCCACCTGCGGGCGCGCCGTCAAGCTTGATAATGCCTTCGGCCTCAAGGCGCTTGACGTCGGCCTTGGTGTAACCCATCTCCAGCAGCACATCGCGGGTGTCATTGCCGATGCGCTGCTTGCCCAGCCAGCGGATGGCGCCGGGATTGCGGGTGAACTTCGGCACCACGTTCTGCAGCCTCACCTTGCCTAGGTCCGGGTCTTCGATTTCGCGCAGGGTCTCGCGGTGCTTCACCTGGGCGTCCTCGAAGATATCCGACACATCATTGATGGGGCCGGCCACCACATCGGCTTTGTGGAAGTGATCGAGCACGAAGGCCTGATCATGCTGGACGATCCATGCCGCGATGCCGTTGTCGATTTCGTCCACGCGCCGGAAACGCTGCGGGTTCGTGGCCAGCGTCGGGTCTTCCGCCCAGTCGGGCCGGCCAATGGCACGGAACAGGCGCGGGGCAATCGAGTTGGCCGCTGAGGACACCGCCACCCACTTACCGTCCTTCGTTCGATATGCATTGCGCGGCACAGTCCAGGTAGAACGGTTGCCGCGCCGTGTGGTGATGTGGTTCAGCTGGTCATAGTCGATTACCATCGAGCCGAGGATGGACATCAGTGGTTCGTACAGGCTGATGTCGATTTCGTCACCCATGCCGGTACGTTCGCGATTGAGCAACGCGGCCAGCACGGCAAAGGCGCCCATGATGGAGGCCACGCCGTCGGCGATGGGCACCGAGGGTAGTGTGGGCGGGCCGTCTGCCTCGCCGGTGATGAAAGCGAAGCCTGAGAACGCCTCGGCCAGCGTACCCATGCCGGGGCGCCGGCTGTAGGGGCCGCTCTGGCCGTAGCCGCTGATATGCAGCATCACCAGGCCCTTGTTCACCTTGCTCAGGGTTTCGTAATCCAGGCCCCATTGCTTCATGCGGCCGGGACGGAAGTTCTCCACGAACACATCAGCGGTGCCGATCAGCTTGCGCACAATGTCGGCGCCCTCGGGCTTGCTGACATTGATGGAGGTCATGCGCTTGTTGCGTGCCGTCACCGCCCACCACACGCCCTTGCCTTCCTTGAACTTGCCGGTGAGGCGCACATCGTCGCCGTCCGGATGCTCCACCTTGATGATTTCTGCGCCTAGATCGGACAGCAGTGTGCACACCAGCGGACCTGCGAAGATCATGCCCAGTTCCACCACGCGCAGGCCTACCAGCGGTCCTTGCGGTTTGGGCAGGCCCTTTTTGGTCGCCGGGACCTTGCGGTTGGCAAATAGGCCGGGGCCCGCGGGTTTTACTGGTTTCTTTTTCGGCGGTGACTTCTTCGCCATGGCTTTTTTCGCCGGGGTTTTCTTTGCAGCTATCGGCTTCCTTGCCGGTGCAACTTTCTTCTTCGGCGCTGCTGCTTTCTTTACCGCTTTTTTCTTTGCCATGTTTTCCTGCACAAAAAGAGTCTGTCATTCAGAACCCAAAGGGTGAGGAATCTGCTTTTTATCTGTAACAGCAGATTCCTCGCTTCGCTCGGAATGACAATGGATGATGGGTGAGCGATGCTTACTTCAGCAGCGCGCGTGCAATCAGCATCTTCTGGATCTCGTCCGTGCCGCCGCCGATGCGGGTGTGGCGCAGCAGGCGGTAGAACAGCGTATACGGCAAGTCCAGTGATTCGCCCATGGCGCCATGGATCTGGATTGCTTCATCCATGCACTCCGCGCCCCAGTTCGCGGAGGTCAGCTTTACCAGCGAGGCCTGGATGCGCACGTCCTCGCCGTTGTCAGCCTTGGCGCAGTTTTCGTAGATCATGGCGCGCAGTGCATTGATCTTCACGTACATGTCCACCAGCTTCCACTGGATGGCCTGACGCTCGGCCAGCGGCTTGCCGAAAGTGACGCGGTTCTTCGACCACTCGATGCAGTCATGCAGGCCGCGGATCATCTTGCCCAGCGCCAGCGGGCCGCGCAGCAGGCGGTCATGGATGGTGAGCCACTGCTGGCCGAGGCTGAACCCGCCGCCCACTTCGCCCAGCACCTGCGAGGCCGGTACGCGCACGTTGTCGAAGTTGACCACGTACTGCGCCGAACCGTGCCAGGTCTTGAGGCCCTTGGGGTCAATGGAGAGCCCGGGTGCATCACGATCCACCAGGAACATGGTGATGCCGCCGCGCTGGCGTTTGACCGGGTCGGTCACCGCCTGCAGCATGATGAAGTCCGATTGATGCGCCATGGAAATCCACATCTTGGTGCCGTTGATGATCCAGTCATCGCCGTCACGCACGGCCTTGGTGGACATCATGCCGCCGGGGTCAGAGCCCGCGCCCGGTTCGGTCTGGCCGAAGCTGGTGTTCTTCTGGCCTTCAATCACCGGCGTCAGGTATTTGGCGACCTGGTCGCCCTTGCAGGCGTACAGGATGTTCGCGACGTGGGCCACGGGCAGCGGTACCGCGCAGTAGTTCAGTTCTTCCAGGATGACAGCGCGTGCCAGCAGCGAAATGCCCATGCCGCCGTATTGCTCGGGGACCATGACATACCAGAGGCCGGTGTCACGCGACACCTTCTCCAGGCGCGCGGAGATTTCCTTGCCGAACACATTCTTGATCTTGATCGACTCTTTGAGGCCCAGTGCATGGCCGGGATGCGGCAGGTACTCGCGCTCCAGCGGCATCAGCTCCTCGCGGCAGACCTTGCGCGCGAGCAGGCGGAATTCCTCGACTTCCGGCGGCAGTTGGTAGTGTGTATTCGGGTGCAGTTCTTCCACGTTGTACTCCTTAGAGAATGATTGCCAGTTGTTTGGTTTGTTCAGCGTTTGTTCAGCACCCTGCAGCGTGCGGCTTCGCTGTCGGGTGGATAGGCGATCCTGCGATCAGAGCTTGGGCGGCACAAACGGATAAGGCACCGGCGTCCCATTCTTGTAGGGCACGGCCACCGACGCCTTGCCAGGCGTGGATTCCTTGCCTTCCTGATTGACGATGCCGATGTCCAGTTCCACCACGCCAAAATCCGGCCCCTTGTGCAGGGCCGTGACCTTGCCCCAGATGGTGAGCGTTTCGCCCACCAGGTTCATGGCGCGGAACTGGTAGTTGAGCTTCCACACCCAGCCGTTGAGCCCCACCCAGTCCTTGAGCAGTTGCGCCAGCCACTGCTGCTTGAACGAACCGTTCAGCAGCACGCCCGGCAGCTTGTCGTGGTTGATGGCGAAAGGCGTGTCGTAGTGGATCTTGTGCCAGTTTTCCATGGTGGCCGACCAACGCATGATGTGCGCTGTCGTCATCGGGCCCTTGGTCAGGCTGGGGAGGTCCATGCCGACGCTGACATCCTCGAAGTACAACTGCTTGCTCGTATCGATGGTCATTTTTTTACCGCTTATTTCTTCACAGGCCGGCGGATACGGGTATGGCGCTGCCTTGCCAGCAGTTCGCCATCACCGGTCAGGTAATCGGTTTCGCTCACGACCAGGATGATGGGGCCTTTGCTGGTTTCTTTTTCGGTGATGCTGGCGTAGCGCGCCTTCAGCTTCACGGTCTCGCCATGCTTTGCGAGACGGAAGAATTCAATCTCCGAGCCGCCATTCATCACCGGCATGTGGGTCAGCGGCTCGATCTCGGGCAGGCCACCGCGGACTTTCAGGGCGCCGTCGTAATCGGGGTCGGCGGCATTGGCTTCCACCGGGTCTTCAGTGCCATAAGCACGGCGGAACATGTGGATGGGGAAAAACGGCTGCGCAACCGGTCCACCGTAGCGTTTATTGGCGTCGCAGGCTTCCCAGTAGATCGGGTCTTCATCACCGATGGCCTGGGCGTGGCGGCGTACCTGGCCCCGCTCGACGGGGTCAATGGCGATCTCGATCTCGGACTCAATGC
>CAMCYY010000134.1 GCA_945885335.1 Bordetella parapertussis
ATCGACCTGCGCAACGGCGATGTCATGAACCCGGACTACCTGAAGCTCAATCCGTTCGGGGTGGTGCCCACGCTGATCCACGACGGCCAGGTGCTCACCGAGAGCACCACCATTATGGAGTACCTGGACGAGGTGTTCCCCGCGCCGCCGCTGAAGCCGGCCACCCCGCTTGGGCGCCAGCGTATGCGGGTGTGGGCCAAGCGCGTCGATGACGAGCTGCAGCGCGCCTGCGGCAATTTGTCCCAGGCGGTGTACATCCGCTATGCGCACGTGGACAAGACCTCCGAGCAACTCGATGCCTTTTTCGCGCGCATGCCCGACAAGGAGCGCGAGGCGCGACAGCGCAGCGCCATCCGCCTGGGGCTGGAGGCCCCCGAGGCCATCCTCGCGGCGGGCACCTTCTCCCGGCTTGTCGATGACATCGAGCGCCAGGCCGCCGCCACGCCCTGGCTGGCGGGCGAGGCCTTCACCCTGGCCGATATCGCCATCGCACCCTACGTCGCGCGTCTGGAGATGCTGGCCATGCAGCGCCTGTGGACCGAGGGCCGTCGTCCCGCCATGGCGCGCTGGTGGGTGGCGATGAAGGCGCGCAGCTGTTATCGCGCCGAGGTACAAGACAAGTTTCCGGCAGCCAGCGTCACCGTCATGCGCGAGCGCGGCGAGGCGGCGTGGCCGCGCCTGGCGCAGATCCTGGGCATGAACTGACATTGCACACCGGTTCATCGCGTCCGCAGGCAGGGCGCGGACCCGAATCCAACCACAGAAGGGCAACGCACATGAGCCGTCCCAATTTTCTGTTTATTATCACCGACCAGCAACGCGCGGATCATCTGGGCTGTTACGGCAACCGCACGCTCAAGACGCCGTCGATCGACGCCATTGCGCGCAGCGGCGTCGCCTTTGACCGGCATTACGTCGCCTCCGCGGTGTGCATGCCCAATCGCGCCACGCTGGTTACCGGCCGCATGCCTTCGCTGCATGGGGTGCGGCACAATGGCATCGAGCTGCCGCTGGAAAACGTCACACTGCCCGAGCTGCTGCTCGCCGCCGGCTATCGCACCGCGCTGGTGGGCAAGGCGCATCTGCAGAACGTCACCAACGTGCCCGCCATCTACGGGCGCGAACTGTCACCGCGGGACCATGTAGTCCCGCCTGCGGCGCTGGCCGAGGCGCGCGCCGCCACCGGCCGCATCACGCCCCCGGGTTACGGCCAGGAGTGCTCGGAGCTGTGGCTGGGGTCGGCGTACCGCATGCCGCTGCCTTACTACGGCTTTGACAGCGTTGATCTGTCGGCGCGCCACGGCGATCGCACCGGCGCCGATTACCTGGTGTGGGCGAAGCAGCGCGATCCGAACATCGAGAAACTGCGCGGCCGCGACAACGCGCTGCCCGCGCCGGGCTACAAGACTCACGAAGGCTGGCGCACGCGCGTCCCCGAGGAACTGTATTCGACCAGTTATGTCGCCGAGCGCACCATTGCCCGTCTGGAGGAGTTCGCGAAGAAGCCCGAGCAGCCCTTCTTCCTGTGGTCGTCCTTTCCTGATCCGCATCACCCGTGGACGCCGCCAGGCAAGTACTGGGACCTGTACCAGCCCGAAGATATGGTGCTCGATGCGGCCTACTGGGCGCCGCGCCAGGACCTGCCGCGCCATCTCGCCTGGTATTACGAGCAGCGCGATACCGGCAAGATGTCGGATGCGACCGCCGGCGTGCCCGCCGTTTATGCCGCCGACCAACGCGAGGTGCAGGAGGCCATGGCGCTGACCTACGGCATGCTCACCATGGTGGATGATGCCGTGGGGCGCATCACCGCGACCCTCAGGCGCCTGGGTCTGGACCGCAATACCGTCATTGTTTTTACCAGCGACCACGGCGATTACATGGGTGATCATCAGCTGCTGCTGAAGTCGCAGATGCATTACCAGGGCCTCATCCGCACGCCCTTCATCTGGTCTGATCCCGCGTTGTCGGGGCAGGCCGGCACGCATTGCAACGCCATCACCGGCGCCATCGATGTCACGCGCACCGTGCTGGATCGTGCCGCCGTCGCCCCCGCCAACGGCATGCAGGGCATGGCGCTGACAGCGCTCGCTGCCGGCGCCGCCGGACCGAACGAGGGCAAGGCGCCCGTGCAACGCGAGGCGCTGCTGATCGAGGAGGAGGCGCATCGCTTTCCGGGCTGGCTGGGACTGCGCGCCCGCATCCGCACCGTGGTCACCCGGCGCCACCGTCTGTCGGTCTATCAGGGCACCGGGTGGGGCGAGTTGTACGACCTGCAGGAAGACCCGCGCGAGTTGCGCAATCTGTGGGACGAGCCGGCCGCCGCGCCGCTGCGTGCCGAGCTGACCGAAAGTCTGGCGCACCTCATGATGGACAACGATGAAACCAGCCCGGCGCCGACCCGGTTTGCCTGATCATGGCGTGTTCCGCAATCCGTAGCTGATAATAAAATCGATTAAAATTGCTTTAAAATATAGATAAATATACGAATTTGATAATAATGTTTCGGTAATTATGCGGTCTGCTCAAGGCCGCATAACCCGTCTCCGGGCGCCCGCGTTGCTCAAGGCTTCTTGGACAAAAGTCCTGCTTCGGTCGCCTTGATCTGCAGTGCGGTGACCTTTGAGTACTGGCGATATTTGGCAAAGCCGGCGCCCACGAACCACATGCCCTCCCGGGCGGTGCGCATCGTCTTCGAGAGCAGGGAATCTTTGCCACAGACCGCGTGATTGACCGCTTCTCGGGCCGCCGACACCCTCGTGCATCAGGGGAAAGGTGGCTTAAAATCCTATACACTTCCCTGTAACCATTGCACCCTATGTAGTTCGCATGTCAAAAGGAGGAGCAAATGCGTTTGTCAAAACAAGCAGTATTGCTGGCCGCGTCAGTCCTGGTGGCTGTTCCCCTTGCCTCGCTGCAGGCTCAGGAAAGCGTGGATGCCTTTCCCTCCAAACCCTTTCGTCTCATGGTTCCCTACACCCCCGGCAGCGGCACCGACCTGGCGGCGCGCGTGGCCATGCAGGGCATCGCCGACCGTCTGGGCAAGACGCTGGTGACCGAGAACAAGACCGGCGCCACCGGTCTCATCGGCTTGAACGAGTTCCTCAAGTCGGCCCCGGACGGCTATACCGTCGCCCATGTCAATGTCGCGGTGACCTTCGCACAGGCCATGATGCCGCAGATGAATTTCAACCTGGCGCGCGACGTTGCCGGCATCGGCCAGTACGCTGCCCAGTATGCTGTCATCGTTTCGCCCGCCAACCTGGACGTGAAATCCGTCGCAGAGCTCGTGGCGCTGGCCAGGTCCAAGCCCGGTGCGCTCAGCTTCGGCTCAGGGGGCAACGGCACGCCCGCGCATATCACCTGCGAATTGTTTGTCCGCGCAACCGGCATCAAGGTCGTGCATGTCCCCTACAAGGGCATTGTCAATGCGCTCACCGACACCGGGCGCGGCGACCTGCATTTCACCTGTCCCGTAGCGGGCAATGCCGTGCCGATGATCAGTGCGGGCCGCATTCGCGCTCTGGCCGTAACCAACCCCAAGCGCAACCTCGCCTTGCCCGATGTGCCCACCATCATCGAACAGGGTGTTCAGGGCGTGGATCTGTCCAGCTGGGCCGGGCTGGTCGTGCCGGCCAAGACGCCCGCCCCCATCATCGCCAAGCTCAACCGGGCGCTGCGCGAAACCGTGGCCGACCCGCAGGTGATCGCCTTCTACCAGAAGATCGGCCTGGATCTGGTCGAGGGCGACAATACGCCCGCGCAGTTCGATGCACGGATGCGCGCGGAGAGCACGCGATGGGGGGCACTGACCAAGGAACTCGGCCTCAAGGCCGAGTGACGGCCGGCCACGCAACATCATGAGTGAATCTGCGGACCCGGGATCCAGGCCGTCCCACGACTACCTGGCCAAACCCTACCGCCTGATCGGCGGCCCGGGCTCGCCCTACTCCATGAAGATGCGCGCCATCATGCGCTACCGGCGCCTGCCGTTCATTTGGTTGCAACGCTTCATGGTGGATGATCAGGAGACCGCGCACGTCGTGCCGCAGATGATTCCCTATCTGCATTTCCCCGACGAGGGCGTGGTGCGCAACGACTCGACGCCGCTCATCTACCGGCTGGAGAAGCGACACAAGGAACGCTCCATCGTTCCGCCCGATCCGGCCGATGCCTTCCTCGCCCATCTCATCGAGGACATGGCCGACGAGTGGGGCACCAAGATCATGTATCACTACCGCTGGTTCTACGAATCGGACCAGGTCTACTACGGGCCCTATCTGGCACGCGGGCGCTTCGGCCCACTGTCGCGCGAGCAGGCATCCAAACGCGGCGAGCGCCTGCGCAATCGCCAGGTTTCGCGCAACCCCATGGTGGGCTGCACGCCGGCCAACCAGCCCATCATCGAGAAAAGTTATCGGCTCATTCTCGACATTCTGGAACGACAGATCGAGCGCAGCTACTACCTGTTCGGCACCCGGCCCTCGCTGGCCGATTTCGGCTGGTACGGCCAGTTGCAACCCACCGAACATGCGCCCATCGCCGGCGCAGTCATGCGGGAACGCGCCCCGGCGGTGTGGCAGTGGATACAGTTTCTCGACGACACATCCGGCGTCGAGGGCGAATGGCGCGACCCGCAGGGGCCGCTGTCCATCGGCGCGAAGGAACTGCTGGACCTGGCGGGGGCGCTGTACCTGCCGCTGCTGGCGGCCAACGCGCGCGGCGTGCTGGACGGACTGGACCAGGTGGAAATCGAGGCGCTGGGCGAGCGCTATGAGCAGACGCCCTTCAAGTACCAGCACAAATGCTGGAACTGGCTGCTCGATGAACTGGCCGAGGTGCAGGGTGAGCCGCGCCAACGACTGCAGCGCATCCTCGAGGAATCCGGCTGCTGGGAAACGCTTACCGACAGCCTATGAGCCAGGACTCAGTTTTCGGTTCTGATGTTCGCCGCCTTCACCAGGCTGCCGTACTTCTCGTAGTCTGATGCTGCCCGAATAATACGGGGGGCGGGTTTGCGAATCGGGACTGGCTAATTCCCAAAGACCAGGATCTTCAGCGCACCAATCGCAGCAAAATGCAGGGGGTAGTAGTAATACAGCGCGTTGCGCCAGCGCGGGAACCTGATGTGAACGAAAAAGCCCAGCCAGAACACAGGCAGGGCCGCCATTGCCCAGTAATTGGCGTTCTCGAACCACAGCATCAGCATGAAGGCGATCAGGGCGCCGGCCCAGAACAGACGCGGCGAGCGGAAGAAATGCCAACCGCAGATGAAAATGCCGATGCCAACCCACCCGTACTCCACCAGCGCGCCGGCGCCTGCGAACAGGGCAATGGCGGCGAGTTGTCGCTGCAGCGTCGGGCGTTCCAGCAGGATGACGCAGGCGGTGCCGGCGGCCAGCGTGAACAGGATGTTCAGCGGTCGCCAGCCGGCGGTGGCAAGGTTCAATTCCATGTAGGGCAGGCAGGCCAGCACGGCAAACACCGACAGCTTTTGCAGTACCCGCAGCGCCGATCCGCCGGAAAAGGCTTCCGGTCGCGCCAGGTTATAGGCGAGGATCAGGGCGAACAGTGGCATGGCGAGGCGGCCCATCTGATACATCACGGGGTAAGCGAAGCCCAGTAGATGCCGGTTGACGTGGTCGGCGGTCATGAATGCAACGGCCAGCCATTTCAAGGCCTCGAGCGTTCCCGAGGCGATGCCTTGATGAGGCAGGAAACGATGAAGATCAAGGCGCGCCATGGCTTATCCTGGCGTGCGGACGCAGTTTTCGCGCGCCAGGGCCAGGTCCGCCAGTGGCTGGCCATCCTTGTCCTGATAGATATAGCGCAGTGTTACGCCATGGCTCAGCGTAGGTGCCAGCTTCTTGTCGGCGCAGACTGCTGCGACCAGGGAGGCGCGAATGGCCTCGCGAATTTTCCCGAGATCCATCTGACTGGCGGTGGCGCCGGTCAGGGTGAATTTGTAGGTAATCTCGCGCGCCCCGAGCCAGACCTGATCCATACGAACGCCCGGGCCGGCCGCGAATGGCATTGATTGGCTGGTGGCGCGAGTCTCCCGGTGCAGCGCCCGTTCCAGTTCGCCATAGCGGTAGATGGCGGGGGCATGCACGACCATCAAGGCGCCGATGCTGGCGAGGCCCGCCAGCCGGTAGCCCATGGCCGCTGTCTGTGACGGCAGCGCGGCGAGCCCGGGCCAGAGTTTGGCGAGCACGTAAAAGCCCCAGCATACGGACAGGAAGTACATCACCTTCACCAGCGCGACGACCGCCGGTGTTACGTCGAGCCGGGGCGGAAAGGTCACAACTGCAAACCACGCTGGCTGGAGCAGAAGGTTGACCGGGATGAACAATGCCACCCAGAAAAGATTTGCCGCTGTGAGCCGTTTTGGCGGGGTCACGGCATTGCCTGAATGACTATGCCGGTCGGGAAAAATGCGTCGGATTTCATTGCGCGCCATTATAAGTGCAGCCCCCGGTATGCCCGATTGGGAAACTCAGCCTGTCTTTGCCTTCCATTGCGCCAGCATTACGCGATACCGTTCCATTGCCTCTTCATACGCATCAAAGACGCACGGATTGCAGCCATTGCCGCAGCAGTCTGCGTCGTCAGGCAGCTCGGGCGGTTGCGGGGTGGCGAGTGTTTTTTTTCCGGCATGGATGCGCGCCGTATCTGGCGGGATGGGGGGAGTGGGCGTAATTATCTCCCAGAAAATTCTCTGGTTGTATATGCGGCCGGCAGGGCCGGTCCGCACAGCTTAAAATAGCTATACAAGGCGGCAAAACTATGAAGGCAATATTCACCCCGGTGCTGCGCTCCGGAGGTGCTCCGCGACCGACAACAACAAGGTGAATCAGACATATGGCTACCAAGGGGGCTGTCAGGGGATTCAAACGGCTGTTTGTTGCCAATCGGGGCGAGATTGCCATCCGCATTCTGCGTACCGCGGCTGAAATGCAGATTCCGACGGTAGCGGTTTATTCGGAGGACGACGCGACTTCGCTGCATGTGCGTCTGGCCGACGAGGCAGTGGCGCTGGAGGGCAAGGGGGCGCGGCCCTATCTCGACATTGAAAAAGTCATTGCCGCGATCAAGGCCGCAGGCTGCGATGCGGTGCATCCCGGTTATGGCTTCCTGAGCGAGAACGCGGCCTTCGCGCGCCGCTGTCGCGAGGAGGGCATTGTCTTCATCGGCCCTGAGGCGGACACACTGGAGGCGTTTGGTGACAAGGCGCAGGCACTGGCGCTGGCGCGGCGCTGCAAGGTGCCGGTGTCGCGCAGTACGCCGTCTTTGAACAGTCCCGACGAGGCGGCTGCTTTCCTTGCTTCGTTAGGTGAAGGTAGCGCCATGGTCATCAAGGCCATCGCCGGCGGCGGCGGGCGCGGCATACGCGTGGTGCGCAAGGCCGAGGATGTTGCGAAGTCCTATCAGCGCTGCCAGTCCGAGGCGAAGGCTGCATTTGGCAACGGCGATGTGTATGCCGAGGAATTCGTCGCGAATGCGCGGCACATCGAGGTGCAGATCGTGGGCGACGGCACGGGCGCGGCCAGCCACGTCTGGGAGCGCGAGTGCAGCATCCAGCGCAACCACCAGAAGATCATCGAGTTTGCGCCGAGTGCGGCCTTGTCTGATGCGTTGCGCAAGCGCCTGCTGGATGCGGCGGTCAGCATGGCCGCCGTGGTCAAGTATCGCGGCCTGGGCACGTTTGAATTCCTGGTCGCCGATGGTGCCGGCGGCAAAGAAGGCTTTGTGTTCATCGAGGCAAATCCGCGCCTGCAGGTCGAGCACACGGTGACCGAAGAAATCACCGGCCTTGATCTGGTGCGGGTGCAGATGCAGGTCGTGGCTGGCGCCACGCTCGCTGAACTGGGCCTCACACAGGCCGACATTCCGAAGCCGCGCGGCTTTGCGATGCAACTGCGCATCAACATGGAGCGCATGGGCGCCGATGGTCTGGTGCGGCCTTCGAGCGGCACCATCACGGCCTACGAGCCGCCGACCGGCCCCGGCATGCGCGTGGACTCCTTTGCCTATGCCGGCTACGCCACCAGTCCGAGTTTTGATTCGCTGCTGGCGAAGCTGATTGTGCATTCGCCATCGCTGGGTTTCAGTGAAGTCTCGCAGAAGGCCTATCGGGCACTGAGCGAATTCCGTCTGGAGGGCGTAGCGACCAACATCGGTTTCCTGCAGAATCTGCTGCAGCATCCGGAGTTTCTGGCGAACCGGATTTACACCGGCTTCATTGATGAGCACATCAAGACGCTGGCAGCGCCAGGCTCGGAAGACCGCCACAAGCGTTACTTCGCGGGCTTGCCCACCGCGCCTGCCGTCGCGACTGCAGCAGCAGGCGCAATCCCGGAAGGCCGTGCCGGTGGCAAGGTGGATCGTTCCGATCCGCTCGCGGTGTTTGGTTATGCCAAGTCCGGCGACTCCGCCACGAATGCCGCAACGCCTGCCGTTGCCGAGAAGCCCGTGATCCAGTCGACTGTGGCCGGACCTGAGGGCACGATGGCAGTATCTGCGCCGATCCAGGGCACGATCATCGCGATCGAAGTTGCCGAAGGCGCCGCGGTGGCCGCCGGGCAGCAGCTCATGGTGATGGAGGCCATGAAAATGGAACACACCATCCAGGCCAGCGTCAGCGGCATCGTGCGCCGCATTACCGTGGCGC
>CAMCYY010000135.1 GCA_945885335.1 Bordetella parapertussis
GCTTGAAGGAAGCGGTGACCCTGATTGAACGCTGGCGATACCACTACAACCATGTCCGTCCGCACAGCAGCCTGGGATTCAGACCGCCGGCGCCTTTAACGAAGCTGCCCGCATATGCGGGCAGCTTCCAGCTAAAACCCCCAACAGGCGCGCCACCTATGCACAATCCATAGTCCTTTATTAAAAGGTCTTCGAACCGTTACACTCTCAATTACATTGGTATAGAAAGCTCGGGCTGGTCAAACCCGGCGATCGTGCTGGAATTGGCTGGCGCCACCGGGCAGGGCGACGGTCTGGCCCGCCTGCTGGCCCGGCGCTCCGGGCCGCTGGCTGCGCTCAATTTGTGCGGATCCCTGATTGGCGTGCCGGTGCATGGCATTGTCGCCAGCGAGGCCGACATGGAAGTGGCGGTCAAGGTGCCGCTTGCGTCCCGCGGTGAAGTGATTAACCGCCTCTGGTAACAGTTTCTTACACCTTATTGTTACAAACCACCGGGCGGCTTTGCTATCGTCCCGGCCATACGCTGCGAAAAAACCAAGCTTGCCCCAGGAGGGGCGGGCAAGCCCTGGGAGGGGATGAGGCTCATGGGATCAAAAGGCATTCTGCGCTATGGCGTCATCCTGCTGGTGCTGTGTGCACTGGCTGCGGCCGGCTGGTTCGGCTGGAAACAGTATGCCGCGAGCAAGGCGCCGCCGGCCTGGCGCACCGCCAAGGTCGAGCGGGGGCCCATCACCGCCAGCGTGTCGGCCACCGGCACGCTCAATCCGGTGCGCTCGGTGCAGATCGGCTCCCAGGTCTCCGGACAGTTGAAGGAGGTCTACGTCGATTTCAACGACGTGGTGAAGGAAGGCCAGTTGGTTGCGCGCATCGACCCGGAGTCGTTCGATCTCCGGGTGCGTCAGGCCCAGGCCGATGTCGAGGCGGCGCGCGCTACCGTGGGCACGCAACTGGCTGGTGTCGGCGCCCAGCGCGCGGCGGTGTCGCGCGAGGAAGTGAATGTCGTCGAAGCCAAGCGCGACCTCGAGCGCAAGCAGATGCTGTTCGACAAGGGCTTCATTTCCGCAGCGGACCGTGATCGTGCGCTCGCCCTGGTCAATACCTCGCAGGAGCAGTTGAAGACAACCCTCGCGCAACTGGCGGTGGCAGAGGCCCAGACGAAGAACGCCGAGGCCATCGTCAAGCAACGCGATGCGCAACTTTCGCAGGCGCGGGTCGATCTGGAGCGCACCGCGATCCGCGCGCCGGTCGATGGCGTGATCATCCGGCGCAGTGTCGATGCCGGGCAGACCGTGGCGGCATCCCTGCAGGCGCCTGAACTGTTCATTCTTGCGCGCAATCTCACCGACATGCAGGTGGAGGCCTCGATCGATGAGGCCGAAGTCGGCCGCCTTGCCATTGGCCAGCGCGCCACTTTTACTGTTGACTCCTTCCCGGGGCGCATTTTCAGCGGCGAAGTGCTGCAGGTGCGCAAGTCGGCGCGCGTGGTGCAGAACGTGGTGACCTACATTGCCATCATCAGTGCAATCAATCCCGACCTCAGCCTGTTGCCGGGCATGACGGCGAACATCCGTGTAGTGACCGAGCAGCGCCCGAATGTGCTGAAAGTGCCGAATGCCGCGCTGCGCTTCCGTCCGCAGGGGTATGTTGATCCTGCGCCGGGCGCTGCTGCACCGGTGGCCAGTGTGGCGCCGTCTTCCGTGGAGCGAGACGATGCCGCGCCTGATGCGGCGAAGTCGGCGAAGTCAGGCGCTGGCGCGAAGTCGGCACCGGGCAAGGAGGAGCGCACTGTCGAATCCGGCGATGCGCCCAAGGCAGGCGGCAATGGCAACGCGGGCGGTGCACAGGCGCAGCAGGCGTTCCGCCAGCGCCTGCAGGACGAACTCAAACTGGATGCAGAGCAAACAGCGAAGCTGGACAAGATATTTGCGGCGCAACGTCCGCGGGCTGTGGCCTTGCGTGAACTCCCTGAAGAAGAACGCGCCAGAGCCGCGGCGAAAAACCGCACCGAATTGCGGGCTGAAATCGCGGCTATCCTCAAGCCCGAGCAGAAGGGTCGCTACGACCAGATCATTGCCGAGATCGCGGCACAGGCGCGCGCCCGTGCCGTCGAGGGCGTTGCGGCGGCCCAGGGTGGAGGTCAGAAAGGCGCCCCGCGGCAGGATCGCGCCGCCGCAGACAAAGGCGACAAGGGTGGTGCAGCAGGACCAGGCAGCCCGCAGGCCGCTGCCACCGCGCAGTTCCGCCAGCGTCTGGTCAATGAATTGAAACTCGACGACGAGCAGCAGAAAAAGCTGGAACAGATCTACGTCGCGCAGCGCGGCCAGGGCGCGGCCCTGCGCGGCATGGCGCCCGCTGAGCGCGGCAAGGCGGCCGAGCGTGTTCGTGCGGAACTGCGGCTGCAGATTTTCGAAATCCTGAAACCCGAACAGCGCACGCGTTACGGCGAGATCATTGCTGAAACCGCCGGGCGCCAGGCCGCGAGCGGTCGTGTGTTCATCCTCGACGAGCAGGGTCAGCCCAAGGCCGTCGCGGTGCGCCTGGGGCTGTCTGATGGTGCCTCGACCGAAGTGGTGGGCGGCAACCTGAAAGAAGGCGATACCGTGCTGATCGGCACAGCCGGCGCTTCCGCTCCGGCCCGTGGTGGTGGCGGTGCAGGGGGTGCGAGCAAGGGCCCGGCGATGCCGGTTTCACCTTAGGGGTTTGGCGGAAGTGACCGTGACCGACGCGCCCGTGACCGACGCCCTGATCCGCGTCAGCAGTCTTGCCAAGCGCTATGTTGTGGGCGAGCAACTGGTTACGGCGCTGCGCGGCGTGTCACTGGAAATCCAGTCCGGTGACTTTGTTGCCGTCATGGGGCCGTCGGGTTCGGGCAAATCGACGTTCATGAACCTGGTCGGCTGCCTGGACAGCCCCTCCGAGGGCAGCTATTTCCTCGCTGGCGATGAAGTTTCGAAAATGACCGGCGACACGCTGGCATCGATACGCAACCGGCGCATCGGCTTTGTGTTCCAGCAATTCAACCTGCTGGCGCGCACCAGTGCGCTGGACAATGTCGAGCTGCCCCTGCTGTATGCCGGCGTGCTGCCGAAGGATCGCCATGAGCGTGCCCGCCGACGCCTGGCTGAAGTCGGTCTCGCCGACCGCATGGATCACCATCCTTCGCAGCTCTCAGGAGGCCAGCAGCAGCGCGTGGCGATTGCCCGTGCGCTGGTGAACGACCCGTTGCTGATTCTTGCTGACGAGCCGACCGGTGCGCTTGATTCACGCACCAGCCTGGAAGTCATGGCGCTGCTGCAGAAGCTGAATCGCGATGGCATGACTGTGGTGCTGGTGACGCACGAGCACGACATTGCCGCCTTCGCGCGGCGCAACATCCATTTTCGCGACGGCCGCGTGGTGCGCGACCTGCAGGTCGAGGCGCGTGATGCTGCCCAGGCATTGCGCGAATTCGATGCAACGGCCCCGCAGGAAAATGTCGGGGAGAACCACTGATGGACCTGCTGGCCACTTTGCGAATTGCGCTGCGCGCCCTGTGCGTCAACAAGCTGCGTTCCATTCTCACCATGCTGGGCATCATCATCGGCGTGGGCGCGGTGATCACCATGATTTCCGTCGGCGGTGGCGCACAGGCGCGCGTCGAGGAGCAGATCAAGGCGCTGGGTTCCAACCTCATGATCATCATTCCCGGGTCGGTTACGGCAGGCGGTGCGCGCATCGGAACCGGCGGTGCGCAGACCCTGACCGAGGACGATGCCGCGGCCATTGCCCGGGAAATTCCGGAGGTGCAGGTTGCAGCCCCCGCGCTGCGTGGTGGCGAGCAGATCATTGCCGGTGCCGCGAACTGGTCGGTGACCATACAGGGCGTGACGCCGGACTACTTTGTGGCGCGCGAATGGAGCATTGCCACGGGCCGCGGTTTCGAGCCGCAGGATGTGGCGCGCTCGGCCAAGGTGGCGATCATCGGCCAGAGCACCGCGAACCAGTTATTCAACGATGGTGATCCTATCGACCAGCAGGTGCGCATCCGCAATGTGCCCTTCACGATCATCGGCATGCTGGAGTCGAAGGGCCAGAGCATGGGCGGCGTGGACCAGGACGATGTGGTCATGGTGCCCATTACCACTGCGCGCAACAAGATTTTCGGCAGCCCCCAGGGGCGCCAGCGCCGCGTCGGTCAGATTTCGGTGAAGACCATCGAAGGCATGGACATGAAGGAGGCGGAACTGAAAATCGCCGAACTGCTGCGCCAGCGCCACCGGCGCCAGCCGGGGCAGGAGGACGATTTCTCCATCCGCAACCTGACCGAGATCCTGCAGGCGCGCGAGGAATCCTCCAAGGTGCTGACGCTGCTGCTGGCCGCAGTGGCATCGGTGTCGCTGCTGGTGGGTGGCATCGGCATCATGAACATCATGCTGGTGTCGGTGACCGAGCGCACCCGCGAAATTGGCCTCCGAATGGCGGTGGGCGCCCGTCGCCAGGATATTCTCAAACAGTTTCTGGTGGAGGCCGTGACGCTGTCCCTGCTGGGGGGGCTGCTGGGCATACTGCTTGGACTGGGCGGTTCGGTGGCCATCGGCGAACTGGCGGGCTGGCGCACGGAACTGCAGCCCGAGTCGGTGCTTCTGTCAGTGGGCTTCGCTGCGGCCATCGGCATGTTCTTCGGGTTCTACCCTGCACGCAAGGCTTCGCGCCTGCTGCCGATAGAAGCGCTGCGCTATGAGTAGCAGGTGTAAAATTTCTTTCGATACAAAGCTGAATATATAAAAACAGAAAAATTATACAGAGCTGGTTGTCATGTCGAAAGTCAGAAGCAAGTCTTTGTCCCGCGCTTTGTTCCGTGCGAGGCCGGTTCGGGTGCTGGCAGTGTGCTGCGCGCTGGCGTTGAATTCAGGTGCAGTCATCGCCGCCGACCTGCTGCAGGGATAAAAGTCATCCCTGCAGCAATGGGGCGGTCCGGGAAAAGCGTTTCAACCTGGCTTTGAATTCCGACCAGGTCAGGCGCGCTCGAATATCGCCGCAATCCCCTGCCCGCCACCAATACACATCGTCTCCAGTCCATAGCGAACCTGACGACGCTTCATCTCGTTCATCATTGTGGCAAGGATGCGCACGCCGGTGGCGCCGATGGGGTGGCCGAGCGAGATGCCTGAGCCGTTGACGTTCAGCTTGTCCGGATCGTTCCAGCCCCAGCCCTTAAGCACGCCGAGCACCTGGCAGGCGAAGGCTTCGTTGAGTTCGACGAGGTCGATCTTGCTGAAATCAAAACCGGTCTTCGCAAACAGCTTGTTCACGGCGGGAATCGGACCGAGGCCCATGGTGGCAGGGTGGCAGCCGGCGACAGCCCAGCCGACCAGATAGCCCATGGGCTCGAGCTTCAATTCCTTCAACTTGTCCTCGGCCACGATCAGGCAAGCGGCCGCGGCGTCATTTTGCTGGCTGGCATTGCCGGCAGTGACGATGCCGTCCTTCATGATGGGTTTGAGTTTTGCCAGCGTTTCCAGCGTGAGGTCGGCGCGAAAGCCTTCGTCTTTCTCGAAGCTCACCGGGTCGCCTTTTCGTTGCGGCACCGGTACGGCAACGACTTCATCCTTGAACTTGCCCGCGGCCCAGGCGGCGGCAGCGCGCTGCTGGCTGCGCAGCGCATAGGCATCCGATTCCTCGCGCGTGATGCTGCATTCCTTGGCGACGTTCTCGGCGGTACCGATCATGCCGGCGATCTTGCCGAAGCGTTCCATGGGCTGCGACAGTTCGCGGCCGCGTTCCATGCGGTCATGGAATTTCACCGAGCCCATGCGGGCGCCCCAGCGCATTTCGTTGGTGTAGTACTCGACATTGCTCATGCTCTCGGCGCCGCCGGCGATGACGGCATCGGCCGCACCGGTCTGCACCATCATTGCCGCGCTCAGCACCGCCTGCAGTCCGCCGCCGCAGCGGCGATCCAGTTGCATGCCGGGAACCTCGATGGGCAGGCCGGCGTCCAGTGAAGACCAGCGGCCGATGGCCGGGGCTTCGCCACTCGGATAGCCCTGCGCGAACACCACGTCGTCGATGCGGGCCGGGTCCATGCCACTGCGTTCCAGCAGGGCCTTGATGATGTGCCCGCCGAGTTTTTCCGCGCCGAACGGCTTCAGTGTGCCGCCGTAACTGCCTACCGCCGTGCGCACTGGGCACACAATCGCTGCTCGTCTCATGGGAATCTCCTCGTTGTGATGTTCGCGCCGCTGCGTGGATGGGGCGGCTGTATTGAGGGCTATTTTAGCCCCAAGCGCGCTCTGCGGTCGCCGCTGACCGGCGTTGGATAGAATAGGTCGTCGCCATTGTCAGCAAGAGCCCGCAATGAAAGTCTCTGTCATCCCCGTCACGCCACTGCAGCAGAACTGCTCGGTACTGGTCTGCGAAAAAACCGGCAAGGCGGCGGTCGTTGATCCGGGCGCTGACCTGGACGACATTGTTGCGCTGATTGAAAAGCTGGGCGGGACGCTGGAGAAAATTCTGGTCACGCATGGCCATACCGACCATGCCGGCGGCGTGTCGCTGCTGGCGAAGCGTTTTGGCGTGCCCAATATACCCATTGAGGGGCCGCATCCGGATGACCAGTTCTGGATAGAGCGTATCCCGCTGAATGCGCCGCGCTACGGCCTGGTCGGCGCCACGGCGTTTACCCCTGATCGCTGGCTGGCGGGCGGTGATACGGTGCGCTTTGGCGAGGTCGAGCTGGAAGTGCGGCATTGCCCGGGCCATACGCCAGGCCATGTGATTTTCTTCAGCCGTGAACACAAGCTCGCCATGGTGGGCGACGTGCTGTTCCAGGGCTCCATCGGCCGCACTGATTTTCCGCGCGGCGATCACGACACCCTGCTGCGTTCCATCGCCACGCAACTGTGGCCGCTGGGCGATTATGTGACCTTCATCCCGGGACACGGTCCGCTGTCCACGTTCGGTGAGGAGCGCGCATCGAATCCCTATGTGGCTGATGACATGTTGCAGCGTGCCGGAATATTGTGATAATAATTATTGTGTGAATGCTTTTTAATAAACGACAAATTGTCTAAATTGATCATATTTGTGGTCTGTGGACTGGTGATCGCGCTGGTCCTGCCAGGCTGCCACGCAGCGCGTTTCAGCGTGGATACGGGCGCCGTGCCCGCCAGCGGCGTGACACCGGGTTCCACGGTGACCACCTCACGCATCCAGGCTTCCGGCGATTCGCGCCTGGGTGCGGTGATCATCATCGGCCTGATCCTGGCAGACGGGCTGCGCTATTTCCGGGTGGCGCCGGACGGCTCACGCACGCCGGTTGCCGATGAGGCGGGCAGGTCATTGCCGCCGCGCGTCAACGTACAGGATTGCTCGCAGCCCATTGATATCAGGGCGGGTAATCTGGTTTGTCGCTGAAGCCGGGGAGTCCGGTCGACTGCCGGTTCAGCTGGGGGGGGGGCGGCATTCGAAGCGGTCAATCGCCTGTAAACGCCGGCCAGTCGGCCATCTTCGAGCGGCGCCTCACTTGAAAAGTCACCTTGGCGGGTAGTAACGTACTAACTCTCACAGAGCGTGGTTGCTACCCCCTCCCGCCGCTATACTCTAAAGCTCCTGGGAGGGAATCGCATTGCTCAAGTCAGTCAGCTTCATTACTGAAGTCTCGGAGCCTTCGTCCCTCAGGCACTTTGTGGCCCCGAGATGAAACTGACCGACTACCACGCCAAATACTTCGCCTACGAGCTGACCCGCCGCTTTCCTCCGGATAGCGCCGAGAAGCTCGCTGGTGCAGTAGCCAGCGCGCAAGTCGATCTGAACCCGCATCAAGTTGATGCCGCGCTATTCGCGTTCCAGTCGCCGCTATCCAAAGGCGCCTTGCTGGCCGATGAAGTCGGTCTCGGTAAAACCATCGAAGCCGGTCTCGTGCTTTCCCAGAAATGGGCCGAGCGCAAGCGCTGCATCCTGGTCATCACGCCTTCAAATCTGCGCAAGCAGTGGTACCAGGAACTCACCGAAAAGTTTTTTCTCCCCTGCCGCATCCTCGAAGCCAAGTCCTACAACGCCGAGATCAAGCAGGGCCGTTTCCGGCCATTCGAGGGGCCGGGAATCGTCATCTGCTCCTACCAGTTCGCCAAGAGCAAGGCGGCTGACGTGCATGCCATGCCGTGGGATCTGGTGGTTATCGACGAAGCGCACCGGCTGCGCAACGTCTACAAGCCCGCCAACGTCATTGCCAATACGCTGAAGCAAGCGCTGGCCGGCAAGCATAAGCTGCTGCTCACGGCCACGCCTTTGCAGAATTCGCTGCTGGAACTGTTCGGACTGGTGAGTTTCATCGACGAGCACACCTTCGGCGATCTCAAGAGTTTCAGAGAGCAGTTCTCCAGCCTGAATCAGGATCAGGTGTTCGCCACGCTCCGGGCGCGCCTGAAGCCCATCTGCCACCGCACCCTGCGCCGGCAGGTGACGGCCTACATCCCCTATACCCGGCGTTTGCCGCTGGTGGAGGAGTTCACCCCGGAAGAAGGTGAGGACCGGCTGTATCACCTAGTCTCCGAATACCTGCAGCGCGAC
>CAMCYY010000136.1 GCA_945885335.1 Bordetella parapertussis
GGGGGCCGACTCGGCAAAGCCGAGCGGGGGGATTTCACGGCGTTGGAATCTTCGGCGTTCGCGTTATTTGCATTGGCTGAAGAAATCCCCCGGCGAGCCTGCGGCTCGTCCGCCCCCTTTGACAAGGGGGTATCGAGTGGAATCCCACGCGAGCGCATTCCGTCCGACTGCCTGATCAACGCGATGTCACTCCCCCCTTGTGAAAGGGGGGCGGGGGGGGATTTGCCTGTGTCTGAAGCACCCTCATCTCCCACCCCATAAACATTCACCTTCCCCTGCCCAACCCGCAGCGCTGCTTCGAGCGCCTCGATGATGCGCGTGCGCTCCGTGGACCCTGCACGAAACCGGTCCTGCACCACCTCAAGCTGCGTCTTCGACTTGGAATGAAAGCGCGTATAGCCCTGCGCGGCGAGCAACTGCTCGACTTCCTCGGGCTTGAAGGTCTTTGGCACATCGACCGGGAAGGTGATCAGCAATCGCGGATCACCCGCTTCCACCGCCCGCGCCAGCAAATCATCTGCAATCGTTTCGGGCGAATCCTTTTTCACCGGCTGCGCACAGCCGCGGCAGAACAGGTTCGAAGCGCGGGCGTACAGCAGCTTCACGTGATCGTTCAGCTCGGTCATGGTGCCGACCGTGGAGCGCGAGGTGCGTACCGGGTTGGTCTGGTCGATGGCGATCGCGGGCGGGATGCCGTCGATGCTGTCCACCTGCGGGCGGTCCTGGCGGTCGAGGAACTGGCGTGCGTAGGGCGAGAAGGTCTCGACGTAGCGGCGCTGGCCTTCGGCGTACAGCGTGTCGAAAACCAGCGAGGATTTGCCCGAGCCGGAAACGCCGGTGACGACGATCAGTTCATTCGTCGGCAGCGTGAGCGTGAGGTTCTTGAGATTGTTCTGGCGCGCACCGCGGATGACGATGGACGCGTTGATTTCTTTTTCGGACATGGGACCCGGATTCAAAGGGGGAGGGCTGATGGAGGCAAACCCCGAAAAAAAGCCGGATTTGCGGACGCACATTCCAGTCTGCCACAGCGCGCTGCGGCGCACAAACCACACAACAGCGCAAGGGGGAAAAGTGTCACGAAAACAAAGTAAAACGCCGTGGAATAGCGGCACAAATTTGCGCGTTGACCGCTTTGTGCACCGCCTATACAGTGAGCCGGGATTGGGGCGGCACCCGGAAAAAACAAGTCAAAAACCTGGAGGAAGACATGTTCAAGTTCACCGTCAACGGAAAGCCGCGTGAAGCGGATGTCGAGCCCGAAATGCCGCTGCTGTGGGTGCTGCGCGATGTGCTGGACGAAAAGGGCGTGAAGTTTGGCTGCGGCGTCGCCCAGTGCGGTGCCTGCTCGGTGCAGGTGAACGGCGAGCTGGTGCGCGCCTGCGTCTATCCGGTGGCGGCCGTGGCGGGCAAGCGTGTGGTCACCATCGAGGGCCTGGAGCAGAACGGCAAGCTGCATCCGGTGCAGCAGGCCTGGATCGATCATCAGGTGCCGCAATGCGGCTACTGCCAGTCGGGCCAGATCATGGCCGCGGTGACGCTGTTGCGAAAGAAGCCCAATCCCTCCGACCGTGACATCGACGAGGCGATGACGAACATCTGCCGCTGCGGCACCTATGCGCGTATCCGGCCCGCCATCCATACCGCGGCGAAGGCGGCCGCGAAGTCCGCTGCCGAGGCGAAAAAGCCCGCAGCACCCAAAGCGGCAACCAAGGCATAAGGGGCGGACATGAAAACAAACTCAAAAGCCTTTTCCGGTTCGCGCCGTACGTTTCTCAAAACTTCCGCTGCCGTCGGTGGCGGCTTTGCGCTGGGCATCCACCTGCCCGCCATGGCGCAAAGCGTTGCTGGCGAACTCAAGCCAGACCAGATCAATCTGTGGGTGCTGATTTCGCCGGACGATTCAGTGGTGATCCGCTACGCGCGCTCAGAAATGGGTCAGGGCAGCATGACCTCGGCGCCCATGCTGGTGGCCGAGGAACTGGGTTGCGACTGGAGCAAGGTGCGTGTCGAATATGTGTCGGCCAATGCCAACGTGCGCAGCAAACGCGCCTGGGGTCCGATGAATGCCAGCGGCAGCCAGACCATTCGCTCGTCGCAGGAGTTTCTGCGGCGTGGCGGTGCGACCGCGCGCGAAATGCTGGTGGCGGCGGCCGCGCAGGAATGGAAGGTGCCGGCTGGCGAGTGCACCGTGGCCAATAGCGTGATCACGCATGGCACATCCGGCCGCAAGGTGACATTCGGCCAGGTGGCCGCAGCCGCCGCGAAACTCGACGTGCCCAAGGATGTGAAACTCAAAGACCCCAAGGACTGGACGCTGGTTGGCAAGTCGATGCCGCGCTTTGACATTCCCGCCACGGTGCGCGGCAAGCAACGCTATGGCGTTGATACCCAACTGCCCGGCATGGTGTATGCCGCCGTGGCGCAATGCCCGGTGTTTGGCGGCAAGGTGAAATCGATGGATGCGGCGAAGATCGAAGGCCGGCGCGGCATCCTCAAAGTGCTCAACCAGGGCGATTTCGTCGCGGTAGTCGCCGACAACTGGTGGCGCGCCAAGGAGGCCCTGAAGTTGCTGCCGGTGGAGTGGGACGAGGGGGCGAACGGCAAGGTCACCAGCGCCAGCATCATGGACATGTTCAAGGGCGGCCTGGCGCAGAACGACCTGCCGGTGGCGAAGAACACCGGCAATGTCGAGCAGGGCTTTGCCTCGGCTGCCAAAGTGCTGGAGGCGGAGTACTTCACGCCCTACCTCAATCACGCCACGCTGGAGCCCATGGGCTGCACGGCGCTGATCAAGGATGGCAAGGTCGAAGTGTGGGTGTCCACGCAGAATGCGGAGGCTTCGCTCGCCGCCGCAGCGGATGCCGCTGGCGTGCCGGTGGAGAACGTCGAGGTGCATCGGGTGCAGGCGGGCGGCGGTTTCGGCCGGCGCGGCACGCAGGACTACACGCGCCAGGCGGTGGCCATTGCGAAGACCATGCCGGGCACACCGGTGAAAATGCTGTGGACGCGCGAAGAGGACATGCAGCATGGCTTTTACCGTCCCGCCAGCCTGGTGAAGATGAAGGCGGGGCTGGATGCCGCGGGCAATCCAGTGGCCTGGTCGGCGCGCATTGCGGCGCCCTCGATCATCGCCACGCTGTCGCGCCTGCCGCTCAATAACGGCATCGACAACCAGGCGGTGGTGGGTTTTGCCGACCAGCCCTACAACATCCCGAACGTGAAGGTGGATTACGCGCAGCGCAGCGGCCATGTGCCGGTGGGCTTCTGGCGCACCGTGGGCCATTCGCAGAACCCCTATGTGCGCGAATGCTTCATGGACGAGATGGCGCTGGCTGCGGGCAAGGACCCGTATCAGTATCGCCGTGGGCTGCTGGTGAACAAGCCGCGCGATCTGGGCATTCTTGATGCAGTGGCAAAGCATGTGAACTGGGACAAGCCGGCACCCAAAGGCGTGTTCCGCGGCATTGCCGAGACTGATGCCTACGGCAGTTACATTGCGTCGGTGATCGAGGTGTCGCCCAAGGGCAGGGACAAGGACGGGACGGATGGCTTTGCCATACGCCGCATCGTGATCGGCATCGATTGCGGCTACGCGGTGAACCCTGACAACATCGTGGCGCAGATGCAGGGCAGCATCGTGTGGGCATTGTCGGCCATCCTGTGGGGCGAGAATACGATCAAGGACGGCCGCATCGAGCAGTCGAACTTCCATGACTACCGCATGCTGAAACTGTCCGAGATGCCCAAGGTGGAGGTGGTGATCGCGCCGACCGGCGGTTTCTGGGGCGGCGTGGGCGAGCCGGCCAACGCGCCGATCGCGCCGGCACTGTGCAACGCGATTTTTGCCGCAACGGGCAAGCGCGTGCGCTCGCTGCCGCTCAGCAAGCATGGCCTGTCGCTGAGAATGGCGTGATACTGGTTTGGAGACGCGTGCGCTTTTTTCGTTGTGCCTGTTGCTGCTGATGCCAGGTGCGCCTTCACAAGCACAGGCGCAGTCCCAGTAACCACAGTCGGCGACGCCACTGGTGGCGTTTCGCATCGAGGGCGGCGAGATCCGCGCATCGCTCACCGGTGCGGCGGGCAATGCCATGCGCGGCGGTGCCATCGTGCTGAACCGCAACGAGGGCGCCTGCCTGCTGTGCCATGCTGTGCCGCTTGCCGATCTGCCGCAGGGGCAGCCTTTCATGGGTGACCTCGCGCCGCCGCTTGCGGGCTCGGGCGCAAGGCTGTCCGAAGGCCAGTTGCGCCTGCGCATGGTCGATTCGACGCGCATCAATCCGGCGTCCATCATGCCGGCGTATTACCGAGTCGAGGGGTTGAACCAGGTGGCTTCGGCTTACCGGGGCAGGCCGATCCTGAGCGCTGAACAGATCGAGGACGTGGTGGCCTATCTGCGGCAACTGAAATGAAGACGGGATTCTCAAGACGCGGATTTCTTGCACGGGTGGCAGGTGCGCTCACGCTGCCCATGCTCGCGCGCACGGCGCATGCACAGACGCCGGCACTCGCCCCTGCGCTTGACCCGCAGGTGCAGGCCTTCACGCGCGGCGCACCGGCGCGGCCGGGACGTGTCACGCTGGTGCTTCCGTCCCTGGCCGACAATGGCAATTCAGTGCCGGCACGTATCACGGTGGAGAGCCCGATGACTGCCGCCGACCATGTGAAGGCGATACGCCTTGTATCGGACCGCAACCCGGAGCGCGTCATGGCGACTTTTCATCTCGGGCCGCATGCCGGCCGCGCCGACATCTCGACGCGCGTGCGCCTGGCCGGCAGCCAGCGCGTGACAGCTGTTGCGGAATGTTCGGACGGCACGTTCTGGTATGACGCGCGCAGCATCGTGGTCACGATTTCAGCTTGCCTGGACGAGAGCTGAGGAGGCATCGTGGCCGCGCGCATCCAGGTTCCGGAGCAGGCCAGGTCCGGCGAGGTGATCGAGATTCGCGTGCTCATCCAGCACCCGATGGAGACGGGCTATCGCTACGACGGCAACGGCCAGACGATTGCGCGCAACACCATACGCACGCTCATCTGCCGCTATGCAGGCGCCGAGATCTTCCGCGCCGACCTGTCGCCGGGCATTGCCGCCAATCCCTATCTGCAGTTCAC
This sequence comes from Bordetella parapertussis, assembly GCA_945885335.1. Lineage (GTDB taxonomy): Bacteria > Pseudomonadota > Gammaproteobacteria > Burkholderiales > SG8-39 > CAIYPG01. The sequence goes on from CAMCYY010000136.1 coordinate 5,113, forward strand.
CACCGTGGCGCGGGCCAGCGGCGACATCGAGTTCTCGTGGGGGGATGACGAGGGTGTGGCGGGTTCGGAACGCACGCGCTTGAATGTGGCGGCCTGAATGCGCAATCTCGTGGCGCTTCTGGGGCTGGCCTGCGTCGCGTTGATTGCCGCAGCGCAGGACCGCGCCATTTCGCTGAGCGAGCTGCGCTCCGGCTCGGAATTCCTCAGCCCGGAGCTGCGCACGCTGCAGGCCGATGCGTTCGCGAATCCGGGCATGCTGTGGGTGGAGCGCGGCGCGAAGCTGTGGAGCACGCCGGCCGGCAAGTCAGGGCAGTCCTGCGCGAGCTGTCACCAGGATGCGGCCAAGTCGATGCGTGGCGTGGCGGCTTCGTATCCGAAAATCGATGCGAAAAGCGGTGCGCTGCTCAACGTCGAGGCGCGCATCAACCAGTGCCGCGAGACGCGTCAGGGGGCTTCGCCGTTCCGCTACGAGTCTGAAGAATTATTATCAATTACATCTTTTGTAAACATAAAATCAAGCAATTACAAGATAAATGTTGTCATAGATGGAAGCGCTAAGCCGCACTTCGAGGCCGGCCGCACGCTGTATTACCGGCGCAACGGGCAGATGAACCTGTCGTGTGCGCAATGCCATGAGGCCAATGCGGGCAGAACGCTGTTTGCCGAGCGCATCAGTCAGGGGCATCCGAATGCCTATCCGGCCTATCGCATGGAGTGGCAGGCCATGGGTTCGCTGGAGCGGCGCCTGCGCGCCTGCCTGTCCGGGGTGCGCGCCGAGATGCTGCCCTATGGTGCTGCGGAGTATCGCGACCTGGCCTTGTTTCTTGCGTGGCGTGCTCAGGGCCTGCCGGTGGAGGCGCCGGGTGTGCGCAGATGAGCCGCGAAGATGAGGGGCCGCGCCTGTTCACCCCACCGTTCGCCTTGAACCGGTTGAGGGCGGGTGCGGAATTTCCTCAGGCTGCAGCGTAACTCTCGACGCGGTTGCGCCCCGACTTCTTGGCGCGGTACAGCGCCTTGTCGGCGCGTTCCAGCAGCAGGTCTACAGTGCCCGGCTCACCGGTGTGCATGGTGTCCACGCCGAAGCTGACCGTGATGTTCACCACCGTTTTGCCGGCATGCAGCGGCGTGTCGGCGATCAACACGCGCACGCGCTCGGCCAGCGCCATGGCACCCTCCAGCGTGGTGTCGGGCAGCAGGACACAGAATTCCTCGCCGCCGAATCGAACCAGCAGGTCTTCGCGTCGCAGGCAGGTTTCGGCCAGCCGCACAAAGCTCTTCAGCACCTGGTCGCCGACGAGGTGGCCGTGGCGGTCGTTCACGTTCTTGAAATGGTCGAGGTCGAGCATCAGCAGTGACAAGGGCGTGCCGGTGCGCTGCGAGCGGGCCAGCGCCATATCGGCCAGCTCGATGAAGGTGCGCCGGTTGTACACACCGGTGAGCGGATCGGTGGTGGCGAGCCGGCGCGTCAGCTCGTCGGCCCGCTCCTTGTGCATCAGGATGATGCCGGTGGAGGACATCATGACCAGCACGAAGCCGATCAGATAGCTCGTGGTCTGCAGGCCGTTCTCGATCAGTGCGTGGGGTAGCACGTCAAGGTTGAAGATGCCGACCACCGCGCGCACGATGAACCCGATGGAGGCGGACAGGAAGGCGGTGATCATCAGCCAGCGTACGCGCTGGCTGGTGGTATGCGGTGGCCGCCACATCAGCCAGGCGATGCCAAAGTAGACCACGCCATAAGCGGCGCCATTGAGCAGCATCAGGATGGGGACGTCGCCGGGGAAGATGAAGAACAGCATGGCAACGCTGAGCGGGAGCATCAAGGGCAATGCGTGCGGCACCGGTCGCTGCTGGAACTCGAGTACGGATATGGCCTTGAGCGAAACGTTGATCGAGAACAGCATGCTGCTGATCACCACGCATATCGATTCGCTTTCGATGAGGGGGAGCGCCAGCAGCATCCACGAGAACGATTGCGTCACCAGGGCCAGTGCCCACTTGTTCAGCCCGTCGCGCGACTGGCCCGGAAAGGCCAGCCAGAGCGTGGCGGCCATCAACAGGCTGGTCACGCTCAATACGATCTGCATGGTGCGTATGTCGACGTACATGCCCGGGTTCTCTTGTTGGGGTGTCGATGGGCGGCAGCACGGCTGCGAAGATGATGTGCAGGGCCGATCTTATACGGCGGCGGCCTGCTTGTCCTCTCCCGGCCCTGCCCTGAATCTGTTGCATAATGCGGTGCGCACAAGCGGCGCCCACAAGCGGCGCCGCATGATCCCTTCATTTTTCTTGTATAGACAATCCAGTGACACACGCCATACGCATTTACCGCCACGGCGGACCCGAAGTGATGCAGTGGGAGGAAATCTCCATCGGCAACCCGGCTCCGGGCGAGGTGCGCCTGCGCCATACCGCGGCCGGCGTCAACTTCGTGGATGTTTCGCAGCGCCTGGGGCGGCAGAAGATTCCGCTGCCCATTGTGCTCGGGCGCGGCGCCTGTGGCGTGGTCGAGGCAGTCGGCGAGGGGGTCAGCACGCTGAAGCAGGGTGACCGGGTCGCATATGCGCCCTACAACGGCGCCTATGCCGAGGCGCGCCTGATTGCTGCGGACAAGGTGGTGAAGGTGCCCGCGGGCCTCGATGACAGGGCGGTGGGCGCGAGCATCCTGCAGGGGCTCACCGTGCATTACCTGATCCGGCAGATCCGCGATGTCGGGCCGCAGGATACGATCCTCGTGCATGCCGCCGCGGGCGGCATCGGCCTCATCCTGTGCCAGTGGGCGTCGGCACTGGGCGCGACGGTGATTGGCGCGGTGTCCACGCCGGACAAGGCGGTGCTGGCGCGCGCGAACGGCTGCGCCCACACCATCGTTTATTCAGAGGGCGATTTCGTGCAGCGTGCGATTGAATTGAACGGCGGACGCCGGATCGACGCCGTGTATGACGCCGTGGGCAAGGACACCTTCGTGCGTTCGCTGGGTGCACTGCGCCCTGCGGGGCAGATTATTACCTTCGGTCGTGCCTCGGGGCCGATACCGCCCATCGATGTGGCGACCATGCTCAATCGCGATGCGCTCACAGTGAGCGCGGGGACGCTGTTCGCGTTTACCGAGGGACTGGGCCGGCTGCAGCTGATGGGCCGCGAGTGGTTCGAGGCGCTGCTCGCCGGCAAGGTGAAGATCAGCGTCAACCAGACCTATGCGATGAAGGACGCGGCCCAGGCACATCGGGATCTGGAAGCGCGCAAGACCACCGGCTCGACGGTGCTGCTGCCGCAGTAGCAGCGGGAGTGCGGCAGCCCCGGTTCAGTGGCCGCCGCTCTTTTCCATGGCGTCG
>CAMCYY010000137.1 GCA_945885335.1 Bordetella parapertussis
CGGGATCAGCACGGTCTTGATTTCGCCGCGGTGGGCCGCCAGCAATTTTTCCTTCAACCCGCCAATGGGCAGGACTTCGCCGCGCAGCGTGATCTCGCCGGTCATCGCGACATCGGCACGCACCGGAATACCGGTCAGGACCGACACCATCGCCGTCGTCATGCCGATGCCGGCACTCGGACCGTCCTTCGGGGTTGCCCCCTCAGGAAGGTGAATGTGGATGTCTTTTTTCTCGAATGCATCGGCTGGTATGCCCAGGCGTTCGGCACGGCTGCGCACCACCGTCAGAGCCGCCGCGATCGACTCTTTCATGACATCGCCCAGGGTGCCGGTTGTCTGCACCTTGCCCTTGCCCGGGATCAGCGCGGTTTCAATGGTCAGCAACTCACCGCCCACCTCCGTCCAGGCAAGACCCGTGACCTGGCCGATCTGGTTTTCCTTTTCCGCCTTGCCGTAGGAGTACTTGCGCACCCCGAGGAACTTGTCCAGATTCTTGGGCGTGACCACCATGCGCTTGTCGCGCGGCTTGGTCGCCATGGTCTTCACGACCTTGCGCGCAATCTTGGATATGTCGCGCTCCAGGCTTCTGACACCGGCTTCACGGGTGTAGTAACGGATCACGTCCCGGATCGCGCCTTCGGTAACCTGCAACTCCTCCTTGCGAAGGCCGTTGTTCTTCATCTGCTTAGGCACCAGATAGCGCTGCGCGATGTTGACCTTTTCATCCTCGGTATAGCCCGACAGGCGGATGACTTCCATGCGATCAAGCAGCGCCGGCGGGATGTTGAGCGTGTTTGAAGTGGCGACAAACATCACTTCGGACAGGTCGTACTCCACCTCGATGTAGTGATCGACGAAGGTATGGTTCTGCTCCGGATCGAGGACTTCCAGCAGAGCCGATGACGGATCACCGCGAAAATCCATGCCCATCTTGTCCACTTCGTCCAGCAGGAACAAGGGGTTGCGTACACCGACCTTGCTCATGTTCTGCAGCAGCTTGCCGGGCATGGAGCCGATGTAAGTACGGCGATGACCGCGGATCTCAGCCTCGTCACGCACGCCGCCCAGAGACATGCGGATGAACTTGCGGTTCGTGGCCTTGGCAATCGACTGGCCGAGCGAGGTCTTGCCCACGCCGGGTGGCCCTACCAGGCACAGAATGGGCGCCTTCATCTTGTCCACACGGCTCTGTACGGCAAGATACTCAAGGATGCGTTCCTTGACCTTGTCCAGACCATAGTGATCTTCGTCCAGAATCTTTTCCGCAGCAGCGATGTCCTTGGAAATCTTGCTCTTCTTTTTCCAGGGCAGGTTGATCAGCGTCTCGATGTAATTGCGCACCACTGAGGCCTCAGCCGACATCGGTGACATCAGGCGCAACTTCTTCAACTCCGCATCAGCCTTTTTCTTGGCGTCCTTGGGCAGACGCGCGGCCTTCAGGCGCTTGTCCATTTCTTCCAGATCGGCGCCATCTTCGCCTTCACCCAGTTCCTTCTGGATCGCCTTGACCTGCTCGTTCAGGTAATACTCACGCTGGCTTTTCTCCATCTGGCGCTTGACGCGGCCACGGATACGCTTCTCGACCTGCAAGATGTCGATTTCCGTCTCGAGTTGCGACAGCAGGTGCTCGAGGCGCTGCTTGACATCGAACATCTCCAGCACTTCCTGCTTCTGCTCCAGCTTGAGCGGCAGGTGCGCGGCGATGGTATCGGCCAGGCGCCCTGCTTCCTCGATGCCGATCAGTGAGGTAAGGATTTCCGGCGGAATCTTCTTGTTCAGCTTCACGTACTGGTCGAACTGCGCAATTAGCGCCCGGCGCATGGCCTCGACTTCGGTGTTGTCGCTGGAGTCGTGTGCAACCGCCACCGCGCCGGCGGTGTAATGGGTTCGCGCATCCTCGATGCCCTGGATGCGGGCACGCTGCGAGCCCTCGACCAGAACCTTGACCGTGCCATCGGGCAGCTTGAGCATCTGCAGAATGTTGGAGATGCAGCCGATCTTGTACAGATCGTCATCGGAAGGCTCGTCCTTGGCCGCCGATTTCTGCGCCACCAGCAGGATGGACTTGCCGGCTTCCATGGCAATTTCCATGGCCTTGATCGACTTCGGGCGTCCGACAAACAAGGGGATGACCATGTGCGGGAATACCACTACATCGCGCAGGGGCAATAGCGGCAACTGGACTACTTCAGGGGACTCGATTTCGCTGGACATGGCGTTCCCATAATAAATAAAGAATTACACCTACTGAATTGGGGCAAATGCCGGGAATTCAACGTGTGTGCCGGCTTGGCAGCAGCAAGCCAAAAAAAGGCGGCAGTCGCGCACCCCCCTGACACCGGGACACGGCGTTGACCCGTAGCGACGGGTCCGGAGCCTAAACTATCAGGCGGAACCCGCCACCTTAGGCTTGTCCGCGTAGATCAGGAGCGGCTTGCCTTCGCCGAGGATCATCGCCTCATCCACCACGACCTTGCTGACATTTTCCATCGTCGGCAATTCGAACATGATCTCAAGCAACACCTGTTCCAGAATCGAACGCAGTCCGCGGGCACCGGTCTTGCGCGCCAGTGCCTTGCTGGCAATCGCGTTCAACCCAGGCAGCCGAACCTCGAGGTCCACACCCTCCATCAGGAACAGCTTCTGGTATTGCTTGATCAATGCATTCTTCGGTTCGGTAAGGATCTGAATGAGGGCTTTTTCATCCAGCTCTTCAAGCGTGGCCACCACCGGCAAGCGGCCGACAAACTCCGGAATCAGGCCGAACTTGATCAGGTCTTCCGGTTCCACCGTGCGCAGGATCTCGCCGATGTCCTTGGAGTTCTTCAGGCTGCGCACATCCGCACCAAAACCGATACCGCTCTTCTCTGAACGTCCGCGAATGATTTTTTCAAGACCGTCAAACGCGCCGCCGCAGATGAACAGGATGTTCGTGGTATCGACTTGAACGAAATCCTGGTTCGGATGCTTGCGGCCACCCTGCGGGGGAACCGAGGCAATCGTGCCTTCGATCAGCTTCAGCAGTGCCTGCTGCACGCCCTCACCGGACACATCGCGGGTGATCGACGGGTTGTCAGACTTGCGCGAAATCTTGTCGATTTCATCAATATAGACAATGCCGCGCTTGGCCTTTTCGACGTCGTAATCGCAGTTCTGCAGCAGTTTCTGGATGATGTTCTCGACATCCTCGCCGACATAACCCGCCTCGGTCAGCGTGGTCGCATCAGCAATGACGAAGGGCACGTTAATCAGTCGGGCCAAAGTTTGCGCCAGCAGCGTCTTGCCCGAACCGGTCGGCCCCACCAACAGGATGTTTGACTTCGCCAGTTCCACCTCGTCCGTCTTGGACAGGTGCTTCAGGCGCTTGTAGTGGTTGTACACCGCGACCGAAAGGATCTTCTTTGCCCGCTCCTGTCCGATGACGTACTCGTCGAGGATTTCGCAGATTTCCTTGGGCGTAGGGAGGTCGGACTTGGCCGGCTTGCCGCCCTTGTCCGCGGTGATCTCCTCACGGATGATGTCATTGCACAATTCAATGCATTCATCGCAGATGAATACCGACGGTCCCGCGATGAGCTTGCGCACCTCGTGCTGGCTCTTGCCGCAGAAGGAGCAATAAAGAAGCTTCTCGCCGCTCGATTTGTCCGTCATTACACGGTCTCCGTCGCTTGTTGCATGACAAATTGCATGACCAATTTCGTAACAGCGTTCATCGAAATTATGCCGCAACCTCGGCGCGCGAGGTCAGAACCTTGTCGATGAGACCATAATCCTTTGCACCCTCAGCCGAAAGGAAGTTATCCCGGTCGGTGTCCCTACCCACCTTTTCAATGGCCTGGCCGGTGTGCTTGGCCATGATCTCATTGAGCTTTTCCCTGAGGTACAGGATTTCCTTGGCGTGGATTTCAATGTCCGAGGCCTGGCCCTGGAAGCCGCCCATGGGCTGGTGAATCATGACGCGCGAATTCGGCAGGGCAAAGCGCTTGCCATGAGCGCCGGCGCACAGCAGCAGCGCGCCCATGCTGGCCGCCTGGCCGACGCACAGCGTCGAGACGTCAGGCTTGACGAACTGCATGGTGTCGTAGATCGCCAGGCCGGCGGAAACCGAGCCGCCCGGGGAATTGATGTAGAAGAAAATGTCCTTGTCCGGATTATCGGACTCGAGGAACAGCAACTGGGCGACGACCAGGTTCGCCGAAATTTCGTTGACCGGGCCAACGAGAAAGACAACGCGTTCCTTCAGCAGCCTTGAATAGATGTCGTAGGCGCGCTCGCCTCGACCGCTCTGCTCGACGACCATGGGCACCATGCCCAATCCCTGTGCGTCCTGCGCACCTGCGTGCATTCCCTGACCTGACGGGACCGTGCGTGATGGCACCGAATCCCAGATAAAACCGCTCATGCCGACGTCTCCTTCAATGAAGCCTGAAACAAGGCCCGTAAAAACCACCCGGATGCCGGCATCCTACCGTTTACCGCTGGATGCCCCTTGCGGGGGCACCCCACCGCCTCAGGCGGTCTTGCCCATCAACTCGTCAAAGCCAACAGCCTTGTCTTCAACCTTGACCTGGCCCAGCGCCCAACCCACCACATTCGACTCGATTGCCAAGCCCTCAAATTCGGCCAGACGCTGCGGCTCTGAATAGAGCCATCTTACCACCTCGGCCGGCTGCTCATAGGTCTGGGCATAGTCATCGACCAGCACCTGAATCTGCTCCGACTTGGGTGCCAGGGAATGCGTCTTGACCAGCTCGGACATAATCAATCCAAGTGACACGCGGCGGCGTGCCTGGGTCTCGAAAACCGCAGGATCGATCGGCAGTTGCTCCATCTTGATACCGCGTGCCTCGAGGTCGGCGCGCGCCGATTGCACCAGCCGCTGCATCTCGTCTTCAACCAGTGTCTTGGGCAAATCCAGTTGCGAATTGTCCAGCAACGCCTGCATGACGCGCTGCTTGGTGTCGGCTTCGATGCGCTTCTTCACTTCGCGCTCGACGTTTGCCCTGATGTCGGCACGCATCTTCGCAGTGTCACCGTCGGCAACGCCCAGGGCTTTGGCGAATTCGGCATCCAGTTCGGGCAGACGGGACTCTTCTACCACCTTCACGGTGGACTCGAAACTCGCAGTCTTGCCCGCAACTTCCTTGCCGCCGTAGGTTTCGGGAAAAGTCACATTGAAAGTCTTGGTCTCGCCTGCAGACATTCCCGTCAGGCCGGTTTCGAAGTCAGGCAGCATGCGGCCCTCGCCCAGCACCACGGGAACGGCCTCACCCTTGCCGCCGGCGAATTCAACACCATCGATACGGCCGATGAAATCCACCGCGAGGCGGTCACCGGCTTGCGATGCACGCGCAGTCTCATGGAAAGTAGCACGCTGCTTGCGCAGGATTTCCACTGTCTTTGCGACTTCCGCGTCGGTAACTTCAAACACCGGACGCTCGACCTTGGCCGCGGCTAGGTCACCGATCTTGACCTCGGGATACACCTCGAAGGTCGCGCTGAAAGCGAGGCTGCCGGACTCGATGCCATCGGTCTTCGGTTCAATGCGGGGATTGCCGGCGATGCGCAGATTCTGCGCCGCCACAACCTCCTGGAAGGTCTTCTGCACCGCATCGCCGAGCACTTCGGAACGCACCTGCATGCCGTATTGCTGCTCAACGATCTTGAGCGGCACCTTGCCCGGCCGGAAGCCGGACATGCGCACCGTGCGTGACAAATGCTTCAGACGCTGCGCGACCTCCTTGTTGATGTCATCAGCCGGCACCGCCATAGTGAGACGGCGCTCCAGCGAGCTCAGCGTTTCCAGATTGGTCTGCATTCCTGATCCTAAATTTCCGTTATCAAATGGTGCGAAGGAAGGGACTCGAACCCCCACGCCGTGAGGCGCTGGAACCTAAATCCAGTGCGTCTACCAATTCCGCCACCCTCGCCTTGTCGTTCTGCACCGGTGTAATGCGACTGCTGAATCCACCTGTCGCGCAACGCCGCCAGCTCGCCCACCAATCGGTCGAGCTGGTCTGACCGGCCCCAGGCACACCGGACAAGCCGGGGCACCGTACGGGCAGCATCATCAAACCAGTGCCGATTTTACCCCAAGGCCCCGTATACTGTCTGCTCAAGCTTATGAAACCTTTTGAAAAATAGGGCTTTTCAGCCCGGATCTGATTGGCCCGCCCCCGCACCATGCACACAGCACCGCAGTCAGTCGGACATTACGAAAACTTCCCGGTCGCCTCGGTGCTGCTGCCCCGGCACCTGCGCCGTCCGGTGGCTGTCATCTACGCCTTTGCCCGGTCGGCGGACGATTTCGCCGACGAAGGGGATTTCACCCAGGCCGAGCGGCTGGCCAGCCTGGAAAGTTATCGGCAGAAATTGCGGCAAATCGAGACCGGACAGCAAACAAACCTGCCTCTGTTCACCCAACTTGCCGGAGTGATAAAGGAATGGTCACTGCCGCTGCGGCCCTTTTACGACCTGCTCGATGCCTTTTCCCAGGATGTGGTGAAAACACGTTACGCCGACTTTGGCGAAGTCATGCATTACTGCAGTCGCTCCGCCGATCCGGTGGGTCGGCTGATGCTGCATTTGTATGGCGCGGCGCAATCAGACAACATCGCGCAATCGGATGCCATCTGCTCGGCACTGCAGCTGATCAATTTCTGGCAGGACGTGGAAATCGATTTCCGCAAGGACCGCATCTACCTGCCGCAGGACGAACTCGCGCGCTTCGGCGTCAGCGAATTGCAAATCGGCTGTGGCGAGGCCGATGTACGCTGGCGCGAACTCATGGCCTTCCAGGTCGGCCGCGCACGCGCGCTGATCGAATCCGGCGCGCCGCTCGCCACCCGCCTGCCCGGTCGCATCGGCCTTGAACTGCGCATGATCGTGCAGGGTGGATTGCGCATTACGGATAAACTCGCGGCTTGCCGCTACGATGTATTCCGCGATCGCCCCGTATTGAAGCCGCTCGACTGGCCGCTGATGCTGGTACGCGCACTATCGATGTGAATCTGAAATGACTCCAGACGACTATTGCCAGCCCAAGCAAAGCGCTCGCGCTTTGCGCTCGACGCTGCGCTGTTGCGGCAGCGAAGCTGTCGCCAGCTTTTTGCTGGCCCCTGAGAATTCGAAATGACCCCCGACGAGTACTGCCAGCAAAAAGCTGTCCAAAGCGGTTCAAGCTTTTACTACTCTTTCCTGTTCCTGCCTCAGGAACGCCGCCGCGCCATCACTGCGCTGTATGCGTTCTGCCGAGAAGTGGATGACGCCGTTGACGAACCTGCCGATCCCGCAGTCGCCGCTTCCAAGCTGGCCTGGTGGCGCGCCGAAGTCGCGCAACTCTACGCCGGCAATCCGCAGCACCCGGTCACCCGCGCACTCGTCCCGACCATCGAACCCTTCAACATCACCCATGAGCGCCTGTCGGAAATCATGGACGGCATGGAGATGGACCTGAACCAGAGCCGCTATCTCGATTACGCAAACCTCAGGCTCTACTGCCATCGTGTTGCCGGTGTGGTCGGCGTACTTGCTGCAGGCATCTTCGGCTATCGCAATCCCCAGACCCTGGACTATGCGGCGAAACTCGGCCTTGCCTTCCAGCTTACAAACATCATTCGCGATGTCGGCGAGGACGCACGCAAGAACCGCATCTACATTCCGATGAATGAGTTGAAACAATTCAACGTCACCGCCGCTGATCTGCTGAATGCCCGCCACACCGACGGATTTTCCCAACTCATGGCATTCCAGACCGAACGCGCGAAGCAATGCTATGCCGATGCCATGGCCACCCTCCCCACAGAGGATCGTCGCACGCAACGCCCCGGCCTTGTTATGGCAGCCATCTACCGCACACTGCTGGATGAAATCGCGACCGACGGTTATCGCGTATTGAACCAGCGCACCGCGCTCACGCCGCTGCGCAAGCTGTGGATTGCCTGGCGCACCTGGATCAGCGCTTGAGGCAGCCTGCGATGGTGATCACAATTATTGTTCAAATACTTGTCAATAAAAGTGATTGAATCGAAATTGATCATATTTCAGCCACGTAAAGATGGCCGGCACTGAGTCCGGCCCCACGCCGCAGCATGTCGCCATCATCGGCGCTGGATGGGCTGGCCTGGCCGCCGCAGTGGCCCTGTCGAATCGCGGCATGCGCGTCACGCTGTTCGAAGCCTCGCGCAATCTCGGTGGCCGCGCGCGTCGCGTCACGATGGATGGCAAGGACCTCGATAACGGCCAGCACATCCTGATCGGCGCCTATCGCGACACCTTGGACTTGATGCGCACCGTCGGCGTCGATCCCGACAAGGCGTTGACACGCCTGCCGCTGGAATTGCGTTACGCCGACGGCTTTCATCTTTGCGCCCCCGAACTGCCCGCCCCGCTGCACCTTGCCGTCGCACTGGCGAC
>CAMCYY010000138.1 GCA_945885335.1 Bordetella parapertussis
ACGAAGGTCCAAGCTGCTGCGGCCAATACTTTTAGAGTTCGCCCGCCCCACTTGCGACCAATACTCCAAATACCAACCATGGTTGCAAGTAGAACGGAGGCCGCGCGGCAGCGCAGGGGCGGCGGTGCGTGCTGCCTTGAGCGCTGCGATGCTGAAAGAAGACAGCAGGGGTGGCTGAGCCGCATCGGCCCACGCCTGCATGGCGGTCAGTGCGGCAACGCGTCCGGTTTCCTCGTCATGCCCGGTGGCCGGCTTGATCTCGACATTGGCCCAAAGGTCCAGCGCGATGCACAGCGCCGCTGCCGCTTCGAAGCTCGGCACGGCTTCTCCCTTGAACGATGCGTCGAACCATGAGCCGGCATCCAGCGTGGCCAGCACGTCCAGCGGCGTTGCGGCAACCTGCCCGCTGCCATCGGTGGTGCGCTCCAGGGTCTCGTCGTGGATCAGCACGGGGTTGGCGTCCGATGCCAGCATGACATCGAACTCCACGCCGCGAAATCCCATTGCGTGCCCCTTGCGTATCGCCGCCAGCGTGTTCTCCGGCGCGAAGCGGCCGCCGCCACGGTGGGCGATGATGCGCGGGAAGGGCCAGTGCGTTCCCATGCCGGGCGCTGTGGATTAGCCGCAGCCGGGGCAGCGCGGCTTCGCGGGGGACGGTTTCACGGACGACGGCTTCATCGGCATGGCCGGCGCGGGCGGATTGAGCAGGGCGTTGCCGCGCGCCACGGCATCATCCAGCGCCAGCTTGGGCGGCTTCTTGCCGTTCCAGACCGATTCGAGCTCTTCGTCGAGGATGGCGCGAATCTGCTCGTAGTGCCGCAGTCGTATGCCACGTGCAAAGCTGCCCGGATGGACGCCGCGCAATTGCGTGGCGGCGATCTGCATCTCCGGATGGGTGTCGTAGTAGCCGGTTTTCTGCAGCGCCGTGAAGGCGCCGCGCGTCACCGGAATGTAGCCGGTACTCTTGTGCCACTCGGCGGCGATGGCAGGTGAGGCGAGAAATTCCATGAAGCGCGCAACGCCCAGGTATTCTGCGGCCGTCTTGCCTGCCATGGCCCACAGCGCGCCCCCGCCGATGAGCGTGTTGTAGGGCGCGTTGTTGAAATCGTCGTAATAGGGCAGCGGCGCCACGCCGAGCTTGAAGGGCGCCACGCGGGCGATGCTGGTGAACGCGGCCGATGATCCGGTCAGTACCGCACACTCGCCGGCGGCAAAGCGCACTTCGCCGTCATTGGTGCGCCCGGTGTAGCGGTACAGATCGGATTTCATCCATGCCGACATCAGCGAGACGTGGCGGATCATCAGGTGGCTGTTGAAGGTCAGTTCGGCGCGGCCAGCGCCAAGTCCATTGTTGGCGCTGGCGAAGGGATGGTTATGCCAGGCGCTGACATTCTCGAGGTGCACCCAGGACTGCCAGCTGGTGGTGTAGGGGCAGTCGATCTCGGCGGCCTGCAGCTTGATCAATGCCGGTTGCAGTTCGTACCAGGTCTTCGGCGGCTTGTCGGGATCGAGGCCGGCCTTGATGAAGGCATCGCGGTTGTAATACATCACCGGCGTCGAGCTGTTGAAGGGCAGCGCCAGCAGGCGACCGGTGGCATCGGAAAAAAATGCCGCTGCCGGCGGGAAATAATTTTCCTTGTCCACCGGCACGCGGGTCTCTGCCGCCAGCTGGTACAGCGGCTTGTAGGCACTGCGCTCGGCCATCATGTCGGCGGTGCCGACCTCATACACCTGCAGCAGATGCGGCGCCTTGCCGGCGCGCACGGCCGCCATGCCTGCCGCCAGCGTCTTCTGGTAATTCCCCTGATAGACGGGGACGACCTGATAGACCTTCTGCGATTCGTTGAAGCGATTGGCCAGTTGTTGCAGGGTCTCGGCAGGCACGCCTTCCATGGCATGCCAGAACTGCAGTTCAGTGGCGGCGGTTGCCGCGGTGGATAGCATCATGGCGAGCGCGCCAGCCATGATGAACATAGCGGAAACAACGGAAATCAGGGTGCGATGGATCAAGCGAGGGCTCTTTTCAAGATGCGCATCGCATGAACGCGCGCAATGCGGCGATTATAGACGCCTGACATCGGGGGCAGCCTAACTGTGGCCTGGAGAAAAAAAGAAACGGGGGAAGGGAGGGTTTCCCCCGTTTGACTGCCGCTTGCTGGGCCGGCAGGAAATCGATGAACTCCGTCGATGAACTTGTTGGTCGACGAACTTCGTCAATGAACTTCAAGAGAGGTACTGCTCAATGAAACCTGAAGCTGTTGCCTAAAAAGCACGCAAAATCATGCCATGACAAAAGCATATGCGCACAGAATCGGCGCCGCAACGTGTGCTGGGCGGCTGGCGTGATATTCCGCACATTTGCGCGCACCGATCCCGCAACAGGGTATCTGTAACAAATTGATTCCGTTGTTGACTTGGCTTTTGGAAAAACTGTCATCGAATTGCGCTGCTGGCCCATGTCGCGCTCACCTGCCTTGGCGGCTGGTGGTACACCATCGATGCTTTCTGGGGCCTGCAGTGGGTCGAGGCGCTGCACGAGGCTTTCGCCAACGCATTGCTGCCCCTGGTGGCGCTGCATGTGGCGGGTGTCATTTTCACGTCCTGGCGCCATGGCGAGAATCTGGTGGCGGCTATGGTGCATGGCCGGAAGCGGTCGCCGGCCGATGAAGAGGTGATTTTATTATTATCGTATTCGGCTTACAGAAGGCGTTTTTAGAGTATTTACATGGCAAATATTATCAAGATGTTTCAGTGTTTACGCGCTGAATGCCGTCTCGCGGTTCGGCCCGTATCCTCATGAGGTTGTGACACACGCCAGGCAGCGACATGATCGTCCAATCGCCGGGGTGTTCGCGCATCAGCCGGACAATGGACATGTCCAGCTCGAGCAGCATGGTGCGCTGCGCATTATGCTTCGCCATGCGCTGTAGCCAGATAATGGGTGTCATGGCGGATTAATGCAGGGTGCCGGGCTGTGCCGGCAAGCCGCCCGCCGTGCTAGCCTTGGGCTGGGGCATCGACGGACGATGTCCTCTATGCCCGGTCGCCAACAGCAGATCACGGAACATTCCTTGTTACCCATTTCCACACCGCTCGATGCCGCAGCCCTGCGCCGAGATCTTGCGATCCGGGCGCCGGCGCTCACCATCGAGTGCCTCGATGAGTGCCCCTCCACGAATACCCTGCTTGCCGAACGCCTTGCCGCCCACATCGAAGTGCCAAGCGGCAGCGTGGTTGCCTGCGAGCATCAGACGGCCGGGCGCGGCCGGCGCGGCCGCACCTGGGTGTCGGAAGGCGCCACCAGCCTCACCTTTTCACTGCTGTGGCGCTTCGGTGATGCGACAAGCCGCGGCCCTGCGGGGCTTGCCGGCTTGTCGGGACTGTCGCTGGCTGTTGCCGTCGCGGTGGCGCAGGCGCTCGAACAAATGGGCTTTGCCGGCATTGCGCTGAAGTGGCCGAATGACCTCCTGCATGACGGCGCAAAGCTGGGCGGCATCCTGGTTGAAGTGAACGGGCCCGGCACCGCCATCATCGGCATCGGCCTTAACGTGCAGTTGCCGCGCGGGTTTGCCGCAACGCTGCAGCGCGCAGTGACCGACCTCGCTGCGATGACCGAAGGCCGCTTTGTGCTGCCCGATCGCAACGCTTTGCTGGCCGTTCTGCTAGCAGGCCTTTCTGCAGCGATGGCGCGTTACGACGGTGAAGGCTTCGCGCCGTTCCGCGCCGCCTGGCAGTTGCGCCATGCCCATCAGGGCCTGCCGGTGTCACTGCTGCGCGATGACCAGAGCATTGCCGCAGAGGGCGTGGCCATTGGTGTCGCCGAGGACGGTGCGCTGCTGCTCAGGACTGCCGCCGGTATCGAGCGCATCCACAGCGGCGAAGTGTCGCTGCGCTGATGCGTGCTTGCGGTATTGAGGCGTTGCCAAATGACCGGGTTGTTCCGTTCATGGTTCGAAAAGTTCACCCCGAACGGAGCGCGTATGTTGTTGTTCGATTCACCACCGTTCGTCCTGATCCTGATCCTGATCTTGACGAAGGATCGAAGGACGAACTTTGAGCGGCATCGACCTGTTCCGCCGTAAAATAGCGCCATGAAAACCCTCGCGATTGACAGCGGCAATACGCGCATCAAATGGGGCTATCGTGACGGCGACACCTGGAAGCGTGTCGGTGTGCTCACCCATGACGAGTCCGCTGGACTGGCTGCGGCGCTGGCTTCGCTGCCGGCGCCCGATCGCATTGCCATCGCCAATGTTGCCGGCGGCGGTCCTGCGCGTGTCATCGAGGCGGCCTGTGCGCCGTTCGCAAAGTCTGCCGGCGCACCGCTCATCTGGGCGCAATCGCGCGCCGCGCAATGCGGCGTGGTGAATCTCTATGCCGATGCGGCGCAACTCGGTGTGGACCGCTGGGCGGCGCTGATTGGCGCGCGCCAGCGTCATAGCGGCGCCTGCCTCGTGGTCTGCGCTGGCACCGCCACCACCGTGGACATGCTGTCCTCTGGCGGGGAGTTCCGCGGCGGCGTGATCCTGCCCGGCCTTGCGCTGATGAAGCAGTCGCTGGCACGCAACACCGCGCAACTGCCCTTCGCCGATGGCGCCTATGCGGATGAGCCACGCAGCACCGCAGATGCCATCGAGACCGGTGTGCTGCACGCGCAGGCCGGCGCCATCGAGCGCATGCACGCGCAACTCGTGCGCAGCGAAGGCGGGGGAGGGGTGTTGTGTCTGATATCCGGCGGCGCGGCGAAAGCCATCGCGCCCTGCCTTGCCATTTCGCATCATCTGGCCGACCATCTGGTCCTCGATGGCCTGGCTAAGATCGCCAAATCCGATGCATAAAACAGCGCAGCCGCGGCACGCCGTAATCCACGGCAAAATCACCTTGCAACTGGCAGTCCTCGTGCTGCTGCTGGCCAACGCGGCATTTCTTGGCTGGATGCAATACGGCGCGCTGATTCGCGCTAAGTCCACCGAGGCCCATCTGATTGAGCAGCAGATCAACCGCGATGCAGTTCATCTGCTCACGCCGCAGCAGGTCGCGGCACTGGCTGAGCAGCAGGGTACTGGCACCGTCAAAGTTGCGGCCACGGTAAACAGCGCTGCGCCAGCCGCGTGTCTCGAATGGGGTGCATTCAATGCTGCGGATGTAGCCAAGGCTGAAGAAGCGCTGGCTGCGCTGGCACTGGGGAATCGACTGGGTCGGCGGCGCATCGAGGAGACCGCAGCCTACTGGGTGTTTCTGCCGCCGCAGCCATCGCGGCAGGCCGCGCAGCAGAGGGTCGCCGAACTCAAGCTCCTCGGAGTGGCCGAATATTTCATCGTTCAGGAAGATTCCACATTTCGCTTCGCGGTGTCGCTGGGCGTGTTCCGCACCGAGGAAGCAGCGAGAACTCACCTCGCACAGCTGCGCGCCAAGGGCATCAAGACCGCGCAGGTCGGGCCGCGCGATGCCCAGGTGCAGCATGTGTACTTCCAGGTGCGGGATGTTCCGGACACCCTGCGTGCGAAGCTCATAGAACTGGAGCTGAGTTTTCCGGGTACGGACCTGAAGGATTGCGGCGGCCTGCCTGATGTGTCCAAGCCGGCGGCGCCTGCAGCTGCGTCGGTGCCCGTGACGCCTGCGGTGCCCGCGCCCAAGGTGGCACCCAAGGCCGCACCGAAGGCGGCGCCGAAGGACGGCGCCTAAACAAGCTTCAATTTTCGCTCTGGTTTTAACGGTGGGTGTTGATTCCGTTCGTGGCGATGACTTGCCCGAACTAGCCCTTCGTCAGCGGACTTTCCAAAATAGCGGCCCAGTTGCGGAGTCAGGCCGGATCGTCCAGCGTCACGATGCTGCCGGACGGAAAGGCCATCTTGAGTTCTTCAATCGGCGGCGGATTTTTGAAGATCAGACCGACCGCGGGCTTGCCCAAACCCATCGACGACAGACGCTCCACCGCAATCACTTCAAGGCGACGCGCCGCCTTTCCGCCCAGCGTCAGCGGCGGCGTCATCTGGCCAACGCATGCCGTACCGGCATGGATAAAACCGATCAGCACCGCACCGCGGCCGGAGAGGTTCATGGAGTTGTGGACTTCGAGTTTGGTGGTCACCGGGGTGTGACTTTTTGGAGGGGCAGGGTGGCCACTGTAACCCATCTCCCTGGCTGCTCAAGGTTGCCAACGCATGTTTGACTGGTTGGGCTGTTTGAGACCCCATGAATTGCCATATAGGTCTTTGTAGGTCTTTGAACACTGCAACTGTCCATCGAAAGAAGGACAGCGCGTCGTCGTAGTCGCGCACGACCAGGGAAATTAGACCAAGCGATTGACCGGCGGACATGAGCTCTCTAGGGAATAACTGAACAAGGGGGCATGCCCCCTTGTATATCCCCCACTTTAGAGGGAAACGCACGCAGGTTTCCGAAATTCAAGACTTGATCAGCGGTTCCCTAAACGAACCTTGTGCGGAAAGAACTCAACCCTTGCGTATCCGCTCCACTATCGCCGTCGTCGAACGTTCATGCTCAAAGGGGATGGAGTGGACGATGCCGCCCCAGTTCTTGACGTCGGATGCGCCGACGATGGTCTCGGGCTTCCAGTCGCCGCCCTTGACGAGCACGTCGGGCTTGCAGGAGAGGATGAGGGCGAGCGGGGTGTCTTCGTCGAACCAGGTGACGAGGCTTACCGGCTCGAGCGCGGCGATGACGGCCATGCGATCCGCGAGGGTGTTGATCGGGCGGTCGGCGCCCTTGCCGAGGCGTTTTGCCGAGGCGTCGCTGTTCAGGGCGACGACGAGGCTTGCGCCCTGCGCGCGGGCCTGCGCGAGGTAGGTCACATGTCCGCGGTGCAGGATGTCGAACACACCGTTCGTGAACACCAGCGGACGCTCCAGCTTTTGCACGCGTTGCGCGAGTTCGGCGGGGGTGCAGCGCTTGGCTTCGAAGCCGGGGCGGGCGTAGTTGGACATGCGTCTCTGCTTGGTCAGGTGAGGTGAGGGCAGTATAAGGTAAGCGGCTGGCGCAGCGACCCGCGTTCAGCCGGGCTGTTCAATCCCATCCCTTACAATGCCCGCTGCCATAACCATGACGTATGGGCCGCTGGCTGCTTTCTGCGGGCCGCGTTTCGATAATTTCCACCAGAAAGTCCACGCATGTCCGATCTGCCCCAGAGCAGCGAACCCCGCTCCGAAGACGCGCCGCGCCCGCGCATCGGCCCGCTGAACCTGCTGATCATTTTCAGCAAGGTGACAATCACCGGCTTTGGCGGCGTGCTGCCTTTCGCCTATCGCGCGCTGGTCGAGCGCAGGAAGCTGCTCGGCAAGGCCGAGTTTGCCGAATGCTTTGCGCTGGGCCAGATACTGCCGGGGCCGGCGATTGCGAATTTTGCTTACATCGTGGGCTGGCGTGACTCGGGCACGCTGGGCGCGGTGGCCGCAGTCACTGGCATCGTCACCCTGCCCATGCTGCTGATGATGCTGGTGGGCTATTTCTATGCCCAGTACGCCGACATCGAGGCCGTGCGCAATACCATCACCGGCATGGCCACCGTGACCGGCGGCTTGATCGTGGCCACGGCGCTGAAAATGTCCACAGGCATGCACCGCCGCTGGCGCTCGGCGCTGCTGTTGCTGGCGGGCTTTGTGGGCTTCGGCCTGCTGCGTCTGCCGTTTCTGGCGATGATCGTGGTGCTGGCTCCGCTGGCCGTGTGGCTGGCCTGGCGCGACGCCGGTCCGAAAGTCGATCTGCAGACCGATTCCGAAAAAGGAACCGGCTGATGGATGACTGGTTTGATTCGCCGATCTGGCTGTTCACAACGCAGGTGGCGATATTGTCGTTTGCCGCGGTGGGAGGCGGCCTCGCCATGCTCATGCCGGAGTTGCAGCGCTTCATGGTCATTGAGCATCAGTGGCTGACGAATGAAGAGTTCATCGCCGCCTTCACGATCGGCCAGGCGGCACCGGGCCCGAACTTTATCTACATCACCCTGATCGGCTGGCGGCTGGCCGGTTTTTTCGGGGCGCTGCTGGCAACCTTTGCGGTGCTGGTTCCGCCCACGCTGGTGGTGTACGGAATATTGCGCTTTGGTGAATCACGCGTCGGCCCGCGTTTCCAGAAGGCCATGCGTGAAGGCCTGGCGCCGGTGTCGGCAGGTCTGATGCTCGCCTTCGGCTGGGTGCTGTGCAGCCATGTGGATGTGAATTGGCGCGCCACGCTGGTGACGGCGATCACTGTCGCAGTGGTGCTGCGCACGCGCATCAATCCGGTGTGGCTGGTGGCAGCGGGGGCGGTGCTGGGGCTGGCAGGCGTTGTTCTGTAATCAAATGTCTGATTACAATTAGAGCGTAATCACCCTAAAGAGGGCGATTTAAAACT
This sequence comes from Bordetella parapertussis, assembly GCA_945885335.1. Taxonomy (GTDB): domain Bacteria; phylum Pseudomonadota; class Gammaproteobacteria; order Burkholderiales; family SG8-39; genus CAIYPG01. The sequence goes on from CAMCYY010000138.1 coordinate 8,353, forward strand.
GTTATTGATAATAATCCAGGGGCCTTCCTCAGGCCCC
>CAMCYY010000139.1 GCA_945885335.1 Bordetella parapertussis
AAGAAACAGATCATGAGTTCCAGAAGTTTTGGCACATCAGTCGTGGATGTCGAAGAGTTGCAGGAGGCTATTGCCACCTATATCAGCCGGGCAGCAGAAAAGCTGCGCCAGCAAAAATCCGTCGCGGGAGCGGTTTATGTCTTTCTTGAGACCAACCGGTTCAAGGAGGCGGAACCCCAGTATTCCAACGGCGTAACCGTTCCCTTGGCAAACCCAACCGACGATACCCTGATCTTGGTTAAAACCGCTCACAGAGCCTTGAAATCGATCTACAGGGCAGGATTTCAATACAAGAAGACTGGAGCCATGCTCACCCTCTTATCTGAGCATTCTCAGGGAAGCCTCTTTCCTGCCCCCTCTTGGGGATTGATGGCGGTGATGGATCGGATTAACAGTGCAATGGGGCGGGACACCCTGAAATCGGCGGCAACAGGCATAAGCCACCGCTGGGTGACGAGATCAGACCACCGCTCACCCCGATATACGACATCTTGGGATGAACTACCGATAGTGCGGTAATCAGAAAGTCAAAATTTTGCTGCAAAATTTTCCGCTGACCACGACTCAGCTTTAGCTGGAAATAACGTGGTACGGGGTGTGTGGGGGTCTTGGGCTTTAAATACTGCTACCCAATTGTCTGGATCACTATGTCAGCCTTTCGTACTACGGGCTTTTCCTACAGGGGTGGGTGCCCCGTGGGTGGGGTCTGCTGATTTCACCGGTTACAAATCGCCAGAACATGTACCGGCTTCGTCGACAACCCAAAAGAAAAGAGCCGACTCGCATCGGCTCCGGCAGTACGTTCAACGCTGGGTGTCGTGGCTACACGGCGGTCTTCAGGGCGCGGCTACTGAGAACCGGTTCAACCAGATAGGGGGCTACGTAAATCAAAACTATCTGGCTGATCCGCGCAACAGTACGCCAGCCACGCTGGATGATGCCGCTGCTGCATCCGCATTGACTTTGTCCTCACCTACACCTCCCACACCGTCTCGCATACTCCCCTAGCCCTTCGCTTGGCCCCTGTCCTCCCCCGTGGTGGCCGCCCGGTCTTATAGTAGTGATTTGGGTAGTTTCGTGCTACTGGCCGCCTGACAATTCGTAGGTTGTTGGCAGCCTTTATTTGCACAGCACTTGTCGGGTCCTTTCGCTGCAATTGTCCCAATAGCACCTCCCGCCACTGCAGCCAACTGCTCATGGGATAACTCGCCCTCGTTCCTTCTTACACGAGCCTGTTCAAGATGAAGCCAAGACATGACTTCCTCCCGATTCAGGTTTAGTGATTGCGCTTTTGATTCGGTCATTACGTTGTTAATGTAGGCGCTAGAGCTAGTCTCATCGACTGCGCGTCCCAGCCGCCCCCGCAGGTCGGGGTCAGTTACGATCATCTCTACAAACTTTTCCAAGTGAGCAGTAGTCATTGCTTTATCCTTTGAGAGTGGGTTGGATTGCCCGATTGAGGATATCAAAGTGGGTGTGGGGGCGTCTATATTAGTCCCACCATTTTTTGTGCATTACTGCCGCTTTGTTACTTTTTGACTTTTCCCGATGTCATGTGGCGGATCTGAACGCCAACCTTTAAGCCAACCTGAAATCGCATAGCGCTGCGTACCCGTTAGCCGCCTTGAAGATTACATACCCCCCGGCATCCTGAGATGTCAAAAGGCAACCGGGGCCTTTCCTGTATTGACGGGTGGGTGTAACCCAGCACTGTAAAAGTTTTTCCCCTCCCACAAAATCTCCGCAGAACCCAGAGCCAAACAGTGATCTAAGCCTGATCTGTAAAACAAGGGGTGGAAACGCTTGGTACGGGGGGGGCGCCGGAACAGCCTTTAAATACTGCTACCCAATTGTCTGGATCACAGTGTCAGCCAGTCGTGCTACGGGCTTTGTCTACAGGGGTGGGTACGCCGGGGGTGGGGTGCTGATTGGCAGGATTTGGCATGGGGGGGCTTGGTTAAGCCGGTATGCGGATGGGGTGCTTGGTTCCCTCGCGGATTGCTTGGGATGCTAGAACTCGCGGGATTGAGCTTTAGGGTTGCTTGGCGCTCAGAGAAGCAGCCCACACACGAGAGGCAATCAGGCATTACCACGCGTCAGAGGAGCCTTTGAGCACGGTTTTCGTTGGGGGTAGCGTTGAGGGTTGACTGATAAATAATTTTATTTATTGTTTATTACCAACAACTTACAGCATTTACTGGCGGAGAGGGAGGGATTCGAACCCTCGAGGGGCTTGCGCCCCTGCCGGTTTTCGAGACCGGTACCTTCAACCACTCGGTCACCTCTCCGACGAGGCGGCATTTTAACACCGTCCGTCACGGAAACCGCCTAGGTCGCGGGTCGAATAACGTCCAGTCCGCCCATGTAGGAATTCAGCGCGATTGGCACGTCCACACCACCATCGGCCCGCTGGTAGTTTTCCAAGATTGCCACCAGTGTGCGCCCCACGGCGAGCGCGGATCCGTTCAGGGTATGCGCCAGTTCGGGCTTGCCCTTGTCGTTACGAAAGCGCGCCTGCATGCGCCGCGCCTGGAAGGCTTCGAAATTCGAGCAGGACGAGATTTCGCGATAGGCGCTCTGCCCCGGCAGCCAGACTTCAAGGTCGTAGGTCTTGGCTGCGGAAAAGCCCATGTCGCCAGTGCACAGTGCCATGGTGCGAAACGGCAGCTCGAGGCGTTTCAGGATCGACTCGGCATGGCCGGTCAGTTCTTCGAGTAATTCATAGGAACGCGACGGATGCGCGATCTGCACCAGTTCCACCTTGTCGAACTGGTGCTGGCGGATCATGCCGCGCGTGTCCTTGCCGTAGGAGCCCGCTTCGCTGCGGAAACACGGCGAGTGGCAGACGAATTTCAGCGGCAGTTTATCGAGGGCAACGATTTCATCACGCACGATGTTCGTCACCGGCACTTCGGCGGTGGGGATGAGATACAGCTTTTCGCCATCGCTGCGCGGCACGGAAAACAGGTCGTCTTCGAATTTCGGCAACTGCCCGGTGCCGCGCATGCTGGCCGCATTGACGAGGTAAGGCACATAGACTTCGGTGTAGCCATGCTCGCCGGTGTGCACGTCGAGCATGAATTGGGCAAGCGCACGATGCAGTCTTGCCAGCGGCCCCTTCATCAAGGTGAAGCGCGCGCCGGAAATCTTGCCTGCCGTTTCAAAGTCGAGCAGGCCGAGACCGGTGCCGATGTCGGTGTGATCCTTTACCGCGAAGTCATACGCACGCGGCGTGCCGACCCGGCGCACTTCCTGATTGTCATCGGCGGACTTTCCTGCCGGCACGCTTTCATCCGGCAGGTTCGGCACGACCAGCAGCAATTGCTGCAGTTCGGCCTGTATCGCGGCCAGGCGCTTTTCCATGTCGGCAAGTTCGGTGTTCGCCGCGCCGGCTTCGGCCATGATGGCCGCGACATCTTCGCCCTTGGCCTTGGCCTGGCCGATGCGCTTGGAGAACTGGTTGCGCGCCGACTGCAGGTCCTGGGTGCGTGTCTGCACGGTGCGGCGCTCCTGCTCCAGCGCATTGAATGCCGCCGTGTCCAGCGTGTAGCCACGCGCAGCCAGGCGCGCGGCGACGGCATCGACATCAGATCTGAGCAGTTGGGGGTCCAGCATGATATTTTACCATTCTTATCAATTACAAATATACATCAGCCATTCATAAGCTCTGATATGAAAATTATTATCATGCATATTCGCAGCGCTGCGCGAGAAGCTATCCCTTGTGCTTTTTTTCATCCTGGCTGCGCAGCCAGGCCAGCTTTTCGGCGATCTTCGCCTCCAGGCCGCGATCCGTGGGCTGGTACCAGCTCACTTTGGCCATGCCCTCGGGGAAATAATTCTCGCCGGCAGCATAGGCATCGGGCTCGTCATGCGCATAGCGGTAATCCCTGCCCATGCCCATGTCTTTCATCAACTTGGTAGGGGCGTTACGCAGATGCGGCGGAACCGGCCGCGAGCCATCTTCAGAGATGAATTTGCGTGCGGAATTATACGCGACGTAGGCAGCGTTTGATTTTGCCGCACAGGCCAGATACAGCACCGCTTCTGCGAGTGCGAGCTCGCCTTCCGGACTGCCCAGGCGCTCATAGGTTTCGCAGGCATCCAGCGTCATGCGCAGCGCGCGCGGATCGGCCAGGCCGATGTCCTCGGATGCCATGCGCACAATGCGCCGCCCCATGTACAGCGGATCAGCGCCACCGTCGAGCATGCGCACCAGCCAGTACAAGGCCGCATCCGGATCGGAGCCGCGCACTGACTTGTGCAGGGCGGAGATCTGGTCGTAGAAGGCATCGCCGCCCTTGTCAAAGCGCCTGAGGTTGCGCGCGACGGCATCCTGCACAAAGTCGCCGGTCACATTGGCGATGTCGGCGCCCTGCGCTGCGGTCTGCAGTATCTCCAGCAGGTTCAGCAGGCGCCGCGCATCGCCGTCGGCCAGCCCAACAAGACGTTCGCGCGCGGCCGGCTCGAAAGTCAGCGTGCCCATGGCTTTTGCCACTGCGCGATCGAACAAGCCGCCAAGCTCTTCTTCCGAAAGGCTGTTGAGCACATAGACGGCGGCACGCGACAGCAACGCGCCATTGACTTCGAACGAGGGGTTTTCGGTGGTGGCGCCAATGAAGGTAAACAGGCCCTGCTCGACAAAGGGCAGGAAGGCGTCCTGCTGCCCCTTGTTGAAGCGATGCACTTCATCGACGAACAGGATGGTGCGGCGCCCCGAATTCGCCAATACCGACTTGGCGCGCTCCACCGCCTCCTTGATGTCCTTCACACCCGCCAGCACCGCTGACAGCGCAATGAATTCGGCATCAAAGGATTTCGCCATCAGCCGTGCCAGCGTGGTCTTGCCCACGCCCGGTGGCCCCCACAGGATCATGGAGTGCGGTTTGCCGGACTGGAAGGCGAGGCGCAGCGGCCTGCCCGGCCCGAGCAGATGCGACTGCCCGACCACATCATCAAGGGATTGCGGCCTCAGGGCCTCAGCCAGCGGGGCAACCGGCTCAACCGTTCCGAACAGATCGCTCACGGGGCGTTGTGGCCCTGCTCAGCGCCGCAGGAAGAGACGGCGCGTCATTTTTTGACGCCGCCTTTTACCGCATCAGTTTTCGCCGCATCACTTTTTACTGCAGCCGGTTTTTCGTCGCCGATCACATCCGCGCCCTTTGGCGGGGTAAAGCGAAAGCTCGCGGCATCGAGCGCCGGATTGCGCTGGAAGGTGGTGAATTTCAGCACTGTGGTCTGTCCAAAGCTGTCGTGCAGCTCCATCACTTCCAGCCCGGAAAAACCAAAGCCCATGCGCACGCTGTCAAAATTGGATTCAGTATCTCGCGGCGCAGCCTCCAGCCATTCGAGACCGTCGCGCGTGCCGCGGTCGGTGAGCTTGAAGGCCTTGATCACTTCATTGTTGCCGGACAATAGCGCCGCCGGCGTGGATCCGAGCGCCTGATCCAGCTTGCGCACCGTCACCTGGTTCAGGTCTTCGTCGTAGATCCATAACCGTGCGCCATCGCCGACGATGAGCTGCGCGTAGGGCTTGACGTAGGTCCAGCGGAATTTTCCCGGACGCTGGAACAGGAAGGTGCCACGCGATTCCTGCACCAGCTTCTTGTTGCCATCAAAAATCTTCTGCTCGAACTCGGCTTTGCCTGACTGGGTCGCACGCAGGAATTCGGCAAAGCGCTCCGGACTGGCTGCGCCTGCCGGGACGGCAGTCAGGGACACGGCGAGCAGCAGCAAGGCGGCGACGAGCCGTTTGAATACGGATGACATGTTTTATTCGGCCTTCGCCGGAACCAGCACTTCGCGATTGCCATTGGACTGCATGGAGGAAACCATGCCGGCCTGCTCCATCTGCTCGATGAGGCGTGCGGCGCGGTTATAGCCGATACGCAGATGACGCTGCACCAGCGAAATCGAGGGGCGTCGTGTCTTCAATACGATTTCCACGGCCTGGTCGTAGAGCGGATCGCTCTCGCTGCCCTGCTCTCCGGCCAGTCCGCCATCAAACGAGCCTCCAGCCACTTCGGACGGACCTTCCAGCACGCCGTCCACATACTCGGGCTCACCCTGCGACTTGAGGTAATCGACCACCTTGTGCACCTCATCATCGGCCACGTAGGCGCCATGCACCCGCTGCGGCATGCCGGAGCCGGGTGGCAGGTAGAGCATGTCGCCCTGACCCAGCAGGGCTTCCGCGCCGCTCTGATCGAGGATGGTGCGCGAATCGACCTTGCTCGACACCTGGAAGGCAATGCGCGTGGGGATGTTGGCCTTGATGAGGCCGGTGATGACGTCCACCGACGGACGCTGTGTTGCCAGGATGAGGTGGATGCCCGCAGCGCGCGCCTTCTGCGCGAGCCGTGCAATCAGTTCCTCGACCTTTTTTCCGGTGACCATCATCAGGTCGGCAAGCTCGTCGATGAGGACAACAATATGCGGCAGTTTTTCCAGCGACAGCGGCTCTTCGCCTTCCAGCGTGGCGGGGTCCTGCAGCGGCGTTCCGGATTTTTCCGCCTCGGCCACCTTGTGGTTGTAGCCCGAGAGATTGCGCACGCCGACCCATGACATCAGCTTGTAGCGGCGCTCCATTTCAGCGACACACCACATCAGCGCATTGGAGGCCTGCTTCATGTCGATCACCACCGGCGCCAGCAGGTGCGGTATGCCCTGATATACCGACAGCTCCAGCATCTTTGGATCAACCATGATGAGACGCACCTCGCGCGGCTCGGCCTTGTACAGAAGCGACAGGATCATGGCGTTGATCGCCACCGACTTGCCCGAACCCGTGGTGCCTGCCACCAGCAGGTGCGGCATCTTGGCCAGGTCGGCGACAATCGGATGACCGGCGATGTCCTTGCCCAGCACCAGCGTCAGCGGCGAGCTCTGTTCGTGATACGCCTGCGAGCCGAGGATCTCCGACAGGCGCACGATCTGACGGTGCGGATTGGGAATCTCCAGGCCCATGCAGGACTTGCCGGGGATGGTTTCGACCACACGTATGCTGATCACCGACAGTGCCCGCGCCAGATCCTTCACCAGATTCACGATCTGGCTGCCCTTGACGCCCACCGCGGGTTCGATTTCGTAGCGGGTAATCACCGGCCCCGGATAGGCGGCGAGCACTTTCACCTGCACACCGAAGTCGGCCAGCTTTCTCTCGATGAGGCGCGAGGTGTAATCCAGCGTTTCCGCGGAAAGCGTTTCGGTATGGGCTGCGGCTTCATCCAGCAGCTTCAACGGCGGCAGCGGCGTATCGGGGAGGTCGCGGAACAGGGGCTCCTGCTTTTCCTTCTGCACGCGCGGTGATTTCGGGATTTCGAACACCGGCGGTTCGATGCGGATCGGCTCATGTTCGACCACCAGTTCGCGCTTGGCCTCGACGATGGCCTCGCGCTCGACGGTCGCGATCTCGCCGGCCTTGCGGTCCTGCCAGGCCTGCCACTTCTGCGCGGCAAAGGCATACAACCACTCGAGGCTCAAGCCAGCCTTCTCGGCGACGGTCAGCCAGGAAATACCGGTAAACAGGCTCGCTCCGATGGCCCACAGCGTGAGCAGGATCAGCGTGGCCCCGGTAAAGCCAAATCCGGCCGCCAGGGCGTGTCCGATCACTGCGCCCAGCATGCCTCCAGGCGCAAGCGGCAGAGCCGCCTTGAGCGTGTACAGGCGCAGCGCTTCAATGCTGCTGGAGGCCAGCAGGAACACCACGAAGCCGGCCAATAAGATGACAAACGGCCGCCGGTCACTGATCGAACTCCCGTCCAGGCGGCGATAACCCCAGGCCACGACATAAACCAGCAGAAACACCCAGGCGTAGGCGGACAGGCCGAACAGATACAGCAGCAGGTCTGCGATCCAGGCGCCGGCACGGCCACCGGCATTGTGAATCTGGAAGGCGGCGCTGGAATGCGACCAGCCGGGATCAGCCTTGTTGAAAGTCAGCAGCACCAGCGCAAGGTAGGCGGCGGACGCGACCAGCGCGAACCACTTGGATTCCCGCAGTAACGCACCCACTTTTCCGGGGAGTGGTGCCTGGTTGTCCTTCAAATTGATGGCCGTTTGCTCGAAATAGGCTGCCGAAGGCTGCCAAACCGTGATTTTAGTGGCCACAGGGCCGGATGGCTAGGCTGGTGTGTGACCGAACCGTCGAAGCAGGCTCGGTTCAGTCTTTCAGGAGCGCACGAGGCGGTGTTTCTCCTCGTCTCGTTGATCCTGAAACAAAAATCCCCGCCGCAGCGGGGATTCAGACACACCCTAGCTGCCAGTCAACGCCTGACCACGCACTCCAGGGTGCGTCCGGCATTTACCG
>CAMCYY010000140.1 GCA_945885335.1 Bordetella parapertussis
CCCCCCGCACGCCTGTGGCGTGTCGGCCCCCTTTGACAATGGGGTGGATTCCCGCCTGCTCGGGAATGACGGCATGCCCTTTCAGACGTGCTGCGTGCTGCAGATGACCGCTCAGCTCATCGCCAGCATCACATCCGCCACGCGGATGCGTTCCGCTTCGGTCATATGCAACCCGCACTTCGTGCGCCGCCATAAAACGTCTTCGGCCTCGCGCGCCCACTCGTTATCAAACAGATAACGCAGTTCGCGTTCGTACAACCCCCCGCCGAAATTCTCGCCAAGGTCGGCTTCTGTGACCGCCTTGCCCAGCACGCGCGTGGCATGGGTGCCATGGCGGCGCGCCAGGCGGGCGACGAGCAGCGGCGGCAATTGCGGATAGCGGGCCTGCAAATCTTCGACCAGCTTTGCAAAGGTGCGGCCCTTGAAATCGCCGCCGGGCAGGGGCTCGGTGCGGGTCCAGGCACGCGTGCCGGGAAACCATTGCTCCAGGTCTTTCAGCGCGTGCTCGGCAAGGCGCCGATAGGTGGTGATCTTGCCGCCGAACACCGATAGCAGTGGCGGCGCGCGGCCGTTTTCGCCAGCATCGAGCAGCAGGTGATAGTCGCGCGTCACCGCGGACGGATCGGTCTTGCCATCGTCGTACAGGGCGCGCACGCCGCTGTAGCTCCACACCACGTCCTGCGGCGTGATGGGTCGCGCGCTGTAGCGGCTGGCCGATTCGCACAGGTAGGCGATTTCGCCGGAACTGGCCTCCGGATGCGTGTATTCGTTTTCAGCATCGGCGCGTGCCTGTACGTCAGTGGTACCGATAAGCGTGAACTCCCGCTCATAGGGAATCATGAAAATGATGCGCCGGTCCGGGTTCTGCAGGATGTAGGCATGGCGCTTTTCATGGATGCGCGGCACGACAATGTGGCTGCCTTTGACGAGGCGTATCGCGGCGTTGGTTTCAACACCGATTTCACGGTCCAGCAGCCCTTTCACCCAGGGGCCAGCGGCGTTGATGAGCACGCGCGCCATAGCCTCGCGTTCATTGCGGCCGGCGGGGTCTTCGAGCGTCAGCGTCCAGCTGTCAGCATTCCGTTTCGCGGCGGTGAGTCGGGTGCGCGGCAGGATGCGTGCGCCGCGTGCCGCGGCGGAGCGGGCATTCGCCACCACCAGGCGTGCATCGTCCACCCAGCAGTCGTAATAGGAAAAGCCGCTGGCGAACTCAGGCTTCAGCCCGGCGCCATAGCCGTCGTCGGCCAGCGTGACACGGCGCGACTTTGGCAGACTTGAACGCCCGCCGCGCAATGCCAGGCGCCCGCGGCCCAGATGGTCATAGAGAAACAGCCCACTGCGGATCATCCACGCCGGACGCAGATGCGGTTCATGCGGCAGCACGAACTCCTGCGGCCAGATGAGGTGCGGGGCGATGGCGAGCAGCGCCTCGCGCTCGGCCAGTGCCTCGGATACGAGGCGGAATTCGAAGTGTTCCAGATACCTCAGGCCACCGTGGATGAGCTTGGTGCTGGCCGATGAGGTGGCAGACGCCAGATCGTTCTGCTCGACCAGCAGCACGGACAGGCCGCGCCCTGCGGCGTCCCGCGCAATGCCGGTGCCGTTGATGCCGCCACCAATGATGGCCAGGTCGTAACGTTGCAAAGCGTGGCGAGGGTGGGGTTCCCCCAAATCCGAGTTCAGGAAGGCTTGCTGAAATCGAGATTCTCGTCCGCGGCTGCAGCGAGAGCCGGAACGGGCGCGGGCGCGGCGGCGGGCGCCGGCCTCGGGGCAGCAGGTACCGGGGCTGCGCCACCCGCAGCGGCGGCAGCCTTGGCCACGGCACGGGCAACTGCCGGCGGTAGCGGCGCAGGCGCGGTGGGGTCAGCCGCGGCGCTTTGCGGCGGCAGCGCAAGCAATCGTTCCAGGTCAGCAACGATTACTGCCGAATCCGGCGGCACCTTGCCCTGATAGCGCAGGAGGATACGCGAGGCCAGATCAACCATGCGCGGCTCCGGCGAGCGCATATTCGCGGCCACGTTGAGCATGGGCACGAGGTGGGTGCTGCGCCAGCCGGGCTCGGCACGCTCGACGGCATCGACAATGGCCTGCTGCGCGCGGGCAATGCCCGACAGCAGCTCGGCAAGATGTTCGTTGGAGATTGTCATGCGCGGCTCCCTGGCACGGTGGAGGTGTTCACGGTATTGCTTACCGGATGTTCAAAGCAACCGGTTCAGCGAACACGCCGAACCGCATCGAAATGATGTGATAACAATTTATTCATTGACAATTTATAATCAACGAGTGGATGTCCAATTTGATAATATTCAAGCTGCAACAGCCGGACGCCCGGCAACCCGCGACGGCACGGCGATGAGCGCGCTGAGATCGCGCAGGTCGCGCGTTTTCTCGAACGCCATGATCGCCTTGTATAGCGCTTCGGCCTGCGCATCGGGCAGCACGGCAATGGCACAGTTGATGAACTTGTCCTTGAGGAGTTCCGGCGGCAGCGGCACCTCCGAAGTGCGGCCGAAACACTGATCGACCTTGCCGCTCAGGACGCGGCCATCCTTCAGGGTGATCTTCACTTCGGCGCCGAAGTGGTTGTCCTCGTGGAACTGCGCCGTGGTGTATGGCGCGGCATGGATGCGCGGCAGGATGTTGCGGATGCGCACATCCTTGTAGGCATCGCCCTCGAAATGGTCGATCACGACCTTGCGATCAGCCAGGGCGCGCGCGAGGCAGTACTGCACGCTGAACTTGGCGTCGGTCTCGGTGCGCGGATCGGGCCGGTTCGTGTGTTCGAGGCGGCGGGTGTGGGTCCAGGAATCGACGCGCTCCACCTGATCAGGCTTCAGGTCATGTTGCTGCGCGAGAGTGAGCATGACGTCGATCGCCGGATGGGTGCTGCCGCAACAGGGATAGCTCTTGATCGCAATGCCCGGCTGGACGATGTCCCAGGGCTGACCCCAGGAGGGCAGGATTTTATCGGTGTCGTAATTGCCCTTGCCGTTGAACACGTCGAGGTAACCCTGCTTTTCCTCGAAGGCATTGGGGTTGGCGGTGAAACCGCCGCGCGCCAGTTGCGCCGCCAGCAGGCCGTTGCGCGCAGCGTGGCCGACATGCAGCGGCTTGGTCATGCTGCCGAAGTTTGATTTGATACCGGATGAAAAGGAGGCCGCCACGCACAGTGCAGTTGCGATCTGGTCATCACTCAGTTTCATCAGCCGGGCACAGGCTGCTGCAGCGCCAAATACGCCCAGGGTGGCGGTGGGATGCCAGCCCCGGGTGTACTGGTACATGTTTACGCCCATGGAAATCTTGCACTCTGTCTCGAAGCCGGCGACGTAGGCAGCTATGAACTCGCGGCCGTCCACAGGCTTGCCGTTCGCACCGAGCTGATCGGCAAGCGCAAACAGCGCCGACAGCACCGGCGCCGAGGGGTGCCCCCCCAGCGTATTGTTGCAGTCGTCGAAGTCGAGCGCATGCGAGGCAATGCCGTTGATGTAGGCGGCATCGAGTACGGCGACGTGTTGCGCACCACCAAACACCAAGGACGGACCGGAAGCCGGGGCGAGCGCTTCGGCAAGGATGCGCGCGCCATCGTAATCGCTGCCGGCCAACGTAACGCCGACGGTGTCGAGGATGCCGACACGGGCCCAGTGCACGGCGTCTGCCGGCAGGTCTTCGAAACGGGTGGCGTTGATACGCCGTGCAAGTTCCAGTGCGAGCGGCATGGTGCTCTCCTGTGTTATTCGGACCTGAGGCCGATTTCCTTCACCAGCTTGGCCCATTTGGCGTCTTCCGCCTTGAGCAGCTTGGCAAAGGCTTCAGGCGTACCGCCTACGCCCTGGGAACCATCAGCCGCCAGCTTGGGCGCGACTTCGGGGGACTGCATGATGCGAGCCACTTCCTTGTTCAGTTTGCCGATGATGGGCTGCGGTGTTTTGCCGGGGAGTATCAGGCCGTACCAGGGCGCCACTTCATAACCCGGAACGCCGGCTTCGGACATGGTCGGCACGTCGGGCGCGGCCGGGGCGCGCGTGGCCGTGCTCACGGCCAGAACCCGCAGCTTGCCGCTCTTCAGATGCGGGCCGGCCTGGAGCAGCGTGGAGTAGAGCATCTGGATGTTGCCGCCGATCACGTCCACCATGGCCGGATTGCCGCCTTTGTACGGTACGTGCGTAATCTGAATGCCGGCCAATTGCGCAAACAGCGCACCCGACAGATGGCTGGTGCCACCGATGCCGGAGGAACCGTAGTTCAGCTTGCCCGGATTGGCCTTGGCGTAGGCAACCAGTTCCTTCAGGTTCTTGGCGGGTACGGCAGGATTGACCACCAGCGCATAGGGTTGTGCCGTGAGTTGCGACAGCGGCGCGAAATCGCGCAGCAGGTTGTAAGGGACGCTGGGCAGCACATACTGGTTGATCAGGGAACTGGCGGAAATCAGGATCAGCGTGTAGCCATCAGGGACGGCCTTGACACCCTGGGCAATGCCGATGGTGCCATTGGCACCGGCCTGATTGTCGGCAACAACCGGCTGCCCCCAGGACTTCTGCATTTCGGCTGCAACGGTGCGGCCGGTGATGTCGGTACCACCGCCGGGGGCGAAGGGGATGATGATCCTCATCGGCTTGTTCGGGAAGCTGTCGACGTTCTGGGCCAGCGCGAACGGGCTGGCGGCGAGCATGCATAGGGTGGCAAGTGTGTTGGGAAGATTGGTAATGCGTGAAGACATGGTCTCTCCTTGTGCAGTGTTGATTGCGTCACCGGGACGGCTCTTTTAGCTCCGAAGTTACCCCGTGAAATTCGGGCCCGAAGCAGAGCGGCAATGTTACCTTGTTCGCAGGTTCTCCGGCTCAATTGGCAGCAATTGCGCCCATTGCGGACTGCAATGGTTCGGCTGATGCAAAGCATCATTGCGTCAACCTGCCGTGGGGATGCGCCGTTGACCTGATTTCCTGCCATCGCGGTGAGTTTCATGCCACTTTTGCGGCATTCCCATCTCCCCGGTCATTCGCTGCACGTTGTTCAGCGCGGGCAAAGACGGGCGGCGTGCTTTTCCTGCACGGAGGACCGGCTGGCCTACCTGCGCATGCTGGGACGGGAAGCCATCGACGCCGGCTGTGCCTTACACGCCTATGCGCTGATGGGCAATCACGTGCACCTTCTGCTGACACCGTCGCGTCGGGACAGCGCAACCGGCCTGATGGCCGCCCTGGCGGAACACCATGAGCGCTACATCAGGGAGACCTACGAACACGACGCACCGGTTTGGGAGAAGGACTTCAAGACCACCCCCGTTCACATCAGGCAATACCTGCTCGCCTGCATGCGCTACATCGAACTGAACCCGGTGAATGCAGGCTTGGCCAGACAGCCACAGGCCTACCGCTGGTCCAGCTTTCGTGCCAACGCGCTGGGAGAGGAAAACGCGCTGATCACGCCGCATGCGCATTACTGCGCGCTGGGGCGTTCGGCGGAGATGCGGCAGGCGGCGTATCGGGCGATGTTCGGGAAGCAGACGACGGGATCAGGATCAACGAGGCACTTCGCATGACACCCTATTCCGCACGATTCGAACCTCTTTACTTCCGGACGTTTTCGTCCGAAAATCTTCAATGACGGGAAACGAGTTCATCCGGAAAGTGAAGCGGCTCGGAAAATTCCGTGGTGCGAGCGTTTCGCTGAATGCTTCCCGGGGAAGGGGCAGCCACCAGACGCTGTATTACGGAAGAACCTTTACCGTTGTTCGCAACCCGAAGGACGAGTTGAAAACCGGCACTTTCCACGCGATGTGCGAACAACTCGGCATTGAACCAGGCGATTTGTGAAAGGGTGTCATGAAACGATTTCAGTATCCCGTATTACTGACTTCAGCCAAAGAAGGGGGATACGTCGTAACGTGTCGTGATCTGCCGCAGCTGATCACTCAAGGCGACGACGAACAAGACGCGCTCGCCCAGGCCGCGGACGCAATGGATGAAGTGTTCGCAACCTACATGATCGAAGGCGTGGACTTCCCCGAACCCAGCCCGGCCAAACGCCGCGAACATCTGGTCGCGCCACCTGCGGGAACGACGGCAAAAGCGGCGCTGTATGTCGCCATGCGCGATGCCGGCATCAGCAAGACGCAACTGGCCAAGCGGCTGGGCGTTGATGAAAAAGAAGTCCGCCGCCTGCTCGACCCGTACTACGGATCGAAGCTCCCGCGTATCGCTGACGCAGTCAGTGTGCTGGGGCGGCGTCTTGTGATCGGGTTGGAAGAGGTGTAATCGGTGGATAAACAAAATTGTCCCCACCGATTGAAGCACCTTGATTTCTAGCGTGCACCCTGGAGCGTCAAAAATAAAAAAGGCGGCTTGTGGCCGCCTTTTTGCCGCTGCGAGGGTATCCGCAACGGTGTAACTGCAGAAATACGCCTCTGAAGCGCTATTTTCCGCGCAGCTTCCGGATGGCGGCAATCTGCGCCGCCATGATGGCGAACTCGGAAGTAGCCTTGGCGAAATCCACATCGGACTTGGCATTGGCGCGGGCTTCTTCAGCAGCCTTGAGGGCGGCAGTGGCTTTGGCTTCGTCCAGGTCGTGGCCGCGGATAGCCGTATCGGCCAGCACGGTCACAACGCCCGGCTGCACTTCGAGGATGCCGCCGGCAACAAACACCAGCTCTTCCTCATCGGTGTCAGCCCGCTGGATGCGCACGGTGCCCGGCTTGATGCGCGAGATCAGCGGCGTGTGCTGGGGATAGATGCCCAGTTCGCCAACTTCACCGGGCAGCACCACAAACTTCGCCTCACCCGAGAAGATGCTCTGCTCGGCACTGACGACGTCAACGTGTATGGTGGACATGGGCTGTTCCTCTAATGACGCTTACTACAGCGTCTTGGCCTTTTCGATGGCTTCGTCGATGGTGCCGACCATGTAGAAGGCCTGCTCGGGCAGTGCATCGCACTCGCCGTCGACAATCATCTTGAAGCCGCGGATGGTTTCGGCCAGGGACACGTACTTGCCCGGGGAACCGGTGAACACTTCAGCAACGTGGAAAGGCTGCGACAGGAAGCGCTGGATTTTCCGCGCACGGGCCACGGCCACCTTGTCCTCGGGCGAGAGCTCGTCCATGCCAAGAATGGCGATAATGTCACGCAGTTCCTTGTAGCGTTGCAGCGTGGCCTGCACGCGGCGCGTCACGTTGTAGTGCTCTTCACCAATCGTGTTCGGATCAACCTGGCGGGACGTCGAGTCCAGCGGATCCACCGCGGGGTAGATACCGAGCGAAGCGATGTCACGCGACAGCACCACGGTTGCGTCCAGGTGGGCGAAGGTGGTGGCGGGCGACGGGTCGGTCAGGTCATCGGCAGGCACGTACACGGCCTGGATCGACGTGATGGAACCCACCTTCGTCGAGGTGATGCGCTCCTGCAGCTTGCCCATTTCCTCGGCCAGCGTCGGCTGGTAACCCACGGCCGAAGGCATACGACCCAGCAGCGCGGATACTTCGGTACCGGCCAGGGTGTAGCGGTAGATGTTGTCGACGAAGAACAGGATGTCCTTGCCTTCGTCGCGGAACTTCTCGGCCATGGTCAGGCCGGACAGCGCCACGCGCAAGCGGTTGCCGGGCGGCTCGTTCATCTGGCCGAACACCATCGCCACTTTGGACTTGGACAGGTCTTCCTGGTTGATAACGCCGGCGTCCGACATTTCGTGATAGAAGTCATTGCCTTCACGAGTGCGCTCGCCCACGCCTGCGAACACGGACAAACCGGCGCGCGCCTTGGCGATGTTGTTGATCAGTTCCAGCATGTTCACGGTCTTGCCGACACCGGCGCCGCCGAACAGGCCGATCTTGCCGCCCTTGGCGAACGGGCAGATCAGATCGATAACCTTGATGCCGGTTTCGAGCAGCTCCACCGAAGGGGAGAGTTCGTCAAATTTCGGTGCGGGCTGGTGAATGGCGCGGCGCTCATTGCCTTCGATGGGGCCACGCTCGTCGATCGGACGACCCAGCACATCCATCACGCGACCCAGCGTGCCGGAACCGACCGGCACCGAGATCGGCACACCCATCGGGGCAACGCCCATGCCGCGCTGCAGGCCGTCGGTGGAGCCCAGTGCAATGGTGCGCACCACGCCGTCGCCGAGCTGCTGCTGCACTTCGAATGTCAGTCCCTGTTCGACCAGCTTGTTCGTTTCGCTGGGGAGCAGCGTCAGCGCCTCGTAGATTTTAGGCATGGCTT
>CAMCYY010000141.1 GCA_945885335.1 Bordetella parapertussis
AAAACCCGATGCCATCCTTGCCAGCAACACTTCCAGTCTGAAACTCGCTGATATCGGCGTGAACTTCCGCGATCCGTCGCGCCTGGTCGGCATCCATTTTTTCAATCCGGTGGCACAGATGCAGCTGGTGGAAGTGGTGTCGGGCACGACGACGCATGCCGACACTGCGGCAAAGGCCGCCGCCTTCGTGCGCCAGATCGACAAGCTGCCGCTGCCGGTAAAGGACTCACCCGGCTTTCTGGTCAACCGCGTGCTCGGTCCCTACATGCAGCAGGCTTTTCGCATGGTGGATGAGGGCATCGCCCCCGAGACGCTGGACCGCGCCATGGAGGAATTCGGCATGCCCATGGGGCCGATCGAGCTGGCCGACGTGGTGGGCCTTGATATCTGCATGGCGGTGGGCCATGAGCTCGCTCCGGGCGTCGAGCCGCCGCATCGCCTGAAAGCCCTGTTCGATGCCAGGGATTTCGGCAAGAAAACCGGCCGCGGATTCTATGTGTGGAAAAACGGCAAACCGCAGAAGGGACAGGCGCAACAGGTGACGGCGGAACTCACCGAGCGGCTCATCGCCCCCTACCTCCGCGAAGCACATGCCGTGGTCGCCGAAGGCATCGTCGCCGATGCCGACCTCGCCGATGCCGGGCTGATTTTCGGCACTGGCTTTGCGCCTTTCCGCGGCGGGCCGCTACACTACACGCGGCTTCGTGAGCGCCAATAAATCTGCAAAACGCTTCTTGAGTCTTTTTTATCTTGATAATATTTTCAGCCTTAAAAGGCTTGAAATATAGGTATCTTTATAGAATTGATCATATTATTCTGAAATTCAGGATAGCCGGTCTTCCAATGCGGTAATCCAGTGGTACACCGGAACCGCACTGGCACTGCCGAGGTGGCTCTGGCAACCGATGTTGGCGGTAAGAATGCAAGCGGGGGAATCGGACTGCAGTGCCAGCAGTTTGTTCTGTTGCAATTGCATCGAAAGCTCTGGCTGCAGGATGGAATAGGTTCCCGCTGATCCGCAACACATGTGTGAGTCTGGCACCGCCGTTAGTTCAAAGCCCGCCGCGCGCAGCAACGACTCGATGCCGCCGCGCAGCTTCTGGCCATGCTGCAGTGTGCAGGGTGGATGGTAGGCAATCCTCTGCTTTGCCGCACCCACCTTCTTGAGCAACACCTCCAGCGCGGCGCTTTCAGCGACCAGCACCTCGCCAAGATCGCGTGTCATGGCACTGATTTTCGCGGCCCTGTCACGGTAGTCGGGGTCATGCGCCAGCAAGTGGCCATATTCTTTCACCATCGCACCACAACCACTGGCTGTCATGACAATCGCCTCAATTTCACCACGCTCAACCTGTGGCCACCAGGCATCGATCAGGCGGCGCATGTCGGCCAGGCCACCCTGCTGGTCATCGAGGTGATGGCGCAGCGCGCCGCAGCAGCCTGCGCCCGGGGCCTCGATCAGCGCAATGCCGAGGCGGTCGAGGATGCGCGCAGCAGAGGCATTCGTTGCGGGCGCCAGTGCAGGCTGCACGCAGCCCGCGAGGACCAGCATGCGCCGCGCGTGGCGTGATGCAGGCCATGTACCCGCCGCAGGTGCAGACAGCGGAACTTTTTTCGCCAGAAATGCCGGCAATAACGGACGGAACAATCTCCCCAGCGCCAGCAGGGAACGAAACAGCCAGGGTCGCGGCAGCACCGCGCCCAGCGCACGACGCATGAAACTGCTGCCGGCACTGCGACTCACCTTGTCAGCCACCACGGCGCGGCCAATGTCGGCCAGGCGCCCGTACTCCACGCCGGAGGGACAGGTCGTTTCACAGGCTCGGCAGGTCAGACAACGATCCAGATGCAGCTGGGTGCTGGCAGTGACCGGCACACCTTCCAGCGCCTGCTTGATGAGATAAATGCGGCCGCGCGGCCCGTCCAGTTCATCACCCAGCAGCTGGTAGGTCGGACAGGTGGCATTGCAGAAGCCGCAGTGCACGCACTTGCGCAGGATCGCGTCGGCCTCCCTGCCTTCGGGCGTGTCGCGGATGAAGTCGGCCAGTGAGGTTTGCACCAATACCTCTAATAACTGTCATTCCGAGGCTGCAAAGCGAGGAATCTGCTGTTGTTCAAAAGCAGATTCCTCGCTTTGCTCGGAATGACAGAATTGATTGCGCTCATTGATCAGAGTCCGGCATACAGGCGGCCGGGATTGAAAACGCCCTGCGGGTCGAAGCTCAGCTTCAGCCGGCGGTGCAGGGTCATCATTGCGGGCGGCAGCGGATGGAAGGTGCCGCAGGATTTATCCGTGCCGCGGAACAGCGTGGCATGGCCACCGGCCTTCGATGCGGCATCGCGCACGGCCTGCGCGTCGGCATGCGTGGCAAGCCATCGGAGTCCACCGCCCCACTCCACCAAGCGATGTCCGGGGAGAGCCTCGAGCGCCGGTGAAGGCAGCGTGGACGGCACGGCGAGGCGCCACAGCGGCGCCCCCCCCTGAAAAAAGGGATGGGTCTGATCGCGCAGATCGGCCCAGACTTGTCCTGCCTCATCATCTCCCAGACGCTCGCCGCCCAGCTTCGCAAGCGCCGCGCTGACCGCGGCAGCCGCACCGGAGAGCCGCACATGCAACTCATTGCCATGCCATGCGCTGGCAGACAGCGGCAACGGCTGGCCGCCCCAGCGATTGAGCGTCTCGATCGCCCTCTCCTCGGGCAGCTCAAAACGCAGCGTGGCCTCCATCACCGGCATGGGCAGTGTCTTCAGGGATGCCTCGAGGATCAGGCCCAGCGTGCCCAGCGATCCGGCCATGAGCCGCGATACGTCGTAGCCCGCAACGTTTTTCATGACGCGGCCGCCAAAGCTCAGCACGTCGCCGCGCCCGTCCATCACCTTCATGCCCAGTACGAAATCGCGCAAAGGACCTGCGGCCTGGCGACGCGGGCCGGACAGGCCGGCAGCCAGCATGCCGCCTACGGTGGCGCCAGCGCCGAAATGCGGCGGCTCGAAGGCCAGCATCTGGCCCTTTGCCGCCAGCGCCGCTTCAAGCTCTGACAGCGGGGTGCCGCAGCGTGCCGTTACCACGAGTTCGGAAGGTTCGTAATCGACAATGCCGGCATGCGTGCGGGTGTCGAGCAGATCGCCCGCACAGGCATTGCCGTAGAAGTCCTTGCTGCCGCTGCCACGAATGCAGAGCGGTGATCGCGCGGCTGACGCTGCGCGGACACTGTCGGTAAAGCGTGTGATGACGTCGGTCATGATCCGGGAATCGCGCTCAGAAGCGCGGCAACTCCGAATGCGGACGCTTGTCTCCTTCAGCACCCCCTTTGACATGCATGCGCCCGTACTCGGCGCAGCGATGCAGCGTCGGGATGTTCTTGCCCGGATTGAGCAGGCCGTCCGGATCGAACGCGGTCTTCACGCCGCGAAAGAGTGCCAGCTCCAGAGGCGCAAACTGCGTGCACATCTGGTTGATCTTCTCGATGCCGACGCCGTGCTCACCGGTGATGGTGCCGCCGACCTCGACACACTTCTCCAGCACCTCGCCCGCAAACGCCTCGGTGCGCGCCAGTTCGTCTGGATTGTTGGCATCAAACAGGATGAGCGGATGCAGATTGCCGTCGCCGGCATGGAACACGTTCGGGCAACGCAGGCCGTACTTCGCCTCCATGGCGGCGATGAAGCGCAGGATTTCGCCCAGGCGCCGGCGCGGGATGGTGCCATCCATGCAGTAGTAATCGGGCGAGATGCGCCCCACCGCAGGAAAGGCGGCCTTGCGCCCAGCCCAGAATTTCAGGCGCTCGGCTTCATTCTGCGACACGCGTATGCTGGTGGCACCCGAAGCCCGCAGCACCTCGCTCATGCGCGCGACTTCCTCGTGCACCTCTTCCGCCGTACCGTCTGACTCGCACAACAGCAAAGCCGCGGCATCAAGGTCGTAGCCGGCGTGCACGAACTGCTCGACGGCATGCGTGGCGGGCCTGTCCATCATTTCAAGGCCGGCCGGGATGATGCCCGCGCCAATCACGTCAGCGACCGCATTGCCGGCTTTTTCGACGTCATCGAACGAAGCCATGATGCAACAGGCGGTTTCCGGCTTCGGGATCAGGCGCACGCTGACCTCGGTTGTGACTGCCAGCATGCCTTCACTGCCAATCGCCAGCGCCAGCAGGTCATAGCCGGCCGCATCCGGCGCTTCGGAGCCAAACTCCACCCGTTCACCCTCCGCAGTCAACCCACGCACGCGCATGACATTGTGCACGGTAAGGCCGTATTTCACGCAGTGCACGCCGCCGGAGTTTTCCGCGACATTGCCGCCGATGGTGCAGGCAATCTGTGAAGAAGGATCAGGCGCGTAATACAGGCCGTAGGGCGCGGCCGCCTCGGAGATCGCGGCATTGCGCACGCCTGGCTGCAAGCGTGCGATGCGCGCCACCGGATCGACGGCGAGTATTTTTTTCATTTTCGCCAGCGACAACAGCACACCATCACCCATCGGCAGCGCACCACCGGAGAGGCCCGTGCCGGCACCGCGCGCCACCACCGGCACCTGCAGCTCATGGCAGATGCGCATCACTGCCTGGACCTGTGCTTCGTCGGCAGGCAGCGCCACCACCATGGGCAGCTGGCGATAGGCGGACAGGCCGTCGCATTCATAGGGTCGCGTATCTTCGCTTTGGTACAGCACCGCCGCGCGCGGCAGCACTGCGCCAAGGCGCGCCACCACTTCGGCTTGGCGGATGAAATCGATGCGTTCAGCGCGCACGTTCATGGCACTGCGACTGAAGTCAGCGGTGGTTGCTTATCGAGCCAGGGCTGCAGCCAGGCCAGGCTTGCGGCGGTATCACCCGAGGGGGTGTATTCCGCACCGATCCAGCCCTCGTAGCCGAGGCGGTCGATGTGCCCAAACAGGAAGCCGTAGTTGATTTCGCCGGTACCCGGTTCGTGGCGGCCGGGGTTGTCGGCAAACTGCATGTGCCCGATGCGCGGCAGGTTCGTTTCAATGGTCTGCGCCAGATCGCCTTCCATCACCTGCATATGGAACATGTCGTACTGGACAAAGGCGTTACTGGTTGCCGCCTCATCGATGAGGGCCAGTGCCTGCGCCGTGTGCTGCAGGTAGAACCCGGGAATAGCACGCGTGCTGATCGGCTCCAACACCAGCATCATGCCGTGGCGACCAAGTTCGCTCGCTGCGTAGCGCAGGTTGGAGACAAAGGTCTCGCGCAGGCGTTCCGGTGGCAGTTTTCGCATGGATTCGGCAACAACACCGGACAGCATATTGAGCTTGCGACAACCGAGCGCCGAGGCATACTCGATGGCCCGGCCAACGCTGTCGCGAAATTCCGACATTCTCGAGGGCAGGCAGGCCATGCCCCGCTCGCCCTTCTCCCAGTCCCCCGGTGGCAGATTGAACAACACGACCTCGACACCAGCGCGCTGCGCGCTTTCCGCCAGCAGGGACTTGTCGAAACCATAGGGAAACTGGAATTCAACACCGCGAAATCCAACGCGTGCGGCAGCATCGAACCGCTCCGGGAACGCGGATTCCGTGAATAGCATGCTGAGATTGGCGCAGAACTTGGGCATGGCTCGCAGGATGACATGGTGCCGGGCCGGGTTGGCTGGCGAAGGCATGGTATGGGTCAGGGTGGTGCCGCGTCAAACCGGTCACCTCCATTCCGCATTGCGAAACCCCAAAAAAGACTGCTGCCAGCGCAAACTTCGCGCGCAGTCCGGGTCACGGGCATTCCACCGACGCCCGGGTTTGCAGCCCTGTTTCCCCGCCTGCTGCGCTCCAGTACCTTGAAGAGTCATTCAAAGAGTCTTCCCCTGCACCGCAGGCTCGTGAATCGAAAGCGGGCGGGACATGTATACAATGCCATTTCGCGAACGACCTACTGCGACACGGCATCGTCTTCATGAACCGCTTTTTTCCTTTTCTGAATTGGTGGCCTGCGGTCAAAGGCAACGCCCTGCGCGCCGATGCCATGGCCGGGCTTGTCGGGGCGCTGGTGGTACTGCCCCAGGGAATGGCCTTCGCCATGCTGGCAGGCCTCCCCCCCGAATACGGGCTTTACACCGCGATGGTCCCGACCGTCATGGCTGCACTGTTCGGATCGTCGCTTCATTCTGTCATCGGCCCCGCAAATTCTGTATCGCTGATGGTGTTCGCGGCGTTGTCGCCACTGGCCGTGCCGGGGTCTCCGGAGTACATCAGCCTTGCATTGACACTGTCGCTTATCACCGGCGTAATGATGCTGGCTCTGGGCCTTTTGCGCATGGGCACGCTGGTCAATTTCATGTCAGATGCGGTGATCGTGGGCTTTACCGGGGCCCTTGCAGTGCTGATTGCGGGCAGCCAGTTGCGCAACGCCCTCGGTATCGATATGCCGGCGGTGTCAGGCTTCATGAATCTGGTGGTGGCGACCTTCGAGAACATCGATCAGACCAAACCATGGGTTGTGGTTGCAACTGCTAGCACTATCGCTGCAGGTATCGCTTCGCGCAGCCTGAAACTGCGCCTGCCGGCCATGCTGACCGCTACCATCGCCGGTAGCCTGATTGCATCTGCGCTCAATGCAATTCTCGGCGCAGACCAGACCGGCATCATCACTTTGGGGCCGATCCCCAGCGTGTTCCCGCCGCTGTCACAGCCAGATTTTTCTCCGGATACGCTGCGCATGCTGCTGGGCGGGGCATTCGCCGTCGCCATCGTATCGCTCACCCAGGGCATCTCGATCGCGCGGGCCATTGCCTTGAAATCCGGACAGCGACTGAACAACAATCAGGAATTCATCGGCTACGGGCTGGCCAACATCGCAGGCAGCTTTTTCTCGGCTTACCCTTCCAGCGCCTCCCTGAACCGTTGCGCCATCAACTACGAGTCCGGTGCGCGCTCTCCGATGTCGGCCATCTTCGCCGCACTGCTGCTGATCGTCACACTTCTCGCTGTTGCGCCTTTGCTGGCCTATTTGCCGGTAGCCGTCATCGCCGGCGTGCTCATGCTGGCAGCAATGGGCATGATCAACTGGCCCTACCTGCGCCGTGCCGCGCAGACCGCGCGCAACGATCTGGCCGTGCTCGCGGCGACCTTCCTTGCGACCCTGACGCTCAACCTGGAGATTGCCATTCTCGCAGGCGTCGCCGCATCGCTGGTCATGTACCTGAACCGCACCTCGCACCCCAGTTTGCGCAGTCTGGTGCCTGACCCACGACGTCCCGGACGCAACATGGCGGAGGTGGACAAGAGCCTGCAGGAATGCCCACAGATGAAAATCCTGCGCATAGAGGGATCAATCTATTTTGGCGCATGCAGCCATGTCGAGGATCATTTCGACCAATTGCGACGGCACTCGTCCGATCAGAAGCACCTGCTGTTGATGTCCAAGAGCATCAACTTCGTGGATATGGCCGGCGCCGACCTGATTGGCCGGGAAGCGATTCGACGCAACGCTTTGGGTGGAGGCCTGTATCTTTACAGTCCGCGCAAGCCCGTGGAGGACATTCTGCAGCGCGGCGGCTACATGCGCGACATCGGCAAGGACCACGTATTCCGCGGCAAGAGCGAGGCTTTCAATGGCGTATTCATGCGCCTGGACCGCTCCATCTGCAAGCAATGCCGCGCGCGAATATTCCTGGAATGCCAGACCATTCCTGGTCCTGGTCCGGATGCATGAACCGTCGGGCACTGCTGCTCCTTGCGATCCTGTCACCTCTGCTGACCGCATGCGGCAGATCGACACCCCAGACCGAGCGTCTTGCGACCGATGCGGTCATTCTCGCCTTCGGTGACAGCCTTACATTCGGCACTGGCGCACAAGCGCACGAAAGCTACCCGGCAACACTGGAAAAACTGATTGGCCGCAAGGTGGATAACCGCGGCGTTCCCGGAGAAGTCACTGCAACCGGCCTGGCACGACTGCCGGGCATACTGGACGAAGTTCAGCCAAGGCTTCTTATCCTGTGCCATGGCGGCAACGATTTGTTGCGCAAACTCGATGAATCACAGGCGGCGGAAAATCTGCGCGCGATGATCAGGATGGCAAAGGCACGTGGCATTGCCGTGGCGCTGGTCGGTGTTCCCAAACCTGGTTTTTTTCCTACACCGCCTGATTTTTACGAAAAACTGGCCGGGGAATTCA
>CAMCYY010000142.1 GCA_945885335.1 Bordetella parapertussis
CTTCACGCCGATGCGACCGGGCCGCGTCAGGTAGTCGATGTCGTGATGAGCCAGCTCAGCGCCACCTATGGTCGCAGACTTGTACCTGAGCTTCCCTTCGAGGGCGGGATCGGCAGCGGTGACAAGGCGTTGCACGTGGTTGTGCAGACTGTCGCCGTAGTAGAAGTAGCTATTGCCGACGAAAAGCACGCGCGCCGGCGCGTCGGTCTGCGGTGCCTTGACAGTAGGCGGGGGCGCCGCGGCGATCGCGAGGGGGATGAACGGGATCGCGAGTAGCAGGGTAAAGAGATGCCGTTTCTTCATGATTGCTCCTTGCGAGATGCGATCTGTTCGAAGGCTCGGCTGCGAATTGGTGATTCCAGCAAACCGCATACGAGAAGATCAGCGTATGCATTCACCGGCTTGCGACGCGACTGTACGTGATTCGCGGCAACCATTGACGCCTAACTTGATATAGATGCCCTAAAAGGCGAGTTTAAAATCGCCTTTTCGTATCTCGGCATGTCTTTAAAAAACAGAGTCATGTACTTGCTTCCAAATCTGAAATAAAAATTCCGACAAACTCGCCTTTAGACAGGTTGGGCATTGGATTTAGTTAGATACCAAGACAGATCGGAGAATGCACAACTGTACTCCCGGGTCGGAAGTGGGGAATATTTCTTTTTATAGATGATATTAATTCTATCGTAAATATGCTTTAAACATAGACTATCATATGTTTTTGATAATAATGTGTCTTTTCGTTGCGGCCGGCGAGTGACTTGAAATACGTCCATGGGGTCGCTTTTTCATGTTCGGGCGTGAACAAAACTGGCCTCCTCCCTGGCCCTCACTCGCTTCGCGGGAGAGGAATGACAGGCAAGGCAGAGGCAAATCCCCCGGCGAGCCTTCGGCTCTTCGGCCTTGCAGGCCGCGCCTTCCGTTGCATCGGAAGGCCGTTCGACAGGCGAGCAGCATGCTGCTCGAATTCCCTGTCTCACCCCTTTGACAAGGGGGTAAACCAGATCTGCTGAACGCAGGGTCTCCCCCTTGTCAAAGGGGGGACAGGGGGGATTTGCCTTGTGAGGAAGAAAATCCGTTACGCAGTTGCCTTGAACGCTTCCGGATTGACGGCGTTCAGGGGTTTGCCGGCGATGAAGGCGTTGATCTGGTCGAACACGCCGCCGAACAGGACTTCGTAGGAGTCGTACTCCACATACCCCAGGTGCGGGGTGCAGGTCATGTTCGGGTGGTTGATGAGCGGGTGCTTTGAATCCTTCAGTGGCTCTTCGTCGAACACGTCAATCGCGGCCATGCCGGGACGGCTCTTGTTCAGGGCTTCTAGCAGCGCGCCGGGGGCGATGAGGCCGGCGCGACTGGTGTTGACGATCAACGCGGAGGGCTTCATGCGCGCGAGGTCTGCAGCGGAGACAATGCCGCGGGTGGCGTCGCGCAGGCGCATCTGCAGCGTGATGACATCGCATTCCTCGAAGAAGGCTTCCTTGCTTCTGGCGGCGACATGGCCATCGGCAATCGCCTGCTTCGTGGACCCTTCGCGCGACAGCACCACCACCTTCATGCCGAAGGCCTTGCCATAACCGGCCACCACGGCGCCGATCTTGCCGTAGCCGTAGATGCCCAGCGTCTTGCCCTTCATGCCGCGGCCGACTTCGGTCTGCCAGTTGCCGGCCTTCAACTGCTGCATCTGCTGCGGGATGCGCCGCATGGCGGCGATCATCAGCCCCCAGGCGAGTTCGGCGGTGGACTGGTTGGGCTCACCCTTGTGCTGGCTGGCGCAGAGCAGCACGCCGCGCTTGGTACAGGTATCGACATCGATGTGCGGATAGTCGCCGCGTGCGCTGATGAGCTTGAGTTTGGGCAGACGCTCCAGCAGCGGGGTGCGGATCGGCGTGCGCTCGCGAATGGTGATCAGCACCTCGGTGTCCTTCAGCCGCTCGGCGAGGATGTCGGTGTCCTTTGTATGGTCGGTCCAGATCTTGATGTTGTGGCCAGCGACTTTTGCAAAGCACGGCAGGTTGCGCACGGTGTCGGTGTAGTCGTCGAGGATGGTGATGTTCATGGGTTCTCCTTGAGTGTTCGAAAACCCGGGTCAAGCCTGGGTTCAAATCAGTTGAAAGCGCCCTCACTTGCAGTGCGCGCATCCCGTTGCATCGGGATGCCGCTCAACAGGCGAGCAGCCATGCTCGCTCGAATCCCCTGTTTCGCCGCTTGGCCCCTCTCCCGGGGGTAGAGGAATGAAAAACCCTTCTCCCGCCGGGAGAAGGGTTGAGCTGAGAGCAGCTGTGTGGTTCGCCTGAAAGGATCAGGCGTCTTCCATCACCGCCACGGTGGGCGCCACGTCGAATGACATTTCAGTCAGTGCCTTGATGTCCTCGGCGGTGAAGCCCGGTGCGGCGGCCTCCAGCACGTAACGGCCATTGACCAGGTGGAACACCGCCAGGTCGGTTACCACATAGTTGGCGCGACGGCGTGCGGTGAGCGGCAGGGTGCAGCGCTTCCTGAGCTTCGGACGGTCCTTGCTGTCGCGATGCTCGAGCACGATGATGAGTTCGCAGTCGCCCGCCACCAGGTCCATGGCGCCGCCGATGCCGCCGCGCTTG
This sequence comes from Bordetella parapertussis, assembly GCA_945885335.1. GTDB lineage: Bacteria > Pseudomonadota > Gammaproteobacteria > Burkholderiales > SG8-39 > CAIYPG01. The sequence goes on from CAMCYY010000142.1 coordinate 2,601, forward strand.
GCATCCGAGGTGCTCCAGTTCGCGACGTTGCCCTCCTCGTCCACTTCATAGGAGCCAAGAATCACGGTGTCGATGTGGCCGCCGCGCGCCATCTCGAATGAGGTGACGCTGTCAAAGTAGGACGTGCCCTTGATGGCCTGCACGAACTGCCCGCCCGCGTTGTACACATCGGGGTCGATGGCATCACCCGTCACAGTGCCGCCGTAGCCAAGCACGCCGTTCTCGGCATGCAGCCAGATGCCGCGGCCGGCAATGAAGTTCGACACTTCGGTGGGGATGCCGGTGCCGAGGTTGACGTAGCTGTCGTTGCGCAGCAACTTGGCGGCGTTCTTGGAGATCGCGGCGCGTGTCACGGCTTTCTTGCCAAGGTAGGTGCGGGCCGTGTCGGCCGCGCGCTTGCCCGAGCGCGACAGGGTGCGGGCATCGATGTGGATTTGGTTCTGTATGACGCGATGGACGAAAATACCGGGCAGATCGATTTCTTCGGGCTTCAGCTCGCCCACTTCGAGGATTTCGTCGACTTCGATGACGGCCACACGTGCCGCCTTGGCAAAGGACGGGTTGAAGTTCTGCGCGCCGCCGCGGAACTGCACATTGCCAGCGCGATCAGCGCGATAGCCCGAGAGCAGCGCAAAGTCGAGGTGGATGGCGTGTTCGAGCACATGCGCCTTGCCGTTGAAGTAGCGCACGTCCTTGCCGGCGGCGAGGTCGGTGTCGGCCGCAGTAGGAGAATAAAAGGCCGGAATGCCGGCACCGCCGGCGCGGCAGCGCTCGACCAGGATGCCCTGCGGAATCAGTTCCACATCCAGCTTGCCGGCAATGATCTGCTCTTCGGCCGCGGTCTTGATCGCGGGGCGCACGGAGAAAGCGGCCATGAGCTTCTTGACCTGGTTGTTCTCCACCAGCATCTGGCCCTTTTCGCCGGCGTTACCGAGCGAGTTGCACACCAGCGTGAGGTCTTTGGTGCCCTTGGCGCGCAGTTCGCGGATCAGGGTGTTGGGAAAACGGTGTCCGAGCCCGAAACCGGCCAGCGCAACGATGTCGCCATCCTTCAGATCGGCAATGGCCTCTTTGGCCGACGCAACGACTTTATCCATGATCAAACCTGTCGAGAGTATGGAGGCAACAACATTGCGGCCTCGCGTTAGTCATAAGTGCGTTGAAAAAACCGGGGCCCCGCCTGTTTGGCAGGCCGGGCCTGAGCACTCCGTTACCGCAGATCAGAAACCGAACAGCTTTTTGGGATTATCGGCGAACACCTTGCGACGCACCACCTCATCGTTGCCGATCCACTCGTCGAACTTGTCGATCAGCCAGCCGACGTGGGGCGTATTGTCGTACATCCTGAGGTAAGGCCAGTCACTTCCCCACAACAGGCGGTCCGGATTGGCCTTCACCATGGCTTCATGGAAGGGGCGCACATCCTCGTAATCGGCGTAGCGCTTGGTGACGCGGTTGGCCGAAAGCTTGATCCAGATCTGGCCGTCCTTCAGCAGATCGAGCAGCGATTTGAACGAGGGCTCGTTCACGCTCTTGGTGACATCGATGCCGGCCATGTGATCGAGCACGATGGGGATGCCGGTCTTCGCCAGTTGCGGAGCGGCGGCAACCAAGAGGTCGGTGCTCGCCCAGACCTGCGCCTGCCAGCCCAGCGCCTTGAAGCGCGGGGCCACGGCCAGCAGCGTGTCCATGCCCACCGCGCCCAACGCGGCAGCGGCAGCGGTGTTGTGTGCCGTCGCCATCTTGAAGCGTGCACCGCGCATGCCGCGCTTGTTCATGGCTTCGAGTTCGGCGTCGGTCACCTTGGGATCGATCACGGTGATGCCGCGCAGGCTCTTGTCACGGTCGAGCGCGTCCAGCGTCGCCTCGGCATTGAAGCCGAGGAACACCGAAGCATGCACCGGCGCGCCATGCCCAAAGCCCACCCGCTTCAACATGCCGGTGTAGAGATCGAAGCCCGCCTCGGCCGGCGTGTAGGCGCGGTCCGGGTGTGCCGGAAACTTGTCGTAGGGGCCAAACACATGGGCATGCGCGTCGCAGGCGCCGGCCGGAAGGGGTTTCCTGGGAGCATTCGGCGCCACAACGGGCACAGGGTTCTCGTAATCAGCTTTCATGATTCCTGCCTTTTATTTGATGAAGAGTTGCGCTCGGGCGCAATGTTTTTTTGCAATGATATCCGTTCATGGCTCGACCAGCTCACCACCAGCGGATATCACGGGCCGTTCTTCCTGAGGTCGCCCAAGGATCAGGAAGGACTGCCTCTCCCTAATCCGCCGTGATGTTCGCCGCCTTCACCACCTTGCCCAGGCGGTCAAACTCATCACGAATGACTTTCGCCAAACCTTCGGGCGTGCTGCTCGAGGGCACGCCACCGGCAAACTTCTGGGCAGTGTCCGGCTCGGCGATGATTTTCACGATCTCGGCGTTCAGCAGCCTGACGATAGGTGCGGGGGTTTTCGCCGGTGCCACGATGGCATACCAGAGGTCGTACTCATAGCCCGGCAGGCCGGCTTCGGCGATCGTGGGCACATCAGGCAGCGAGGGCACGCGCGCCGTCGCGCTCACGCCCAATGCACGCACCTTGCCGCTTTTTACAAACGGCAGCAGGCCGGTGACCGGATTGAACATTATCTGCACCTGTCCACCCATCAGGTCGGCGATTCCCGGCGCAAAGCCCTTGAACGGGATGTGCACCATATCCGTTGAGGTCATGAACTTGAAGAGCTCGGTGGCGACGTGGTTCGGCGCGCCGATGCCGGCCGACGCGTAGTTCAGCTTGCCCGGTTCCTTTTTGGCGTAGGCGATCAGGTCTTTCACCGAATTCACCGGCAGTGAATTGGCCACCACCAGCAGCATGGGCGAGCGGTACAGCAGACTGACCGGCGCAAAATCCTTGATGGAGTCGTAGGGCAGCCTGGATTTGGAAATCAGCGGGTTGATGACCAGCCCGGCCGAAGTGCCAAACAGCAGCGTGTAGCCGTCCGGTGCGGCCCTGGCCACAAACTGTGTGCCGACCACCCCGCCCGCGCCACCCTGATTCTCCACCAGGAAGGGCTGCTTGAGCGTCTCGGAGAGACGGCTCGTGACGACACGGGCAACGATATCGGTGCCGCCGCCCGGCGGATAGGGCACGACAAGTTTCACCGGCCGCGACGGAAACTGATCGGCGGCGTGCGCCATTGTCATCGTGAGGGGCGCAAGGCAGGCAGTTGCGAAGGCTGCAGTGGCCACCACGGCGACCCCCGACGGACGCGGGATCTTGTTCATTGTCTCTCTCCTTTTATTGGTGCTGCGGCCGGCATTCTTGTGCGATGCCAGAGCCGCATGATGGCACTCCGAATGGATAACTGCCAGCGCCCGGGCTTCAGGTCCGCAATTTGTCACCCGAGAGTGGAACGTCGCGGCCGTGCCCAGCCGCGCCGTGGCGTCATTTTGAAGGACTTTCGCGCGGTTTTCCCGCAAATGAGTTTTGTTTTTGCGGCAAGAGCGCCGGGGCGCGTTTGGGTTGCGTATTTTTGCTGTTGCGCGGCTGCATGGCGGCCTTAGAATGCCCGCAAAAGGAGAAGGCATGAAAATCACACGCATCGAATCGATTCTGCTCAACCTGCCCATGGACGTCAGAGCGGGCGTGCCCATGCCCGGCGGTGTTCCAAAGCGCAATCTGGATGCGCTGCTGGTGCGGGTGGAGACCGACAGCGGAATCACCGGCTGGGGCGAGGCCTTTGCACTCACCTCGGCGCGCGCCACGCACGCCGCCATCGAGCACGTCATTGCACCGCGGGCCATCGGCCTCGATGCCTCGAATATCGCGCTGGTCATGCATGATCTGTCCAAGGGCCTGCACAACGCCGGCCGCAGCGGGCCCGTGGTGTTCGGGCTGTCCGCGCTGGACATCGCGCTCTGGGACATTGCAGGCAAGCACGCCAGACAGCCGCTGCACCGACTGCTGGGCGGCAATCGCGCGGCGCTGCCCGCCTATGCCAGTCTGATGCGTTATGCCGATGTCGAGACGATTGTGGCAAAGGCCAATGAGGCGCTGACGCGCGGCTACCGCTTTCTCAAGCTGCACGAACACCGCCCGGATGTGCTGCGCGCCGTGCGCGACGCGCTGGGGCCGGAAGTGCCCCTGATGGTGGACTGCAACTGTCCCTGGAACGCCGAGGAGGCGGTACGAGTCGCGCGCGAAATCGACGACCTCGAACTCTTCTGGCTCGAGGAGCCGATTTATCCGCCGGATGACCGCGCGGGATACGCCCATCTGCGGGCCACGGGCATCATGCCGGTTGCCGGTGGTGAAAATCTGTCCAATGTCACCGAGTTCCGCGACATGCTCGTTGCGGGCGGCCTGAGCTATGTGCAGCCCAGCGTGACCAAGGTGGGTGGCATTACCGAAATGCGCAAGATCATGGTGCTCACCGAGGCCTTTGGCGCAAAGTTTGTGCCGCACTCGCCCTACTTCGGCCCCGGCTTTGCCGCATCGGTACACCTGTGTGCCGCAGCCGCAAAGGAGACCTGGATCGAGCGCTACTACTGCGATTTCGAGCAACACCCGTTTGGCGCCATCATCGATCCGCGCGAAGGCGACATCGTGGTGCCCGAGGGTCCCGGGCTCGGCGCCGATCCGGATATGGCGATTGTGGAGAAGCTGCGGGTGGCTTGAGGCCAGCAGACTCGATAGTCGTCATCCCCGCGAAGGCGGGGATCCAGCGACGTTTTTACGAAAGCCCCTGGATTCCCGCGCATTTTCGAAACTGAGCGGGAATGACGGTGTTTGCTGATTGCCGTTAGATTCCTGCCAGCCTCGCCAGCAGGTCATCACTCTCCGGCACGGTGCCCGGTGCATAGGCATGCGAGTGACGGATGATGCCCTGCGCATCGACGAGGAATACCGACCGACCATCGATGCCGCGCTCGGCATTGAACACGCCATAGGCCTGACCGATTGCGCCATGCGGCCAGTAGTCGGTCAGCAATGGGAAGGGAATATCGCCCAGTGACTCCGACCAAGCCTTGAGGCTGGGTACGGTGTCGGTGCTGATCTGCAGGATTTCAACGTTCTGCTGCTTGAATTTTTCGTAGTTCGCACGGAACCCGGTGACTTGATTCTTTCAGCCGCCGGTGAAGGCCAGCGGCAGGAAGGACACGACCGTGCGACGGCCGCGGTAGGTTGCAAGGGCGAATGGATCGCCCAGATGTGAGCCCAGTGAAAATTCCGGCGCCGTGACGCCCGGCTGGAGGATGGCCATGGGTTTGCTCCTTTTGGTTGAAAGAAGTCCAGAACCTATCTCATTGCGGACGAATACTCCAGCACCGGTTGCAATGCGGTTTGCCTCGGCTCGCCCGCCGAATGGGCCGGCAACGGGGCGACGCGCGCGAAGATCCTGGCGGACAACCCGGCAAAACTCTACGGCTTCTCGATGCCACA
>CAMCYY010000143.1 GCA_945885335.1 Bordetella parapertussis
CAGGGTGACTTTGCCATGTCCAGCATTGTGCTGATCGAAGGATGGACATTCAGGCAGGTCAGGGAAGCTCTGCAAGGGCATCAGGACCTGCGTCATGACAGCGCTGGCCTCTCGGACCGGGAAGTCATGCAGCGACTCGGATCACCGGACGAAAAGAGCGCGGAGGGCTGGTTTTTCCCCGATACCTACCTGTTCGCCAAGGGCGAGAGCGACATGGCGGTGCTGATGCGGGCGCACCGGACCATGCAGGGACATCTGGAGTCCATCTGGAAAAAGCGTGCTGCTGACTCCCCGTTGCGTAAGCCCTACGAAGCGCTGATCCTCGCATCCATTGTGGAAAAGGAAACCGGCCGCAGTGAAGACCGGACTCTGGTTGCTGGGGTATTTCTCAACCGGTTGCGCATCGGCATGCGACTGCAGACCGATCCCACCGTCATCTATGGTCTGGGCGCCAGGTTTGACGGCAACCTGCGCAAGCGTGATCTGGTTGCCGATCACCCGTTCAATACCTATACCCGGGACGGGCTGCCCCCGGGGCCGATCGCCATGCCCGGCCTGGCCTCATTGCAGGCCGCCGTGGAGCCGGCGAAAACCGATGCGCTTTACTTTGTTGCCAGAGGCGACGGTTCCAGCGCTTTTTCCAGGACGCTTGAGGAGCACAATCGGGCTGTCGCAAAATTTCAGTTGAAGAGGTAGGTCGTGAGTCGAGGAAAATTCATCACCCTTGAAGGTGTCGATGGTGCCGGCAAAAGCACTCACCTGGAGTGGCTGGCCGAACTGGTCAAAAGACGCGGCCAGGATGTGGTGCTGACGCGCGAGCCGGGCGGAACCCGGCTTGGCGAGGAACTGCGCACCCTGCTGCTTGGTCAATCCATGCATATCGATACGGAAATCCTGCTGATGTTCGCGGCACGGCGCGAGCATATGGCGCAAGTGATATTGCCGGCACTGGAAGCCGGGAAATGGGTCATCTCAGATCGCTTTACTGATGCAACGTTTGCCTATCAGGGCGGTGGGCGGGAAGTGCCGCTGGAGCGCATTGCAGCGCTGGAAAACTGGGTGCAGGGTGATTTTCAGCCGGACCTGACGTTGGTATTCCATGTCTCGGTTGAAATCGCAGAGCAGCGCCGGGGAGGGCGCGCCGGTGGTGATCGGTTCGAGCAACTGGACAAAGCCTTTTTCGAGCGCGTCAGTGTGCAGTACCTCAGCCGGGCCGCAAAAGACCCGGGCAGAATGCGAATTATTGATGCATCAAGGTCTCTGTCTGATATTCAGAAAGAACTTGAACAAATAATTTTATCATCATGATTTATAATGTTTTATAAGTGGCAATTATCTGCCTGGGCGGCGATCTCGACCCGGCGTGCCCAGCTTCCCCAGGCCCTTCTGTTAAGCGGCCGGCAGGGCCTGGGTAAATCAGAGCTTGCGCGGGCTTTTGCACAGTCCCTGCTGTGTCAGCAGCCTGGCAGGGATGGTCTGGCCTGTGGTGCATGCCAGGCCTGCGGCTGGTTCAGCCTGGGAAACCACCCCGACTACCGGCTGGTTCAGCCCGAGAGCCTGATGCCGGACGCCGAGGACGCGCCAGCCAGCAAGAAGGAAAAGAAAAAAAGTGACCAGATCCGCATTGAGCAGATTCGCGAACTTGAAGGATTTCTGGCCGTTGGAACGCACCGTGGCGGCATGCGGGTCATCGTGATCGATCCGGCCGAGGCGATGAATTTCGCGGCACAGAATTCCCTGCTCAAAAGCCTGGAAGAACCGCCGCCGTCTACCCTGTTCTTGCTGGTGACGAGCCAGCCGCAACGACTTCTGGCGACGGTGCGGAGCCGCTGCCAGATTTTGCCGGTTCCATTGCCGCCGGCTGATCTGGCGCTGGAGTGGCTGAAAGAGCAGGGACTGGATCAACCGGAATCGGCGCTCGAGGCCGCCGCCGGGGCGCCGCTGGCGGCCATGGCCTCAGCGGATATCCAGGTACCGCAGCGCGAATTCTTTACCCGGCTCAAGGATCGCGCCTTTGATCCCATTCAGCTGGCGCAGGCCTGTGATGCCATTGCCCCGCCGCTGGTTGTCGGCTGGCTGCAGCGCTGGGTGCAGGACATTCTTCATGTTCGGGCTGTTGGGGTGGCACGTTATTACCCTGCATTTAGCGGACCACTCGAGGTGTTGTCGAAGGGGGCCAATGCGGCGAGCCTGACGCGCTTGCTGCGCCGTTTGTCCCAGGCAAAAGCCCTGGCGCAGCATCCGCTGAATACCAAATTGTTCTACGAAGACATCTTTCTTGAATACCGCAAGGCGCTGAAGCTCCCATGACATCCGTAACAACAGCCGCCACGGTGGTCGATTCGCACTGCCATCTGGACTTCCCCGATTTCAACGGGCGAATCCCTGAGTTGCGTCAGGCCATGCAGGCCAGCGGGGTGACGCATGCGCTTTGCATCAGCGTCAACCTTGCCGATTTTCCTAATGTGCTTCGTCTGGCTGAGGAGTACGAGAATTTTTATGCGTCGGTGGGAATTCATCCGGAGCAGGGGCCGGAGACTGCCGGTGTGAATACCACGGTCGAGGAACTTGTTCGCCTGGCACAGCATCCGAAGATCGTGGCGATCGGTGAAACCGGGTTGGACTATCACTGGCACAAGGACGCGCCGGAGTGGCAGCGGGAACGATTTCGTCTTCACATCCGCGCCGCAAAAGCGTGCGGCAAGCCGCTGGTAGTCCATACCCGCGATGCTGCAGAAGATACTCTGCGCATCATGGCTGAAGAGGGCGCCAGCGAGGTCGGCGGGGTCATGCACTGCTTTACTGAATCGCTGGAAGTCGCTCAGGCGGCGATGCGCCAGAACTTCTATATCTCCTTTTCCGGGATCGTGACCTTCAAGAATGCCACCATGGTCCATGAGGCTGCCCGTGGCGTCCCCCTTGAGCGGTTGCTGGTCGAGACCGACTCGCCGTATCTGGCGCCGGTTCCCTATCGCGGCAAAACCAATCAGCCAGCCTATGTCCGGCAGGTGGCGGAGCGGGTCGCAGAATTGAAGGGACTTGACGCGGATCTGGTCATGAAGGCGACTTCGGACAACTTTCACACCCTGTTCAGGGTTTAATGTTATTTATAGATAATTAAATTAAGACATTGTTTAAATTAATAATTATTTTATCTATCATGGGCATTTCAATGCTGGCCCATGGGCAAGGTCGGCAGTTGGACGAACTGCTGAATGCGGTGAAGCGCAATGACCTAACGACGGTTGAGGCGCAGATTCGTCGCGGCATGAGTGTGGATAGCTCGGATTCAAGTGGAAATACGTTGCTGATACTGGCTGTCATAGAGGGAAAGCCTGAGCTCGTAAAGTCCCTTCTGGCGCTCAACGCCAATCCGAAGCACCGCAATAAGGTTGGTGACAGCGCCCTGATGTTCGCCGCGTTGGGCGGAAACCTTGAGATCGTGCGGCTTTTGGTGGGTCATGGCGCGGAAATTAACCAATCTGGCTGGACATCGCTGCATTACTGCGCGTGGTCCGGACATACGGAGGTGTGCAAGTTTCTCCTGGACAAGGGGGCTGATATCGATGCTGCGTCGGAAAACGGCACCACGCCGCTGATGATGGCGGTTCGCGGAGGCCATATGGCAACGGTAAAGCTGCTGGTCTGGGAGTTCGCTGAGTTGGAGGTGCGTAACCAGGATGGTGCAACGGCGCTGCAATGGGCTTTGAAAGGCGAGCGTGTGGAAATTGTCAATCATCTGAAGCAGGCAGGTGCGAAAGAATAATAGTGCACTGTAATTAAAAGGCTTTTTGATACATTAATAATTTAACATAATATACATTATGCGTTTCAATCAGATTCCCAAACCAGCCCAACCAGAGACTCAAAACCGACCCGAAAGAACCCGAAACCCATGAGCTCCGGCACCCCGATCCGGGGTCTGCCGGGCTCTTCTTTGGATTACATTGCCGCCGGCTTGTGCGGCGTCCCCGTGAACTCCAGGCAGTCCCGGTTCAGGTCGGCGACGCTGCGGCAACCCAGATAGGCCAGCGTGCGGCTGATTTCCTGGCGGTAGAACGTCAGGGCGCGAGCAGCACCAGCCTCGCCGCCCACGGTGGTGCCCCAGAGCGTTGCACGGCCAACCATGACGAGCTTGGCACCGATCGCCAGGGCCTTGACCACGTCACTGCCACGCCGGAAGCCGCTGTCCACAATGACCGTGGTGCGATGGCCTACGGCATCCACAATGGCTGGCAGCGCCTCAATGGGCGCCATGGAACTGTCGAAATTGCGCCCGCCGTGGTTGGAAACAATCACGCCGTCCGCACCATGCTCGATTGCCAGTGCCGCGTCCTTCGGGGTCAGGATGCCTTTGACCAGCAATTTCCCGGGCCACATGGCTCGCAGAACCTTCAGATCCGCCCAACTCAGCGAGTCGTTCTTGGTTTCACGTTCTGCCGAAGACACGTGGGTGAATTTTTCCTTCAGGTCGGTGGGGTAATTTTCCCGGCGCGGCATGCCCGTCGTCATCCAGTAGCGCACCAGAACCTCAAAAAACCACCCGGGTTTGGCCAGGACGGCAGCGGTATTTTTCCGGTTATAGGAAAACGGCACCGTATAGCCATTGCGGACGTTGTATTCCCGGTTGGTCCCAACCGGTCCATCGACCGTGACCACAAGCGCTTCGAACCCGGCGTTCTTGGCGCGCTCAACCAGTTTGTGCGACATCCGCACGTCAGACCACATGTACAACTGAAACCACAGCGTTCCGCCAACCACGGAGGCCACCTCCTCCATACTGGTCTGCGATCCGGTGGCCAGGGTGAAGGGGATGCCTGCAGCCTTTGCAGCGCGTGCCAGTTCGATTTCGCCCTTGTACCAGAGCATGCCGGCAGGGCCGGTCGGCGATATACCCACCGGCATGTTGTGCTTCTTGCCGAACAGCTCGATTTCCTGATTACGCTTGGATACGTCGACCAGTACCTGAGTCTTGAGCTTGATGCGCTCGAATGCCGCCCGGTTGTTGTACAGGGCGACTTCATCTTCGGTGCCCCGATCGACGAACTCGAACAGCCATTTGGGCAGGCGCTGTTTTGCCATCTCCCGCAAGTCGAAAATGTTCTGTGCTTCTTCCACCTGGCGCTGTGACATGCTCTCCTCCGTTGTCTTTTTTATCCGCCTGATGGCAATCAGGGGTTCCATCTGCGAAAATACCACCTGCACGTCAGCAGTGTCCCCGAATTTTTTGCATGATCGAGTCGTCATTGACGGCACAAGACCGGACGGCGACCAGATGTTGACTGCAGGCGGTTCACTTTGCCAGAAAAGGACTGCCTTTGCTCTGGCCAAGGCGGCATACGCTGAGTCAGCACCAAAAAATACATTCATCAATAAGGAGAAGTCGTGGTTACCAAGAACATCACAATGCAGATCCTGGAGGCGCTGAACGAAGCCGGCGTGGACAAGATTTTCGGTATCGCCGGTGGCGGGCCGACCGCCGACATGATCAGCCTGGCCCCCAAGGCCGGCATCGACTTCGTCCTGACACAGCACGAGACCACCGCCGTCATTACCGCCGGCATCTACGGCCAGATGAAGGGCACCGTGGGCGTCGCGGTCAGCGCCATCGGACCCGGCGTTGCGAACTTCGCCAACGGCGCGGCGCACGCCTATTGCGACCGCCTGCCGGTGCTGATGTTTGCCGACCGCTATTCCGGTGGCGTGCACGACGTGGCATTGCGCCAGCAGTTCGACCACCTCTCCTTCATGCGTCCCATCACCAAGGCGCAGATCACGCTGCACGAAAGCACCTTCATGACGGGCGTGCGCCGCGCCGTGCGCACCGCGCTTTCCGAGCGTCAGGGTCCGGTGTTCATCGACTTCCCCGGCAACGTCGCGACGACCTCGGCCAACCAGCAGGTGTACAAGCTGAAGAAGGCCGGCGGCAACAACGACTCGGGTGCCATTATTAATGAGGCCGATCTCATGCGCGCTGCCAAGCGCCTGTCGAAGAGCAAGGCGCCGCTCATCCTCGCCGGCATTGGCGCGATGAACCTGAAGCCGGGCGTGTTGGCCAAGCTTGCCGCCGCCTACAAGGCACCGGTACTGACTTCGCCCAAGGCCAAGGGTGCGATTGCCACGAACGACCCGTGGTGCGCCGGCGTGTTCATGGGCGGCAAGCTCGAACAGGTGCTGCTGGAACGCGCCGACACGATTTTCTTCGTCGGCTATGACCCGGTGGAACTGCTGCCCAAGCCCTGGTCGATGCCCACCTTTGTCGTATCGTTGGACTGCGTGGTCAACAACGAACAGACATTCCGTTCCGACATTGAACTCTCCGGCGACATTGCAAATGCCACCTTGCGCCTGACCAAGGCTGCCAGCCCCTCCGCTTCCACCTGGAACACCAAGGAACTCGCCGACTTCAAGCAGATGGTCATCAAGGCGATCGACGTCAAGGTGAAGGGCATGACGCCCAACGCCGTCATCCTGGCCACGCGTAAAGCCGTTCCCAAGGACACCATCATGGTGACCGACGTGGGCGCGAACAAGCTGCTGGTGGTGGAACTGTGGGAAACCTACCAGGCCAACGACTTTCTGATGTCCAATGGCCTGGCCACCATGGGCTTCTGCATCCCGGCGGCGATTGCGGCAAAGATGGCCCATCCGAAGCGTCCTGTTGTCGCCCTGTGCGGTGACGCCGGCTTCATGATGCGCCTGCCCGACCTGCTGACCGTTCAGAACCTGAAGCAGAAGATCGTGTTCGTGATCTTTGCCGACGACGAGCACAGTCTGATTTCGTCCAAGCAGATCATCAAGGGATTGCCCAAGTACGGTATGGACTTTTCGCGCCCGAACTATCAGGCCATGGCCAAGACCTTCGGCATGAAGGGCATCACTGTCAACAACCCGATCGAGCTGAAAGCGGCCATTGCGGACGGACTGAAGCACAGCACCAGCACGATCATCGAGGCGCGCATTGATCCGAGCGGCTATCCGAAGCAGTTCGACGTGATTCGCGAGTTGTAGGAATTGATGGCCCCACGGCCAGCCTGAGTCAACGCCGGGATCACCATGTGATCCCGGCTTTTTTCTTTAAAGGAGTCCACCGTGCTGATCAACGGCGAATGGATCGAAAAGTCCTCCCAGAAGCTTGAGTCCATCAATCCGGCCACGGGCAGCATCAATCATGAAGTCGCTGCGGCCGATAAATCCCAGGTCGATGATGCTGTCGCATCTGCAAAGGCGGCAGCCGCCAAACCGGCCTGGCGCAACATGCTGCCGCATGTGCGTGCCGGTATCCTGCACAAGATTGCCGACGGCATGGCGGCGAACTCCGAGAAGTTCGCAAAATTGCAGATGATGGAGAACGGCAAGGTCTGGTCTGAATGCGTTGCGCAGGTCGCCGGCGCTGCAGCGAGCTTCCGCTACTTTGCCAGCGTATGCGAGACCCTGGGTTCGGAAGTCACGCCGTCCCGAGGCAACTACCTGTCCATGACGGTGTATGAACCCTACGGTGTCATCACCGCCATCACGCCGTGGAACTCACCCATGACGATGGAGGCGCAGAAGGTGGCGCCGGCCCTGGCCGCAGGCAATGCCGTGATCCTCAAGCCATCGGAAGTCACGCCCTCCCCTGCACTGGAACTGGGACGCATTGCGCTCGCTGCGGGCCTGCCGCCTGGCATCCTCAACGTGCTGCCGGGCACCGGCGCGGTAACCGGTGCTGCCCTGGTCGAGCACAAGGACGTGCGCATGGTGTCCTTCACCGGTGGCACCGAAAGTGGACGACGAATTGCAGAAGTCGCAGCCCGCAAACTGATGGCGGTGGGCCTGGAACTGGGCGGCAAGTCGCCGCACATCCTGTTTGCCGATGCCGACATCAAGGCGGCGATTGCCGCGGTGTCGGGCGGGATTTTCGAAGGCACGGGCCAATCCTGCGTGGCAGGCTCGCGTTTGTTCGTGCAACGATCCATACAC
>CAMCYY010000144.1 GCA_945885335.1 Bordetella parapertussis
GCGCTCCGTGCTGGCCGAACTGGGCGGCATCAATACGCTGCACAAGGCTCAGGTCGAGCAGGCCGGTTTCGCCGTGCTCAAGGCACCGGATATTCCCTCCATCCTGGTGGAGACGGCCTTCATCAGCAATCCGGAAGAAGAAAAGCGCCTGAGCGACGAGGGTTATCAGATCAAAATGGCTCAGGCCATCCTGAAAGGCATCAAAGCCTACTTCGCGAAGAACCCGCCCCTGTCACGCTCGACGCTGGCCGCCAACGAAAAGCGGTAAGCGCCTTCGCTTGAGCCCCGGCTTCCAGTACGGCCTAGGGCTTCGCAATCTCCGCAGAAACCTCAGGCTTTCTGCAGCTTTGCCCGGGCAAACTCCACGACCAGCGGCAGCAGTGAAATGCCAATGATGGCGAAGATCACTACGGTCAGATTATTGCGGATGACCGGTATGTTGCCGAAGAAGTAACCGGCGTAGACCAGCGACAACACCCACAACAACGCCCCGGTGACGTTGAACAGCGCGAACCGCGGGTAATCCATTCTGCCCATCCCGGCCACGAACGGCGCAAAGGTGCGGATCAGGGGAACGAAGCGCGCGATGATGATGGTCTTGCCGCCGTGGCGCTCATAGAAGGTGTGCGTCCGATCCAGCGCACGGCGGTTGAAAAATCGGGAGTCCTCCCAATGGAACACGCGCGGCCCCAGATAGCGTCCGATGACGTAGTTCAAGGCGTCACCCAGAATGGCCGCCACGATCAGCGTCAGTGCCAGCCAGTGCGCATCCATGCCGCTCACCGCCCACAGCGTTCCCGCCACGAACAGCAGCGAGTCCCCGGGCAGGAAAGGCGTCACCACCAGCCCGGTTTCGCAGAATATGATCAAGAACAGAATGGCATAGACCCAGGTGCCGTATTGCTGGATGAGCACAGCGAGATGCTGGTCAAGGTGGACAATGATGTCCCAGAAGCCGAGCAGTATTTCCATGCGGCAATTCTACCTTGCGCCTTTTCCCGGCCCATGCGGCTTTATAATCCCGCACCGGCCGCTTCTACGCCACAACTTCCGCGCCACAGCACTGCCTCCCACCCCCTATCCCGCATGCCATCCATCCGTGCCCTTCCTGACACCCTCATCAGCCAGATCGCCGCCGGCGAGGTGGTGGAGCGTCCCGCCTCAGTAGTGAAGGAATTGCTGGAAAACGCGCTGGACGCTGGCGCGCATGTCGTCGAAGTGGCGCTCGATCAGGGCGGCGTGAAACGCATCCGCATCAACGACGACGGCGGCGGCATGGAACAGGGCGACCTGCCGCTCGCGCTCGCGCGCCATGCCACCAGCAAGATCTCCACGCTGGATGATCTCGAATCGGTGCGCTCGCTGGGTTTTCGTGGTGAAGCGCTGGCTTCCATTGCCTCGGTAGCACGCGTGTCGGTGGTATCGCGCCATGCCGAATCCCAGCGCGCCTGGCGCATTGCCGCCGAGGGCGCAGCGCCTTCCGCGGTGGAGCCGGCAGCCCATGCGCCGGGCACCACGATCGAAGTCGCCGACCTGTATTTCAACACCCCAGCGCGACGCAAATTCCTGAAAAGCGAACAAACCGAATTCGCGCACTGCCAGGACATGGTGGAGCGCGCCGCGCTGTCACGCCCTGATGTCGCGTTCAGCCTGAAGCACAACGGCCGCGTGGTGCAGCACCTGCCGCGCGGCGACCTGGCGCGCCGCATCGAGGCGGTGCTGGGCGCCGAGTTTGCAGCCGCCATGCGCCCGGTGGATGAAGCCGGCGGTGGCGAGGCTGCACTCAGGCTCTACGGCCATGCCGGCGCGCCCTCGTTCTCGCGTGCCTCGCGCGACCTGCAGTTCGTGTTCGTCAACGGCCGCTTCGTGCGCGACAAGGTGCTGACCCATGCGCTGCGCGAGGCCTATCGCGATGTCATGCACGGCGACCGCCACCCGGCCTACGTGCTCTATCTGGAAATCGATCCACGCGCGGTGGATGTCAACGTGCATCCGTCCAAGATCGAAGTGCGTTTTCGCGATTCGCGCGCGATCCATCAGTTTGTGTATCACGCCGTGGCCAAGGCCCTGTCCGGCAGCGCAGCGCAGGCACCAGTGCCCTCGGCATCACCCATGCTGTCCGATGCCGGTGCGCTGCGCCCACAACCCTCTTTCGGCGCAGGGTCGTATGCGGGGCCCTACGCCACGGGCCCTGCATCAACCACGATGTTCCAGCCCGGCTTAGGCATTGCCCAGCCGCGCAGCAACTATGGCGCCTTCTTCGCCGCCGCGCGCGACAGCGCGAACCAGGGCGCCGCCGCAACTGCGGCCGCAGCTCTGCCAGGCGGCGAATCCGGCACCGATGCAGACCAGCATCCGCTGGGCTATGCTCTTGCGCAATTGCACGGCATCTACATCCTGGCGCAGAACGCGCAAGGTCTGGTGCTCATCGACATGCATGCCGCGCACGAACGCATCCTTTACGAAAAACTGAAGACCGCACTCGATGAAAGCGCGATGCAGACCCAGAAGCTGCTGGTGCCGGTAACCTTCAATGCCGACCGCCTCGATGTGGCCACGGCCGAGGAACATGCCGCGACACTGCATGCCATCGGCTTTGACGTGGCCCCGCTGTCGCCCACCGCGCTGGCGATACGTGCCGTGCCCTCCATGCTGGCCAACGGCGACCTGGCCTCGCTGGCGCGCGGGGTGCTGAGCGACATCCGCGAATTCGGTGCCAGCCGCGTCATCACCGAGCGCCAGAACGAACTGCTCGGCACCATGGCCTGCCACGGCGCGGTGCGTGCCAACCGCGCGCTCACCCACCACGAGATGAACGCACTGCTGCGCGAAATGGAAGAAACCGAACGCTCCGGCCAGTGCAACCACGGCCGGCCGACCTGGTACCAGATGTCCATGGGCGATCTCGACAAACTGTTCATGCGCGGTCGTTAGCCGCTCACAAACCCCTCCCCTCACTGCCCCGTCGCTCCCGCACCGTGCGGAAAACGCGCGGCAATCCAGCGACTTTCCACCCGTCCCCGTCTTCGAGGGGACAAGCTCCAGATAAATGACAAAGGCCCATTTGAACCCCACGCAACCTCCCCACCCGCCCGTCATCTGCCTCATGGGCCCCACCGCCAGTGGAAAATCAGCACTGGCAATGGCGCTGGCTCGCGCCCTCGAGGTCGAAATCATCAGCGTCGATTCGGCGCAGGTGTATCTCGACATGAATGTGGGCACCGCAAAACCCTCCGACGCCGAACGCGCTGCCGTGCCGCACCACCTGATCGACATCATCCCGCCCACCGAGGCCTATTCGGCAGCGCGCTTTCGCGATGACGCGCTGCGCCTTGCCGCTGACATCCACGCGCGCGGCAAGCTGCCGCTGCTGGTCGGCGGCACCATGCTGTATTTCAAGGCCCTGCGCGAAGGGCTGTCCGACCTGCCGGAAGCCGACCCCGCAGTGCGCGCGGCAATCGATGCCGAAGCAGCCCTGCGCGGCTGGCCAGGCATGCACGCGCAACTAGCCTACATCGACCCGCAGACGGCAGCGCGACTACAGCCGCGCGATTCGCAACGCATCCAGCGTGCCCTCGAGCTGCATCGCATCACCGGCCGCGCGCCCTCCGAATTGTTTGCCGGGCGGCGCAAGCGCGAAGCGCCCTACCGCCTCATTGAAATCGCGCTGGTTCCCAGTGATCGTGCCGAGCTGCATCGCCGCATCGAGGCACGCTTTGACGCCATGCTGGCCGCCGGCTTGGTGGATGAAGTTCGCGCCTTGCGGGAGAAATACACCCTGTCGCCCGACATCCCCGCCATGCGCGCCGTGGGATATCGCCAGGCCTGGGACTTTCTGGAGCGCAACTTCGACCAGACCGAACTCCGCAACCGCGGCATCTACGCCACACGCCAGCTCGCCAAGCGCCAGCTCACCTGGCTGCGCTCCACGCCGGGCGAGACCTTTGATTGCCTGGACCCGGCGCTGGAGACGAAGGTACTCGCCTTCGTCAAACAAAAACTCGGCAACCCTGCGTAAGCACGCATGCCCTCTGCGCTCCCCGACCGGCTCGGCCCCGGCCTGGATATCGTCTCCATCGGCATCAACCCCTCGCTGTATTCCGTCGAGAAGGGTTACAACTTCGCGCGACCCGGCAACCGCTTCTGGCCGACACTCAAGGCAGCACAAATCGTGGTGGCGGAACTTGAGTCCGGCAAGGCCGCGATGGACATCCTGTTCCGTGAACATCGCATCGGCTTCACGGACATCGTGCGCCGCGCCACTGCGCGCGCCGATGAACTCAACGAGGACGACTATCGCCTCGGCGCCCGCGCACTGAAACGCAAGCTATTGAAGCACCAGCCGCTCATCGCCTGGTTCCAGGGCGTGAGCGCCTTCCAGAAATACCTGGAGCATGCCGAAGGGATGAAACGCAAGGTGCAGTCTGGCTTGCAGGCAGAGACCATTGGGGCAACCCGCATTTTCGTCACACCCAATCCGAGCGGCGCGAACCCGGCGGCCAATCCGAAAGCCCTGCTGCCCTGGTATGTCGAATTGAGGCGTCTCAGAGACCGCCTTTCAAAAGACGGCAAGCCGCAGCCCAGCCGCTGAGCTGCGGCCTCCACCTCAATCGTTGAGTTCGGCCTTGATGCCGTTGTCGGAGACCAGCTTCTTCCAGCGCGCTGCTTCGGCAACCAGCATCTTGCGGAACTGATCCGGCGTGCTGCCCACCGGCAGCGTGCCCTGCGACTCCCAGTTCTTCATCGCCTTGGGCGAGTTCACCGCCTTCTTGAACTCGGCACTCAGCTTGTCGACGATGGGCCGGGGTGTTGCACCGGGGGCGAGTATGCCCACCCAGCTTGGATAGTCGAAGCCCGGAATGCCGGACTCCGCCACCGTGGCCACCCCGGGCAGCAGCGACGTGCGCTCACCGGTGTAGATCGCCAGCAGCTTGATCTTGCCCGACTTGATCAGCGGCAAGGCACCCACCAGGCCCTTGGCCGAAAGCTGTATGCGCCCCGACATGAGGTCGATGTCCGAGGCCGCCGCGCCCTTGTAGTGAACGAAGTTCAGATCCATTCCCGAAGCACTCGCCATCCAGACACCGGCCAGATGAATCGCGCCGCCCTGACCCACGGTGCTGTAAGTCACCGCGCCGGGATTCGCCTTCGCATAAGCGACCAACTCCTGGAAATTCTTGGCCGGAAAATTCGGGGTGGCGGTCAGCAGAAAGATCCGCTTGGTGGTCTGCCCCACCGGCGCCAGATCCTTGAGGAAATCATAGGGCAGGTCAGCGCGCAGGGCCGGCAGGATGGTGGTCGTGGCGGAAGTCCACACCAGCGTATGACCATCGGGCGCCGCGCGGGCCACGAAAGTGTTGGCAATGATGCCGCTCCCCCCGGATTTGTAATCGAGCAGAACCGTGGACTTCAACTGCTCCTGCAGATTCTCCTGGTAGATGCGCGCCTCGATGTCGTTGGTCGAGCCCGGCGTGTACGGAATGATGAGTGTGATGGGCTTGGACGGAAAGTTCGCGGCCCCGGCGGCACTCTGAGCAAGCACAGCCCCCGAGGACAGCGCTAAAGTCACCGCGGTTGCACCTACCAGGGTGCACAGGGTGCGCATGGTCAGATCAGGCAATTGCATTTTCATGATAAACCCTCCTTGTTGATGGCAGCCAGCTTACGTTTCTGCGCTTGCACAACACTGGAGCCAATGCGCTCTGCAGACACTCTGAATTCAGTCTATCAAAATGCGGCATGAGGCGTCTTGTCCGCTAAGCTGCAGCCGCAATACCAAAAAACCATGACTGGGACATGTAGAACCGCACCAGCTCTTAATGCCAAAATAAAATACTCTATTATTATCAATTTCATTGACAATCTGTTTATTGTTAAATCATAATAGGATAATTATTATCAATAATATTCAACTAATTAACCTCTGCACCACCTTGCAACAAGGCTCTGCGGCATGACATGCGGCATACTTCGCCCGACGCGGCCGATCCGGCCCCACCCATGACAAAAAATCGCAACAATCACGGTATGAACTCATGAAAAAAGCCCCTCAAGACCTCCTGAATGAATGGATGCAGCTCGTCAACACCGCCGACCTCGAACATCTGGTGGGGCTGTATGACAAGAACGCGATCCTGATTCCCACCTTTTCCAACCGCCTGCTGAGCAAGCCGGAAGGCATCCGGGATTATTTTGAAAAGCTGTGCAGCCGCGAAGAACTCAGCATCGTCCTGCATGAAAAAACCCTCGCGGTGCAAAGCCTCGAAGACGACGTCCACGCACTTTCGGGCATCTACTGCTGGCGCTTCGGCATCGACGGCGAACTGTTCACGTTCGAGGCGCGATTCAGCATGATTGCCGACCTGGCAAGCCCCACACCCATCCTGCATCAGCATTCGTCGCAGATCCCGCGCATGCTGTAGGGCACGAACCATGAAATTGATTCCGTTCTTCCTGAGTCTGTCGAAGGATGAACGGAATCCCCCCGCCGATGATTCAGCAGCACGCACCACCAACTAGGCCACCCCAGCCCATGTTCACGTTCCAGCAAGCCTTCAAAAACATCGACGATGTCCTCTGGAAAGAAGCCGGCTGCACCACCGAGCTCGACTACACCGAACAGACCTCGTGGCTGCTGTTCCTGAAATACCTCGACAGCCTGGAACAGGACAAGGCCGACGAAGCGGCGCTTGAAGGAAAAAAGTACAGCTACATCCTCGACCGCGCCTACCGCTGGGACACCTGGGCCGCCCCCAAGGGCAAGGACGGCCAGATCGACCACAACAAGGCCAAGGCCGGCGACGACCTGCGCGAGTTCGTGGACGATGTGCTGTACCCCTAAGGAACAACTGAACAAGGGGGCATACCCCCTTGTATATCCCCCACCTTAGAGGGAAATGCAGCGCAGGTTTCCGAAATTCCGGACTTGATCAGCGTTTCCCTAACAAACTAAGCACCAAAACCCAGCACCTCGAATCCTTCTATCAGCGCAAACTCGCCGCGCTGGACGAACTGAAAAAATCCCTTCTGCACCAAGCCTTCCGCGGCCAGTTGTAATCGCGGCCCCGCCACGCTTTCGCCCCGTTTCGCGTGTTGTTTTCTGCAGGCGGCACCGGCACAATCGCGCACCCGGTTGAAGGCTTGGCAGGGAAGCCCCTGGCATTACCCGCCGGCAGTCGGTTCGACTCCGAACAACCGGACATTTTCCTGCCCAGGCATTGCCAGGCGGTTGAATCCGTTCATGGCTCGACAAGCTCAACGAACGGAATCAATCAGCAGTTCGCCCAGCAGCGTCGTAACACCATGACTTAGAGAAACGTTTTCGCCTTTACTTCCCCTGCGCTCAGTCAGCGCTTGACGAAACCCGTTTACTGTATGAATATACAGTTACTGGACAGGCCGCAGCTTTCGGCCCCGTCCCACACTCTCTCGGGAAGGAATGACCATGCTGATCCGCAAACAACTCTGCCTCGCCGAAAACCACCTCGGCATGCAATGCCACTGCCAGGCCCTCTCCAGCGGCCGCTGCCGCTTTCACGGCCCGCTTTCGGCCCGCACCTCCCTCCGCCAGCATCTGGCGCCGCGGCTCAGTGGCGCTTTCGGCGAGCTGGTCGCCAGCTTCGCCGTCTGGCGCGAGCTCTTCGCCCCCGCCCACCCGCGCGGCCTGCGCCAGACGCCGGTGGCGTTCAACCTCTGAAATCGCCGCCATTTCTACGGCCCGGACTGCCGTTACAAGGGCGGCATGCCTTCCGGGGTGAGTAAGTACTCTCCTTGCCGGAAATTCTTAAAATAAAATAATAACAGTGACTTATCATGAGGTTCCTGCCGGACTTGCGGTCCGGCAGATATACCCGCCAACGACACGTCAATAAAACATGTCGCAAATATATTAAATTAGCGACATGTTTTATTGACCTGTCGCTGGTCGCGACATACACTGAAGAAATGTCGCAAGAACT
>CAMCYY010000145.1 GCA_945885335.1 Bordetella parapertussis
CCCGCATATGCGGGCAGCTTCCAGCTAAAACCCCCAACAGGAGCGCCACCTATGCACAATCCATAGTCCTTTATTAAAAGGTCTTCGAACCGTTACACTCTCAATTACATTGGTATAGAAAGCTCGGGCTGGTCACTTTTCACCTCCCACGATCTGGGCCACGCCATTCACTACGCTGATCGCGTTATTGCCCTGCGGCATGGGGAAATCGTGCTCGATGCACCCTCCAGCGGGCTGGAAGCAACAGGGCTGAGGTACTTGTATGACCAGTGAATCACAGGCAGCAGCGGCGCGAGGTTTGCCGCGTCGGTTTGAACTTCCGGGGCTGGGCTCGTTCGCGGCGTATGCGATTGTGGTCTGGTTCTTCCTGTGGTCTGTGCGAAATACCGGCGTCTCGCTGGGGGATTTCTTCGGCGGCATGCCGCAGATGGGGCGCCTGGTGGGGGAGATGATGCCCCCGTCGACGGCGCGACTCGAGGCCGTCGGCAAAGCGCTGCTCGAAACTTTTCAGATGGCCTTCGTGGGAACGGCCATCGGTGTTGTACTTAGCGTTCCGATTGCCGTGTTGGCAACGCGCCACCTTTCTCCCAGTCCCGCCCTCTATCATATTGCTCGCACGCTGATAGCGTTCTTTCGCACCGTTCCCGATCTTATCTGGGCGCTGCTGTTCGTGGTCTCGGTCGGACTGGGTCCGTTCGCAGGCACGCTGGCCATCGTCGTGGACAAGATCGGCTTTTGCGGGCGCTTTTTTGCTGAGGCCATGGAAGAAGTGGAGCGGGGGCCGCAGGAAGCCCTCTCTGCCATGGGTGCGAGCCGCTTTTCGCTGATTGTCTGCTCTGTCATCCCGGCGGCACTGCCTTCCTTTATCAATACCTCGCTGTTCAGTCTGGAGAAGGCCACGCGCTCATCCGTGATTCTCGGGCTGGTCGGGGCGGGTGGTATTGGTATTGAACTCAAGGTCGCCATGGATCTGTTCAACTACGACGAAGCGGCCACCATCATCCTCGCCATATTTGCGCTGGTGCTCGTGGTGGAACGCGCCAGCGACGTCCTGCGCAGAAAAATTCTCTGACTCTCCTCAAGGCCAGGCGCAAGACGCGGGGTAGGTCTATCCTTTAAACTGCTTCGCAGGCCTGACACAAGAAGGGCACAGCACATAACCGACAATGGATAAAGGAGAGAGGCAATGCTCTGGATAGACGCGAACGGCGCGAGCCTGCGCTACGAACTGAGTGGAGCGGGTAAAGATACCCTGGTGCTGGTCCATGAGTCTGGCGGATGTCTGGAGAGCTATGACGAAGTTGTGCCGGAACTGGCAAAGGAGTTTCGTGTGCTTCGTTATGACCAGCGCGCTTTCGGTTTTTCAGAGAAGGCGAGTGCGTTGACGCTGGATAGCGTGGCGGCTGATCTGGCCGGGCTGCTGGATGCGCTTGGCATTACCGCACCGGTCCATCTGGCAGGTTGTGCCATGGGTAGTGATTTTGCGGTGGCCTTTGCATCGCGTTATCCGGAGCGAGTGGCGAAACTTGCCATCGCCAGCCCGAACATGGGGCGGACTAAAAGTGCCGTGAATGCCATGGAGCGCGCCGTCCAGGCGGAGCGCGAAGGTGTTCGCTCTACCATGAACGAAAGTCATAACCGTTCCTGGCCGGCGCATCTGCGTGCTGCAGATCCGGAACGTTTCCGTCGCTATCAGTCGCGCTGGGTGTGCAATTCACCGGCGTCCTTCATGGCGCAGGCAAAGATGATGAGCAATGTTGATCTCACTGCGGACTACGCAAAAATCCGCGCAAAGACATTGGTGATCGGCGCCCTGCATGACGTGATGCGCCCGCCGAGTGTGGCGCAGAAAGTGGCCGGGTTGCTGCCTGGCTCGACCTACGTGGAGGCGGATACCGGGCATTTCATGGCGCTGCAGACGCCGCGGTTGTTCATCGATACCGTGCTGCCGTTTCTCAAGGCTGCCTGAATTTCAGGAGGCGCCGGGTCGGTCCGCAATCAGGGCGACATTTCCGCGATCAGTGTCGCCTGATCCTTTGCAATGCGCTGTGCGTCGCGCCGGAGAGTAGCTACCAGTCTTTGCTGGCGTTCCTCGGTGAACTGTTCGACCGGGCCCATCAGTCCGATCGATGCGAAGGGATTGCCCGCGACATCGAGCAGGGGCACGGCAATGGCCCCCAGGCCCGGCACAACGTCGCCCAGGCTGATGCTGTAGCCGACACGCGCTGACTGCCGCAGGATTTTTCGGTACACCGCAACACGGCGCTTCTGGGATTCGGTCTGGGTCCTGATTTTCATGCTGGCCGTTACCTGCCGGCGTTCCCGCTGACTCATGGCGAGCAGGATGGCGACACCGGCTGTGGAGAGCGAAAGGGGACGGCGCGTGCCGGTGATGGTGAAGGGATTGACCTTGGCATCGCCCACGCGGTCAATGCATACCGCCTCGTTGCCTGATCGCAAATGGAGGAAGGTGATGCCGTTGTGGCGGCGTGCCATGTCCTCAAGTTCGGTGTGCAGCGCATCCCGAAAGCCCATATAGGAGGGCAGGGATGAGGCCAGTTCGAACATCAGCGGGCCGGGAGTGTAGCGGCGGTCCGCTGTCCGCTGCCGCAGCATGCCTTCGTCCACCAGGCATTTCAGCATGCGGTGCGCGGTGGTTTTCTCAAGCCCGCAATAGTCGGCGAGGTCACCGAGGCTCCATCCGATGTCCTTGCGCTCGGCCACTGCTTTGAGCAGCGTGACCGAGCGATGAATGCTTTGGGTGCCCTTGCGCGTCACACCGGGCTACTCTTCCATTTTGATGTTGTTGTCCGCGACCACCTTGCGCCAGCGCACGTACTCGGTGGCGATGGTCTTCGCGAACTCCTCGGGTGTGCTGCCGACCAGCACGGTGTACTCGGACTCGAACTTCTTCATTAGTTCGGGCACCTTGGCGACCTTGGCGAACTCTGCACTAAGGCGATTGACGATGGCCGGTGGTGTTTTGGCCGGGGCGAGGTACCCGGACCAGCTCGGATACTCGAAGCCGGGCACACCCTGTTCGGCCACGGTCTTCAGGTCGGGGAAGGCGCCGGCGCGATCAATCCCGAGGTTCGCGATGGCTTTCAACTTGCCTGATTTCACGAGCGGAATGCCGATGAAGGTAATGGCTGGCGCGGCGTGCACGCGGCCGGCCATCATGTCGGTGTACATCGGCCCGGAGCCCTTGTAATGAACAAAAGTGACTTCGGTTTTGCTCAGGCTGTGCAGCCAGGCGCCAACAATGTGGTAAATCCCGCCCGAGCCGGTGGTGCCGAAATTGATCTTGCCCGGATTCGCCTTTGCATAGGCGAGGTATTCCGGAAAGGTGCCGAACGGCGCCGACGGGCTGACCAGCAGCATGGATGAATTGCGGATCATCAGTGACACCGGTGCGAAATCCCTCACCGGATCGTAGGGCACCTTGTCCAGCGGCGAAAAAGCGGGCAGCACGCCGAATGAGGTACTGACCGAGACCAGCGTATGGCCGTCGGGCGTGGATTTCGCGACATAGGTGGTTCCGATCGCACCCCCGGCACCGGCCTTGTAGTCAACGAGGATTGGCTGTCCGAGAAGCTCCGTTAGCTTGGGCGAATACAGGCGGGTCTGCACGTCCTGTGAAGAGCCAGGCGTGGAGGGGATGACGACCGTGATGGGCTTGTTGGGAAAAGCCTGTGCCCAAGTTGGCGTGTGGAGCAGGGATGCCAGAGCGATCAGGGTGGCACGGGTAAGGCGGTGCGTGACGGATGCGTACATGGTGGGCTCCTCCTTTGGGGCATTCCGGGACAAGAATACCTCACGCCGGTCCTACTGAGAGGATCGTTGCTGTCGGCTGTGGCCGCAATGGCGACTGTGATAGCTTACGGCACACGCGAAGCAACACATAAAACCGCAAAAACACAAAGGAGAGGCAACATGGCAGGAGCGCTGGAAGGTCTGCGGGTCATCGATTTCGGGCAGTACATCGCCGGCCCCATGGCGGCCATGCTGCTGGGTGACCAGGGAGCGGACGTGATTCGTGTCGATCCACCGGGCGGACCGCGCTGGAATCCGTCGGGCAATGCCACCTGGAACCGCAACAAGCGCAGCATCGCGCTTGACCTGAAAAAGCCGACCGACCTCGATGTTGCGAAAAAGCTCATCGCCTCGGCCGATGTGGTGATCGAGAATTTCCGGCCAGGCGTGATGGATCGACTGGGTCTGGGGGCCACCACCATGACTACGGCGCATCCGCGTTTGATTTATTGCTCCCTGCCGGGCTTTGGCTCTGACGATCCCCGAGCGCAGGTGCGTGCCTGGGAAGGTGTGCTGGGAGCCGCCACCGGCGCCTATCGCGCGGGCGCTGCGAGCAAGGGCCAGCCGGTCTACACGGTGATTCCCTATGCGTCAGCCTATGGTGCCTTCCTGTGCGCGGTGACGGTCGCCATGGCGCTGAATGCACGCGAGCGGTCCGGCCTCGGGCAGCGTGTGGAGATTCCGCTGTTCGATGCCACCTTTACTGTGGTCGGCGCGCGCGGCCTGCTGGTGAACGGCAAGCCGGAAGAGGAGCCCGAATTCAACTGGAGCCGACAATTGCCCTGCAAGGACGGGCGCTGGTTCATGTACGTCGCGAACAACAAGAAGTTCGAGGCCTTCATCAAGCATATCGGCATGGACAAGTGGCGCGATGCGAAACTGCCCGCCAAGGAGCTGGCGCAGAAGTTCGATGAGGTGATGCGCACCCGCACGGCAAAAGAGTGGGAGGACATCGTGGCCGAAATCGGCTCCGAAGGCGTGGTGTTGCACACCAGTGCCGAATGGCTGAAGCACCCGCAGGCGCTGGAATCAAAAATCATTGCCGATTTCGATGATCCTGAACTGGGCCGTTTCCGCGGACCGGGCATCAATGCACGCCTGTCCGTGACGCCAGGCTCGGTGCGCTCGCCCCGCCCGAAGCTGGATGCCCACCGCGCGGAAATCCTCAGGGAGCTTGCAACGGGCAGCCCGGCGCCTTTCGCCTCGGGCCATGAAGTGCTGCGCTCGGCGCTTCAGGGCGTGAAGGTGATTGATTTGTGCATCGTCCTCGCCGGCCCGACCTGCGGGCGCACCATGGCCGAATTCGGTGCCGATGTGATCAAGATCGACAGCCCGCATCGCGACCCTGTGCTGCGCCATAACGACATCAACCGCGGCAAGCGCAGTGTCCTTATCGATCTCAAGACCAAGGAGGGTCTGGAGATTTTCTGGAAGCTGGTGGATCAGGCGGATGTCGTGCTGCAGAACTTCCGCAGCGGCATCGCCGAGGAACTGGGCATCGGCTACGAGCAGGTGCGCGCGCGCCGGCCGGACATCATCTACGGTTCCATGAATACCTTCGGCCATGTTGGTCCGTATGCCGGACGCCCGGGTCACGAGCAGATCGGACAGGCGACCTCGGGCATGCAGGTGCGCTACGGCTCGGAGAAGCCAGCCACCGCGCCGTTTGCCGCGAACGATTACGGCACCGGCCTCATGTCATGTTACGGCGTGGCACTGGCGCTGTTGCATCGTCGCCGCACCGGCCAGGGACAATTCGTGGACAGCTCACTGGCTTACACCGCCACCATGCTGCAATCAGCGCTGCTGCAGGACTACCCGGGCAAGCAATGGAACGAACCGCATGGGCAGGAGGCGAAAGGCAGCGGACCGCTGAACCGGCTGTATCAGGCCAGTGATGACTGGCTGTTCCTCGCTGCGCGGCCGGGTGAGCTTGCTGCGTGCGCCGAGCTGGCGGACCTCGCCGGACAAAGCGGTGCGGAACTGGAGAAGGCGCTGGAAGAGCGCCTGCGTGGCCGTCCGGTGGCGGAATGGGTGAAGACCCTGACCGCAGCCGGCATCGGCGCGCATCGCCTCGTGCCTGATCTTGTTGAACTCATGACCGACCCGCTGGTGCAGAAGCGCGGGCTAGCCGTCACGCGCGACCATGAGGGTTTCGGGCCGATCACCACGACTGCGCCCAGCGTGCGGCTGTCACGCACGCCGGTAACCGTAGGTCGTCCCGCAGCGAAACCCGGCTCGGATGCGGCCAGCGTGCTGGCGGAAATCGGCCTCGGTGGCGAACTGGAGCGTCTGATCCGCGAAGGCGCGATCGCGGTGGATGGGGTCAAGGCGGGGTGCTAGTTGAGACTTGTGAGGGTCAGGTAAAAGGCAAATCCCCCCCGTCCCCCCTTTGACAAGGGGGAGACCCTTCGTTCAGGATCCTTGGGTTAGCCCCCCTTGTCAAAGGAGGAAACCCTTCGTTCAGGATCCTTGGGTTACCCCCCCTTGTCAAAGGGGGAGACCGTTCGTTCAGGATCCTTGGGTTAGCCTCCCTTGTCAAAGGAGGAGACCCTTCGTTCAGGATCCTTGGGTTACCCCCCCCCCTTGTCAAAGGGGGCCGACTGGCCGAAGGCCAGCGGGGGGATTTGCTTTTGCAATCAGGTGTTGAGCAATTCCATAGTCACCCCCTCAGGCGCATGCACCCTCAGGTAAGTTACAGGTAACTATTCCGACAGCTTGATGCCCGTGTCCTTGATGAACTTTGCCCAGTGCGCGGCTTCAGCTGCCAGCAGCTTGCCGAACTCCTCGGGCGTGCTGCCCACTGGAAGGATGCCGTCGCCCCCCAGTTTTTCCGTGACAACCGGCATCCTGAGTGCCTTGACGAGATCGCGATTGAGCTTGCCTACGATTGCCGCGGGGATGCCCTTGGGGCCGGTGAAGCCCATCCAGCTGCTGAAGTCGTAGCTGGGCAGGGTCTCGGATACAGAGGGCAGGTCGGGCATGTTGGGCATGCGCTCCTTCGAAGTCACGCCCAGGCCGCGTACCTTGCCGGCTTTGATGGCGGCAATGGCATTCACCGGCGTGGTCGCCGTGGCTTGCACGCGTCCCGCAAACAGGTCAGGCATGAAAGCCCCGGTGGATTTGTAGTGCACGAACGTTACTTCGGTCTTGCTGGCATGGTGCAGCCATGCGCCTGGCAGATGTGTCGAACCGCCTGCACCACCCGTCGAGTAATTGATCTTGCCCGGATTGGCCTTGGCGTAGGCGAGGTACTCCGGCACGTTTTTCACCGGCAGTGAAGGATGCACCATCAGGATCAGCGGCCGCTTGCTCATCAGCACAATGGGCGTGAAGTCCTTCACGGCATCGTAGGGCAGATCGGGATAGCTGATCGGGGAGAGCATGTTGCCGAGGATGGTCTGCATCAGCGTGTAGCCATCCGGGGCGGCACGTGCCACCTGAAAGGCGCCCACGGTGCCTGCTGCACCGGGTCGGTTGTCCACCACCATGCTGTAACCCTCGTTTTCCTGGATCTTCTGGGCATACATGCGGGTTTCGGATTCGGTACCGCCACCGGGGGCGAGCGGAATCACGATGACGATGGGCTTGGTCGGAAAGTTCGACTGCGACAGGGCTACCGCCGGACTCAGGGCGATAGCAGCGCAAACCGCAGCGACGGCCTTCAATGCGTACTGGTGCATGGACTCCTCCTTCTTTCTGGTTTTTTGTGCAGCGACTGCCCTGACTATATTCCTCCGGCCAGCTGATGGCGAGCCTATCGCCGCTCGGTATCCGGATATTTGGAATTCAAATACAAGGGTTTGCGACGATTGCTGGTTTTTTTGCCGGCACCTGACCCTTTTACCTGCGTGCTTCGTTCAAGTCTGCAGTGCCCCACAACACCAACAGTGAAGCAACATGAAAGTCCGTTTAACAGCATGCGTGCCCTGAGCGTGGCTGTCGCGCTGCTGGCCTGCGGTTTGCAGAGAGGAGCGCTGGCCGTTGGCTTGGCTCAAGGGCCTTGCCGAATTGAAGCAGCAGGGCAGGAGGAAGGCGTTTGACGAGGGGCAGGCTGAGTTCAGGAAACGCCATCCTGATTACCGCATTCGGTCGCTGAAAACGCC
>CAMCYY010000146.1 GCA_945885335.1 Bordetella parapertussis
CTTTAACGAAGCTGCCCGCATATGCGGGCAGCTTCCAGCTAAAACCCCCAACAGGAGCGCCACCTATGCACAATCCATAGTCCTTTATTAAAAGGTCTTCGAACCGTTACACTCTCAATTACATTGGTATAGAAAGCTCGGGCTGGTCAGTGCAGCCGAGCCGGCGCTGAGCTACACAGTAGGCGGCCCACTGCATTACAGCGATACGGCGGCCGTCGTTTCGGGCGTTTCCCTTTCAACGCAAACAGGCACAGCGGCAACGGCAGGCACGCACGCCATTGTCGCCTCAGGGGGCGTCGCCTCGAACTACGACGTGATGGCAGTCAACGGCACGCTGACCGTGGGAAAGGCTGCGCTGACCATTAGGGCGGACGACAAGGCAAAAATCTACGGTGATGCGGAACCTGTGCTGATCGCTTCGGCCGGCGCCTTGCAGCTCAAATACTCGGATACCCTCAGTGTGGTATCCGGCCTTGTGCTGTCCACAGCCACGGGGTCAGCGGCGACGGCGGGGACGCATGTGATTGCTGCATCGGGCGGCACGGCAGCGAACTACGACATCACCACCGTGAATGGCACGCTGACGGTGGCCCAGGCTTTGCTGAGTGTGGTTGCGGATGACAAGGCCCGGGACCTGGGTGCGCCCAATCCGTTGTTCACCGCAGGCATCAGCGGCTACAAGCTGGGTGAGAACGATGCCGTGCTCGGCGGAGCCCTGCAATTCACGACAGCGGCAACGCCGGATTCGCCATCCGGTATTTATGCCATACAGCCGTATGGCCTGAGCGCGGCGAACTATACCTTTTACTACGGTGCCGGCATGCTCGCAGTCGGTTCCACGGCGGGCGCCTCTGCCGTTGCCGTGACCAACGAAATGGTTGTTCCGGTGGCAAGCCTGACCACCGTACTGCAGGGCGACCTGTCCTTGTTTGGCACCTCTTCAGTCATTGTCACCGTGCCGGGCGGATTCAGTTTTCTGAATGCACTGCCTGCCACCGGTGCCGGCATCGTAGGGGCGGGTGGGGCGGGTGGGGCGGGTGGGGCGGGTGGGGCGGCTGGCGCAGCGACGGGTGATGCGAATGAAACCGGTGTGTCGGAATCGACGTCCGGCGACAACGTTGCCGCCCCGTCCGGACGAGTTGTCATGCGCTCGAACTGTTCCGGGCAACCGCTGCAAAGCCTGAAGTGTTCGCGTTAATCGGTGCACATCCCGTTAATCCGACGCACCGCCGCGTTTGAAAGTCTGCTAGGGAAACGCTGATCAAGTCCGGAATTTCAGGAGACTGCGCTGCGTTTCCCTCTGAAGTGGGGGATATACACGGGGGCATGCCCCCTTGTTCACTTATTCCCTAGGGAAACAGCTTCAGCAGTCCATCCAGTCCGACATGGTTGAAGCTGAAGGTCGCCTTTTCGCGCACGATCGGTTTGGCATGATAGGCGATGGAGACACCGGCCTCGGCCATCATGGCGAGATCGTTTGCACCGTCACCCATGGCAATGGCCTGATCCTTCGTCAGTCCGAGCGCCGCGCGCACTTCGCGCAGTTTTGCCGCCTTGGCTTGCGCATCCACGATGGCGCCGATCACCTTGCCGGTGAGTTTCCCGTCCACGATCCCCAGTGTATTCGACAGGGTGTAGTCGAGGCCGAGGCGTTCCTTCAGGCGTTCGGTGAAAAAGGTGAAGCCGCCTGACACCAGCAAGGTGCGTATTCCCAGTGTCTTCAGCCGTTCCAGCATGAACTCCGCGCCCGGCGACAGCTTCAGGCGCTCGTCATACACGCGCTGCAGCGCAGTCTCCGGCAATCCGGCGAGCAGGGCAACGCGACGGCGCAGGCTTTCCGGAAAGTCGATTTCCCCACGCATGGCGGCTTCGGTGATCGCGGCGACCTGCGGTTTGATGCCCTGCATGTCGGCAATTTCGTCAATGCATTCGATGGTGATCAGCGTGGAATCCATGTCCATGGCTACCAGGCCGAAATCGGCAAGCTTGCGCCCTGACGGGACGTAGGCAAGATCGACAGCAGCGCTCTTGCAGACTGCGTCCACAGCAGGATTGCCGGCCACCACATCATGCAGCCGGAAGGCCTCCGGTCCGAAGCGGACGATGCCCCGGGCGCCTGCGATCGCTGCGACACCGTTGATGTCCAGCTTCGCAATATTGCCGCCCTGTATGACCAGGTCTGTGCTCAAAATTCGCTCCCCTTCGTCTTTGCATCTGGCGTTTTGTCAGTTGTTTCACCGAACCCGGGCAATTGCGCGAGTTCACGCGATCCAAGTGCGTGGCCCTGCGCTGCGGCCAGGGCAAGCCACTTGCGTGCAGCGGTCGTGTCTGCCATGACACCAGCGCCGAGCTTGTAGAGCATGCCCAGGTGATACTGGGCTTCTGCATGCCCCTGGTTCGCCGCCTGACGAAACCACTCGACCGCTTTCACCGGATCGGCCTTGACCCCCGTGCCATCAAGATACAGGCGCCCGAGCTGGGCCTGGGCACGATCGTATCCGGTCGCAGCGGCGCGCTGCAGCAGGGCCGCCATGCGCGCATCGTCACGCGGCAGGCCCTTGCCGCGACCGTGCATCAGCGCCAGGTTGTATTGGGCTGGTGCAAAGCCGGTGTTCGCGGCGCGCTCATACCAGTGTCGCGCCACACTCAGAGTGACCGGAACACCGCGGCCATCGACATGCTGCGCGGCGAGATTGTTCATCGCGCCAGTATGGCCGGCGTAGGCAGCGGCCAGGTACCAGTGGGCCGCCTCCCGGTATTCGGCAAATGACGGCTTGGGGCCGGACTCCAGCAGGACACCGATGGCGAACTGCGCATCGCGGTTCGCTGCGGAAGCCGGTGTGCGCAGCAGCCGCAATCCTTCAGCAGTATTGCCATTACGATGCGCGTGCATGGCCGATTCAATGATGTCGGCGGCTTTTTGTGTGGCAAGTTGCGCCGGGGCCAAGGGCGCAAAGCCATACAACGCGATGCCAAGGAGGGTGCCGGCAGCAACGGTGGCAGCCTGCATCACTTGGGCGCGCCCAATTGCTCGAAGACCTTGCGCACCGCGGCAACCCGTTCCAGGATTTCACCGGTAACGACTTCGATGCGCAGCTTGTTCGAGCCAGCAAGTTTCCAGGTGCGGTTCTTCTGCACCATGCGGATGATCAGTCCGGGCTCGATGGGCGGGTGCGGCACGAAGTGCAGTTGCAGCGTCTCGGAGGTGGCATCCAGGCGCGCCACGCCGAGCGGCTTGCCAAGGATGCGCAGCCGGTGGCTTTCGATCAGTGCCCGCGCCGGCTCGGGCAGGTCGCCGAAGCGGTCGATCAATTCTTCCTGCATCAGGTCGATCTGATCGGTGGTTTCGCAGTTCGCAAAGCGCTTGTAGAGCACCAGGCGCTCGTGCACGTCGTGGCAGTAGCCCGCCGGCAACAGCGCCGGCACATGCAGGTTAATTTCCGTGATGGTATCGAAGGGCTGATCGAGGTCGGGCTCGCGCCCGGCTTTCAGCGAACGCACGGCGTGGTTCAACATGTCGGTGTACATGGCAAAGCCGATGGCCTGCATGTCGCCTGATTGCGAATCCCCCAGCACTTCGCCAGCACCGCGGATTTCAAGGTCGTGCATGGCAAGGAAAAAGCCCGATCCGAGTTCTTCCATCATCTGGATGGCTTCCAGGCGCTTCTTTGCATTTGCTGACAGCGCCTCTTCGTCCGGTGTCAGCAGGTAGGCATAGGCCTGGTGGTGCGAGCGCCCGACGCGGCCGCGCAACTGGTGCAACTGGGCCAGGCCGAACTTGTCCGCGCGATTGATGATGATAGTGTTTGCGGTCGGGATATCGATACCGGTTTCGATGATGGTTGAGCAGAGCAGTACATTGGAGCGCTGCTGCACGAATTCGCGCATCACGCGCTCAAGCTGGCTGTCAGGCATCTGGCCGTGCGCGACCGAGATGCGCGCTTCGGGCACCAGCTTCGTTAATTGGTCACGCATGCCTTCGATGGTCACCACATCGTTATGCAGGAAGTAGATCTGCCCGCCGCGTTTCAGTTCGCGCAGTGCAGCTTCGCGCACGACGGCAGCGGAGTAGGGCTGGACAAAGGTCTTGATGGCGAGGCGCCGCTGTGGCGCGGTGGCAATCACCGATAAATCGCGCAAGCCCTCCAGCGACATGGCCAGCGTGCGTGGAATGGGCGTCGCGGTCAGCGTGAGCACATCGACCTCGGCACGTAGCGCCTTCAGCGCCTCTTTCTGGCGCACGCCGAAGCGGTGCTCCTCATCGACGATCACCAGGCCGAGCTTCTTGAACTTCATGTCCTTTTGCAGCAGCTTGTGCGTGCCGATGACGATGTCGATCTCGCCGGCAATCGCGCCAGCCATGGCGGCGGTGGTTTCCTTCGCGGTTCGAAAGCGCGACAGCTCGGCGATTTTCACCGGCCAGTCGGCGAAGCGGTCGGAAAAGGTCTGGAAGTGCTGCTCGGCGAGCAGCGTGGTTGGCGTCAACACCGCCACCTGCATGCCATCGGCCACCGCCACAAACGCAGCGCGCAGGGCCACCTCAGTCTTGCCGAAGCCAACGTCACCGCACACCAAGCGGTCCATGGGTTTGACCTGCACCATGTCTTCGACGACGGCCTTGATGGCTCCGGCCTGGTCGGGGGTTTCCTCGAAGCCAAAGCCTTCGGAGAAGGCTTCGTAGTCATGGGCATTGAGCTTGAAGCTGCGCCCCTGGCGCGCAGCGCGCTGGGCATACAGATTCAATAGTTCTGCTGCGGTGTCGCGCACCTGCTTGGCGGCCTTCTTCTTGGCCTTCTCCCAGACGTCACCGCCGAGGCGATGCACGGGGGCGGTCTCGGGCGGGCCGCCAGTGTAGCGGGCGATCTGCGTCAGTTGTGCCACCGGTACATAGAGCTTGTCTTCGCCGGCGTAGGTGATGAGCAGGAACTCGCCTTCTCCTTCGCCGAAGTCCAGATTCATCAGGCCCTTGTAACGGCCGACCCCATGCACCGTATGCACCACCGGATCGCCGACACGCAGCTCGGACAGGTCACGCAGCATGCCCTCGACGGAGGTCTGCTTCGCGCGCTCGCGTGCGTGGGTACGCGCGGTGCCGGCATACAGCTCGGATTCAGTGACGATGGCCAGTTGTTCATCGGGCAGCGCGAAACCATTCAGCAGCGGGCCGACGCCCAGCATCAGTTTTGAGCTTGCGGCGCTGAATGCCGCATAGCTCTCGGCCGCCTCCGGACGAAGGCCGTATTCGATGAAAGACTGCAGCAACGTCTCGCGCCGCCCCGGTGATTCGGCCAGCAGCAGTACGCGCAGGTTGGCACCGGAGGTGGCAGTCCAGCCCTTCAGCTTGTGCAGCGGATCGGCCGCGCGGCGTTCCACGGCAACGTTCGGTAACCCGATGCCATTGCCCAGGCCGATCAGGCTGCGCTCGAAGCGCTTGGCCTGGCCGAAGAACTCGTCAGTCGTGAGATAGATACTGGTCGGTGGCAGCACTGGCCGGGAACGGTCGCCGGCCAGCAGCTTGTAGCGCTGCGCGGCATCAACCCAGAATTCGCTCAGCTCCCTGTGCACACTGCCATGCAGCGCCATGCGTGTGCCTTCAGGCAGATAATCGAACAGCGTCGCGGTTTCTTCAAAGAACAGCGGCAGGAAGTATTCGATGCCGGGCGGTACGGTGCCGTTGGAAATGTCCTTGTACACGCTGCTCTTCGATGGATCGCCTTCGAAGGCCTCGCGGAACTGCTTGCGAAAGCGTGTGCGTGCTGCCTCGTCGGTGGGGAATTCGCGTGCCGGCAGCAGGCGCACATCGTTCACGATGTACAGCGTGCGCTGGGTATCGGCATCGAAGGTGCGGATGGACTCGATCTCGTCATCCATGAGTTCGATGCGGTAGGGCCCGACACTGCCCATGGGGAAAAGATCAACGAGGCCGCCGCGCACGCAGTATTCGCCCGGTGCCACGACCTGCGACACATGTGTGTAGCCGGCCAGCGCGAGTTGTGCACGCAGTGCATCGACGGCGAGCGTGCCGCCTTTTTTCAGAAAAAAGGTGTAGCCGGCGAGGAAAGACGGCGGCGCAATGCGCGCCAATGCCGTGGTAGCCGGCACGATCAGCACATCGAACTCGCGCCGGGCGATATGGTGCAGCGTTTCCAGTCGCTCGGAAATCAGGTCGTGGTGCGGCGAGAAACCATCGTAGGGCAGCGTCTCCCAGTCCGGAAACAGTGTCACGCGCAGCGAGGGATCAAACCAGGCTACCTCATCCTGCAGCCGCGCCGCATCGGTGGCGCGGGCGCACATAACAGCCATGGGTCTGCCTGCCGCCTGGGCGAGGCGCGCAGCGCGCGCAATCGCCAGGGCATCGGCCGAGCCGGGCAGGGCGCGTGAAGTCTCTCCCGCTGCTGGCGGTTCAGCAGGCAGTTCGGCGTGCAATGTAGTTTCCGGTGCGTTCATGTGTTAGTTGGCAAAAAGCAGGCTGCAGAAATGGCAAAGCCCGCGTTTGGGCTTGCAGGGGATCTCATGCAGGCTAATTTACGCGAGGAAGACGACTATAATTATACCGCTTGCCCATCATCGCAAATCGCCTAAACGGACGCAAAAAACCCTTGTCTTCCAGATACTTCGGATTGATTCCTGCGGCGGGCACGGGCGAGCGTTTTGTGTCGGGCGCTGGTGCGGCAACACTGCCCAAGCAATACCAGCCCATCGCCGGCATGCCCATGATCATGCATGCGGCAAAAGCCCTGCTGGCGGCGCCGGACATCGAAATCGTCTTTGTCGTGCTGTCACCGGGCGATACCTGGTTTCGCAGTCTTGACCTCACGGCTGTCGGCAAGCGTATCGAGCCGCTGTATTGCGGCGGTGCCTCACGGCGCGACAGCGTGCTGAATGGCCTCGTCGCCATTGCCAGCGTGCTCGACCCGGACGACTGGGTGCTGGTGCACGATGCGGCACGGCCCTGCCTTGGCGCAGCGGAATTGCGGGGGTTGATGCGCGGCGCTGCCGAACAGGGCGGCATCCTCGCCGTGCCGGTCGCAGATACCCTGAAGCGTGCCGACGCAGAAGGATGCATCCTCGCTACCGAGCCACGCGATGGCCTTTGGCAGGCACAGACGCCGCAGATGTTCCGCCACGCACCGCTGCTGCGCGCCCTGCGCGAAGCGCCCGCTGTCACCGATGAAGCCGGCGCCATGGAAAAAATGGGTGTGAAGCCGAGGCTGGTGGCCGGCAGTCCGACGAACATCAAGGTGACGCTGGCGGCGGATCTGTCGCTGGCGGAGATGATTCTGAAAACGCGTGGCGGCTAAAAGGGATTTCAGCATGCGCATAGGCACAGGCTTCGATGTTCACGCACTGGTACTTGGCCGCAAGCTCATCATCGGCGGAGTGGACATTCCGTTTGATCGCGGGCTGGACGGACACTCGGATGCGGATGTGCTGCTGCATGCCATCACTGATGCGCTGCTGGGTGCGGCGGGCCTGGGCGACATTGGGCGGCATTTTCCTGATACCGATGCACGCTACAAGGGTGCAGACAGCCGCGTTCTGCTGCGAGAAGTGGGACGCATGCTTTCCGATAAAGCGTGGGCCATCGTGAACATCGATGCGACCATCATTGCGCAGGCGCCAAAAATGGCGCCGCATGCTGCAGCCATGGTGGCGAATATTGCCGCCGATCTGGACCTTCCTTTGTCTGCCATCAACATCAAGGCCAAGACGACCGAGCGGCTGGGCTTTACCGGGCGCGGTGAGGGCAT
>CAMCYY010000147.1 GCA_945885335.1 Bordetella parapertussis
TAAATCGTCCCAAAGCGACTCCATTGCCAGGAGCTTTTCTTCCACCGACATTTTTTCCAGCGGTAAGGTGCTTGCCATGATCTCTCCTGAAAACGCGTGCCAGTTGTATGCCACTACCCTACCCGGCGGCGAGGGATGGTGCAAGCCGGCGAAGTTTTACGGGCAGTGGATCGGGATGTAAATCCCCCGCTGGCCTTCGGCCGTTCGACTGGCGAGCCGCATGCGGCTCGAAACCCCTGTCTCACCCCCTTTGACAAGGGGGTAATTCAGTTACGCGGCTTTTTGGCCTTCGTGCTCGGCTTCCCAAACCTCCATCGGCGGGCAGGCGCACACAAAGTTCCGGTCGCCATACACCTGGTCCAGCCGCTTCACCGGCGCCCAGTATTTGTGGGCGCGCACGCTGGCGGTGGGGAAGGCGGCGGTTTCGCGGCTGTAGGCGTGCTTCCATTCGCCGGCGATTTCCTCCGCTGTGTGCGGGGCGTTTTTGAGCGGGTTGTCGAGCTTGTCCCACTCGCCGCTTTTCACTTTTTCGATTTCGCCGTGAATGGCGATCATGGCGTCGCAGAAGCGGTCGAGCTCTTCCTTGGATTCGCTCTCGGTGGGCTCCACCATCAGCGTATCCACTACCGGGAATGACAGCGTTGGCGCATGGAAGCAGTAATCGATGAGGCGCTTGGCCACATCCTCGGCGCCGATGCCACACTGCTCTTTCAGGCCGCGCAGATCAAAAATGCATTCATGCGCCACGCGGCCGCCCTCGCCAGCGTACAGCACGGGGAAGTAAGACCCGATGCGCTTGGCGACGTAGTTGGCGTTGAGGATGGCCATTTCGGTGGCGCGGCGGATGCCCGAGGCGCCCATCATGCGCATGTACATCCACGAAATGTTGACGATCAGCGCGCTGCCGGCGGGTGCGGCGCTGACGGTGCCGTTCTTTTCGCTGGGCAGTGGCTCGTTCGGATGACCGGGCAGGAATGCGCCGAGGTGCTTCGCCACCGCGATCGGGCCCATGCCGGGGCCGCCGCCGCCGTGCGGGATGCAGAAGGTTTTGTGCAGGTTGATGTGCACCACGTCGGCGCCGATGTCGCCGGGGCGCGAGAGGCCGGCCTGGGCGTTGAGGTTGGCGCCGTCCATGTACACCTGGCCGCCGGCCGCGTGCACGATGGCGCAGATGTCCTTGACCGGGGCTTCGAACACGCCGTGCGTTGAGGGGTAGGTGATCATCAGCGCGCCGAGCTTGTCTTTATGCTTCTCGGCTTTGGCCTTCAGGTCTTCAACATCGATGTTGCCGCGCGCGTCGCAGGCTACCACCACCACCTGCATACCGCACATGTAGGCCGTGGCCGGGTTCGTGCCATGCGCCGATTGCGGGATGAGGCAGACGTCGCGATGGGCATTGCCCTGCGCTGCATGAAAGTTGCGGATGGTGACAATGCCGGCGTATTCGCCCTGGGCGCCGGAGTTCGGCTGCATGGTGACTTCGGGCAGGCCGGTGATTTCGGCCAGCATGGCCGACACGTCATCGAGCATTTTCTTGTAGCCCAGCGCCTGCTCGGCCGGGGCGAACGGATGGATGTTCGCGAACTCGGGCCAGGTGACGGGGATCATTTCGGCGGCGGCGTTCAGCTTCATGGTGCAGGAGCCCAGCGGAATCATGCCATGCACCAGCGAGTAATCCTTGTTCTCCAGGCGCTTCAGGTAACGCATCATTTCCGTTTCGGAGTGATAGCGGTTGAAGGCCGGGTGGGTGAGGATCTTCTCGTTGCCGTTCACGTCGCGGCGCAGCGCTTCGGGGATGGCTTTGGGGCCAGTCGAAATCGTTTTCGCGCGGCCTTCGATGTCAAAGGCCACCTTGCCGCGCTTGCCGTTCAGCACCCAGGCCAGGTCAATCACGTCGGTGAGCGTGGTGGTTTCATCCAGGCTCACGCCGATGCGCATTTTGCTGATCCAGCGCAAATTTAGCTTTGCCTGCGGGATGCGCTCGAGGATACCCCTCAGGTCGAAATCGCTCTTGATGGTGAAAGTGAGCGTGTCGAAAAAGGCTTCGGATTCGGGCACCAGCGGTGCGGCGGCCACGGCCAAGAGGCGCGTCAGCACATGCGTGCGCAGCGCGATGCGCCGCAGGCCCTCGGGGCCGTGCCACACGGCATACAAGGAGGCCATGTTCGCCAGCAGCGCCTGCGCGGTGCAGATGTTGGAGGTGGCCTTCTCGCGGCGGATGTGCTGCTCGCGCGTCTGCAGCGCCATGCGGTAGGCCGTCTTGCCGGTGGCATCAATCGATACGCCGATGATGCGCCCCGGGATCTGGCGCGTGAGCGATTCGCGCACCGCCATGTAGGCGGCGTGCGGGCCGCCGTAACCCAGCGGCACGCCAAAGCGCTGCGCGCTGCCGATGGCGATATCGGCGCCGAGTGCGCCAGGGGATTTCATCAGCACCAGCGCCAATGGGTCGGTGCCCAGTGATACGAGGCCGCCGGTGGCGTGGATACTTTCGATGAGAGACGACGGGTCGTTGATCGCGCCGTAGGTGTCGGGGTATTGCAGATGCGCGCCGAACACGGTGGCAGCATCGAGCTCGGCGGGATTGCCGACGGTGACTTCAACGTTGAGCCACTTGGCGCGCGTCTTGATCACGGCGATCACCTGCGGGTGGCAGCCGGCATCGACGAAGAAGTTTTTTGCTTTGCTCTTGGTTGCGCGATGGATCAGCGCCATGGCTTCGCCGGCGGCGGTGGCTTCATCCAGCAGCGAAGCATTCGCCACCGGCAGGCCTGTGAGGTCGATGATGGTCTGCTGAAACAAGAGCAGCGATTCCAGGCGGCCCTGCGAGATCTCGGCCTGGTAGGGCGTGTAGGCGGTGTACCAGCCGGGGTTCTCCAGCACATTGCGCAGAATGACGGGCGGCGTGTGGGTGTTGGCGTAGCCGGTGCCGATGTAATTACGCCACTGCAGATTCTGGCCGGCGATGGCTTTGAGTTCGGCAAGCGCTTCGGCTTCGGTTGAAGGCGCGGGAAGGTTGAGCAGCTCTTCGTGGAAGATCGTCGCGGGGATGGCCTGGCGAATCAGCGTGTCGCGCGATTCAACGCCGATGATGGCGAGCATGGCGGCTTCGGCAGCGGCATCAGGGCCGATGTGGCGGCCGTGGAATTCGTCGCGGTTGAGGAGCTGGTCGAAGGTGAAGGGTGGGGCGAATTCGGTGACAGTGGTATTGGACATGGTGGACTGGGGCTCGCTGCTGATTGCGGGTTAAAAGGCTAGCCGACATTTTAAGGCACTGAGGATGTTTGCCCCCGTGTTAAACCGCGCGAACGCCGCCGATCATCGACCGGATAACCAAACGGGCAAGATGTTCACCCCCTTGTCAAAGGGGTGAGATCGGGGTTTCGGGCAGCACTGCTGCCTGCCGGTCGAACGGCGTTCCGGTGCAACGGAACGTGCGCCCTGCAAGGGCGGACGGGGCCGATCATCGACCGGGTGACCAAACGGGCGGGATGCTTACCCCCTTGTCAAAGGGGGCGGACGCGGCGCAGCCGCGCCGGGGGATTTTCTCATTGCAGGTCTGCCAAGAAATCCCCCCGCTTGGCCGCTGCCGCGACCAAGTCGGCCCCATTTGACAAGGGGGTACTCCCCTGCAACCCAAGGGGATTTGCGACTGACCGCCATGTATGCCTTCCCTCACCAGGGTAAGGAAATCCTGGCTCAGGCCCATGGAAAGGGCGTTAAAACGCTGTCATTCCATAAACTTCAATGATTACAATTATTATCTAATTATTCTACAAGCAATGACTAAAATATGAAAACGATAACAATATACAAAAACAATCTAGACAAAACTCGCCTTGTACTTCTCCGTCGTCATCAGCGCTTTCAACTCATCCTTGTTCGCCGGCTGCAGCTTGAACAGCCACGCAGCATACGGATCGGTATTCACCGTGCCCAGGTTGTCGAGTAGCGCGGCATTTGATTCGATCACCTTGCCCGAGATCGGCGAGTACACATCGGAGGCGGCCTTGACCGACTCAACGACGGCGCAGGCTTCAGCAACACCGAGGTCGCGGCCGACTTCAGGCACTTCCAGGAACACCAGTTCGCCCAGTTGCTCCTGGGCGAAGTCGGAAATGCCCACGGTGACGGTGCCGTCGGCCTCGACTTTCACCCATTCGTGCGAGGCGGCGAACAGCAGGTTGTCCGGAATGTTCATGGTGTTTTCTTTCTCGTCGTAGATTTTTATGTTTGCTGCAGGGAATTCAGACCAGGGCTTTGCCGTTGCGCGCGAAGGGTGGCTTGACCACTTTAGCATCGACCTTTTTGTCGCGGATCGCCACCTGCACGGTGTCGCCGACTTTCACGGCGACTGGCACACGCGCCAGCGCGATCGAGCGCTCGAGCGTGGGCGAGAAGGTGCCGCTGGTGATTTCGCCGTCGCCCGCCGCCGTACGTACGGCCATGTGGGCGCGCAGCACGCCGCCCTTCGGGGGCAGGACGAGGCCGACGCTATGGCGCGCCGCGGGCTTTGCTACAAGCGCCGCTTTTCCGACGAACTCGCGCGGAGATTTGAGATCAACGGTCCAGGCGAGGCCGGATTCAAGCGGCGTGACCTTCACATCCATGTCCTGGCCATAGAGGTTCATGCCCGCTTCCAGGCGCAGCGTATCGCGCGCACCCAGGCCGCAGGGGCGAACGCCGGCGGCCGCGAGCTTGTTCCAGACTGCAGCAGCAGTATTCGCGGGCACCAGCAGCTCGAAGCCATCCTCGCCGGTGTAGCCGGTGCGGGCAATGAAGGTGTCGCCGACCTGCACGCCAAAGAAAATGCCGATGTCAGCGGCGTAATCGCGCAGCTCGGGCAGTGCGGCAAAGGTTTTTTCGCGCGCATTCGGGCCCTGTATGGCAATCATGGCCAGATCGCGGCGCGATTTGAGCGTGACTTCGGCGCCCTTTTTGACGCGCAGCTGCTCCAGCCAGGCCAGATCGCCCTCGGCGGTACCGGCATTGACGATGACGCGATAGAACTCGTCACCAAGGAAGTAGACGATCAGGTCGTCGATGACGCCGCCGTCCTCGGCCAGCATGCACGAATACAGCGCCTTGCCGGTTTCGGTAAGGCGCTCGACGTTGTTGGCGAAGGCCCAGGTCAGAAATTCCTTCGCATCCTCGCCCTGCACGTCGATGGCGAGCATGTGTGATGTGTCGAACATGCCGGCATCGGTGCGCACCGCGCGGTGTTCGTCGAGCTGTGAGCCGTAATGGAGCGGCATTTCCCAGCCCGCGAAATCCACGAGTTTGGCGCCTGCGGCGCGGTGGACTTCATTGAGTTGCGTGGTTTTCATTGCCAGAGGGTGCTCGAAATGTTGCAAAAATGAGCCACAATGTTACCAAACCTGGCGCCGGAATTCGGTCCGAAATGCGCTGAATCAGGTGCCGAATCCGGTCCGGCACTGCAGTCCGGAACGGATTCGAAAAAATCATTTCCGGAAATGCCTGTTTATCATGCAAAACCGGTGTTTTCTCATTTCAGGATTGATATACTCGCGGCCGCCGTATCAGCGGTTTGTCGATTTTTTTCTTTGATTCTCTTTTTTGTTCCAGGACTTTGAATGCCCACCAGTAAAAACACCCCCAGCCGGCAAATGAAACGCCAGCTCCTTGAAGCCCTGCAGACCCGCGTGGCGCAGATCCGCGAAGTCCGCAAACTGTCCCAGACCGAAGCGGCGAAATTCCTCGGCGTCACCCAGCCGCGCCTGTCGTCGCTGGTAATGGGCCATGGCCATTTGTTCAGCATCGAATCGCTGTCCGACCTCGCCGCCAAGGCCGGCCTCACGGTGAAGCTCACCGTGGTGCGGGCGCGCAAAGGCAAGGTCAAGGGCTAAGCCCTACCTCTTTTGTTTCTTACGGTCATTCCGGGCTGCGCTCGGAATAGCACCGTTTTTGTACGTCACGTCTTTTGTAGATCCCCATGCCCCTTCTGAACCTCCTCGACGCCCAACTGGCCTTCGGCCTGCACCCGCTGCTGGACCGTGCTGCGCTTTCCATTGAGCCGGGCGAACGCCTGGGGCTGATCGGCCGCAATGGCACGGGCAAATCCTCGCTGCTGTCGGTGATCACCGGCGACACCGCGCTGGATGATGGCGAACTGCGCATGCAGGACGGCCTCCGGGTGGCGCGCGTGGAGCAGGAGCCGATTCTGCCGCCCGCAGCCACCTTGCGCGACAGCCTGGTCGAGCGCGCCAAGCTCGATGACATGCACGATGACCGCGAGCGCTGGCGCATCGAGGCGAGGCTGGTGGAATTTTTGCATCGTTTCGGCCTTGAGGCGGATGCGCCACTCGACAACGCCTCGGGCGGTGAAAGGAAGCGCGCCGCGCTGGCGCTGGCCTTCGCGCTCGACCCCGAACTGCTGCTGCTCGATGAGCCGACGAATCACCTCGACATCGACGGCATTTCTTTGTTGGAAACCGCCATTGCGCGCAGCACGCAAGGCGGCCCGGCCGCGATCATCGTCACCCACGACCGCTGGTTTCTGGATCGCGTGGTGACGCGCATCATCGAACTGGATCGCGGCATGCTGCGCTCCTATCCGGGCAATTTCTCGACCTACGAAACCACCAAGGCCGACCAGCTCGCCTCCGAAGCGCTGGCGAACCGGCGCTTTGACAAATTCTGGGCGCAGGAAGAAATCTGGATCCGCAAGGGCGTGCAGGCGCGGCGCACTCGCGACGAAGGCCGCGTGCGGCGCCTGGAAGCACTGCGCTTGGAGCGCTCGGAGCGGCGCGAGCGCATCGGCAACGTGAAGCTCAACGTCGATTCGGGCGAGCGCTCGGGCAAGCTGGTGGCGGAGCTGGAGAACGTCAACAAATCGTTCGGTGGCCGGCCGATCGTGAAGGATCTGTCGCTCAGGATTATTCGCGGCGACCGCATCGGGCTGATCGGCGTGAACGGCGCGGGTAAATCGACGCTGATCAAGCTGATCCTCGGCACCCTGGAGGCCGACTCGGGCAAGATCAAGCTGGGCACGAACGTGAGCGTGGCCTACTTCGACCAGATGCGCGAACAACTCGATGTCGAGCGCACCGTGCTCGAAACCGTGAGCCCGGGCTCGGACTGGGTGGAAGTCGCCGGCGGCAAGAAGCATGTGATGACCTACCTCGGTGACTTCCTGTTCTCGCCAAGGCGCGCTGAAGCGCAGGTGAAAATGCTCTCCGGCGGCGAGCGCAACCGCCTGCTGCTGGCGCGCCTGTTCGCGCGGCCAGCAAACGTGCTGGTGCTCGATGAACCGACGAACGACCTGGACATCGAATCACTCGAATTGCTGGAACAGACGCTGCAGGATTACGCTGGCACGCTGCTCTTGGTGAGCCACGACCGCGTGTTTCTGGACAACGTGGTGACGCAGACCATTGCAGCCGAAGGTGGCGGCAAGTGGAAGGAATACGTTGGTGGCTATTCGGATTGGCTGCGCCAGCGGCCTTCTGCTGCAGAAACGGCAGCTTCAACCGCCGCCGCGAATCAAACCACAGTATCAGCCCCCGCCCCTGCCGCCAAGAAGGTGAAGC
The DNA here is from genome assembly GCA_945885335.1 of Bordetella parapertussis. GTDB lineage: Bacteria > Pseudomonadota > Gammaproteobacteria > Burkholderiales > SG8-39 > CAIYPG01. Next base: position 7,551 of record CAMCYY010000147.1, read on the forward strand.
TATCTTTCAAGGAACAGCGCGAACTGGATGGCCTGCCCGCAGAGCTCGAAGCGCTGGAAGCTGAACAAAAAGCGCTCACCGCGAAGATGAGCGCGCCCGATTACTTCAAGCAGGGCGGCGAAGCCATGCGCACCGAC
>CAMCYY010000148.1 GCA_945885335.1 Bordetella parapertussis
GCTTGCCCAGTTCGATGGCCAGTGCACGCGCATGCAGGTCGCTGCCGCCGCCCGGCGCGAAGGGGATGACGAGACGTACATTGCGCGCCGGGTAGTTCTGCGCAAAGGCGGACGGGACGATTAGTGTTGTCAGGGCCCCGATGGCAAGCAGGGCCGACAGGCAAATGCGATTCATGGTTTTCTCTTCCTTTATTGTGATGTATTCGCTCTTTTTCCCGCGGGGGCGCCGGGTTAGTCGTCTTCGCGCGGGAACTGCAGGATCAGTGCTTCCAGTCCGGTACTTCCGGCGCGGATCTCGAAGCCGGCTTCGTTGCGCTCGACTGCAACCATGGACCACTTCGGCAGATCTTCGCCGTCTTTGGAAAGAGTGCCGTTGGCGACGAACACATAGTAGCCACCGGCATCCGCCGGGTTGGGCCCGTCAACCGTCATGCCGGCGCCGAGACGCAGCACATGCGCGCGCATTTCGTCTTCGGTCTTCTCGACATCGTACAGCGACTCCCACGAGGCTTCCTTGCGATGCTGCATCACCGGGTCGGTGGACAACGACACCGGCGAGGAAATCCAGTTGCGCCGCTTGCTGGGCTTCAGGTGATCGCGAAAGCCCGGCTTGTCCAGATACACCGGCGCCGAGACACCGGTCTTGATGCGCAGGGCCATGAAGCTCAGGCCCTGCGGACCGGCGACCACGGGGCCGTAGGCCGTGTGGTGATCCTTGTACTGCACAGTGAGGGGCAGCAGCGGCGTGCCCTTGCCGATGGTGCCCGAGCCTGCGGCAAACAACTGGAACTGCGTGGTGCCATGGAAGTGCGCCACCACGGTTTCATTGGCGTTCAGGTCCGACATCGTGGCCTGCGGTCCGGGCGCTTCGCCCAGCGATGAGCGCGGGCCGAAGAATTCCGTGCCCCAGTGTTCAATGCCCGTGCCGGGTGACACGACCACATGGCGCCGGTCCAGGGCCTCGGTGCTGCTCATTGTATGAATCATGGGTGTTCTCCTCTGAAACAGTCAGACAGGGTAACCGTGTTGGCGGCGCAAGGGAATAGGGCACGTCCTGGGCAAAGCGGTAGTGATTCTAAAGCAATACTGCAAGCGTATTTCAGCAGAAAGGACAGGGCGGCATTCTGCTACACTGCACCAAAAAAATGCATGGGAGAAGTACGCATGGATCTGGGAATCCGGGGCAAGACCGCACTGGTCACCGCATCGAGTGCCGGCATGGGCCGCAACATCGCCCATGCGCTCGCCGCCGAAGGTGTGAACTTGGTGCTTTTCGCGCGTTCTGCGGACACGCTCCAAGCCGTGGCGCGCGAAATCTCGCAGCAGCATGGCGCGAAAGCGCTGGCCGTGCCCGGAGACATGCGCGTTGCGGCCGACGTGGATCGGCTTGCCGGTGTGCTGCAAAAGGAATGCGGTGGCCCGGACATTCTGGTGCTCAATACCGGCCGCGCACCCAACCCGATCAGGGCCGTGCTCGACGAAACCGACGAAGCGCGCTGGACCGAGGCCTACCAGACCCAGCTCTGGAGCGACATCCTCGTCGTGAAGGCCGTTGTGCCCCTGATGCTGGGCAAGGGCTGGGGCCGCATCATCGCCATCACTTCGGCTTCGGTGAAAGAGCCCATGCACAATCACAGCCTTTCCACCGTGTTCCGTGCCGGCGTCACCGCCTACATGAAGCATCTCGCAAACGAGATTGGCGACAAGGGCATTACGGTGAACTGCGTGTCACCCGCACTGATCGACACCTCTCACCGCACCGGCAACGCCGCCTATTCCGCAGCCGACACCGAGAAGCGCAAGAAGCTGACACCGCTCGGCCGCATGGGCGCGCAATCCGAAGTCACCGGCACCGTGGCCTTTCTCGCCTCGATGCAGGCGGGTTTCATCACCGGGTCGAGCATCCAGGTGGAGGGCGGGATGGTGGGTGCGCTGGTCTGAGCCCGGCCTCTGCCACCCAGCGTTCGCCCGGGGCCTGTTGAAAGGCAACTCCCCTCAGGCTTTCGCAATCCGCGGTATGCGCCACAACGCCACGCCGCTCCACAGCAGCGCTGTGGCTGCCAGCAGCAGCGACGGGTTCACGCCCCAGCGTGGCTGCGACCAGGCCAGTAGCAGCGGCCCGGCGATCTGGCCTGCGGCGAAGGCCGCGGTCATGGCGGCAATGAGGCGCGTGGCATGTGCCGCGCTTGAAGATGCCGCGCTCGCAGCGGCATCGCGCACGGCCTGGAATCCCGCGAGAGTGACCACAATAAAGGTGCTGCCCACGCACAGCGCCGAAATCAGTATGGCCGGCATGCTGTGCGGCAGCACGAGGATGGCCACGCCCGCCCCCATGATCAGGTGGCTGCCGCTCCAGATGCCCAGCGGCGTCCAGCGGTTGCGCATCCGCCCGACGAACAGTGTGCCGATCAGCGCCACCGTACCGAACACCGGCCACACCCAGTTGAACAGCAGAGGGTCGGGCATGGCCTCGCGTGCCAGCGCCGGCAGGAAGGTGGCGGGGATGATGTAGCCCAGGCCGTAGAGGCCGTAACAGAGGATGAAGCGCCGGTCGCGTGTATCAAAGGCGCTGCGATCGGTGCCGACCGTCGGGGCGACTTGTGTCTTCACCGGAAGCCCGCTCCACGCTACCGCGCTCAAGCCCAGCGCCAGCACGCCGCACAGCTGCCAGGCCAGCGACGCATCCGCATGCAGCGCGGAGAGCACGAGCACCAGCAGCCCGGTGAGTGTGATGCCGGTGCCCACGCCGGCGAAAATGCGGTGGCTCAAGTCGTTGCGTTGCAGTCGTGCCAGTTCCTGCAACGCCCAGGCCGAGGCCTGCACCAGTATCCAGGCGCTGGCGACACCAGCCAGCGTGCGCCAGAGCAGCCACGCCGCGAAATGCGAGGACCAGGCCATCAGCGCGGTGGTGATGATTACCGCGAGAAGGCTGCCACGCAAGAAGGCGCCAGTGTGTTTCGCGGGCAGCCGCGCCGCCGTCAACGCACCCAGCAGATAGCCGATGTAATTCCCTGTCGCGAGCCAGCCCCCTTCGGCCAGCGACAGCCCGCTGCCGTTTAGTACGCTGTCGTTCATCATCATGGGCAGCAGCGGTGTGAATGCAAAGCGGCCGATGCCCATGGCGACCGCGAGGGCGAGGAAGGCGGAGAGGGTGATGCGTGCGGGGGAGTGCGCGATGGAGCGGTCGATCATGGATTACTTGCGGAACGGTTCATCCGCGCATGTTACCTGCGAGGCGCGGCTGCCCCTTCAAGGGCCTTCGGCGTGCCTCGGCCAGACGGCAGCGTCGATGGTCTCGCGATAGCCGTGCCATATGGCATAGCCCAGCACCGGAATGACCGCCACAAGCCCGATGAGCGCCGTAGCGAATCCGATTGCCGTGAGCAACACGATGAGGCCCGCCCATACCGCCATGGCGGGCTTGTTGCGAAGCACCGCGTTAACGCTGGTGACCACGGCGGTAACGGCATCGACGTCGCGGTCGCAGATCATCGGCAGCGAAAATGCGCTGAAAACGAAGGTGAGCAGGCAGAACACCGCGCCTACCGCGCTACCCACGCCGAGGAACAGCGCCATATCAGCCAGCTCGGCGCTGCCCTGCGCGGGAAAGAACACATGCACCATCGAGGCCGAACGTGCCCAGATCAGAAACAGCACCAACAGCGCCACGGCGAACACCGTGACGGTGCCGAATGGCCGTCGCACAGCACCCAGACTATCGGCGAGCGAGGGCGGTGTGGATGAAGTGCCCTCGTTCAGCTGTCGCGAGACACCGTAGAGTCCCAGCGCCAGCAGCGGCGCAACGAAGACAAAACCTGAAAGCAGCACTAGCGCAGACCAGTAGCTGCCCCAGGCGAGGCCAATGCTGGTGATGAACCAGGACAGCAGCACGACGATCATGCCGTAGGCGAGGCTCGCCCCGGGCGCGCGCCGGTAATCGGCCCAGCCGCGCGTTAGCCATCGGAGCGGCGCCAGCGCCGGCAGATCGCGGCAGGGTGCGACAAAGGGCAGCGGTTCGGGCTCTTCCGCGCGGGGACCAGCAGTCGGCGGCGGGGTTTCGGTCATTGCGGCTCCTCTTCCGGTATGACTCCTCACCATGCTACACAATTGGTTGGGGCCAGGTGCATGAATTCCCAATTAGGGAATAACTGAACAAGGGGGCATGCCACCTTGTATATCCCCCACTTCAGAGGGAAACGCAGCGCAGGTTTCCGAAACGCCGGACTTGATCAGCGTTTCCTTACCTGCCGTTTGCCCTGATCGGGTCGAAGGGGGAGGCACTGGAAAGTGCCCCGTCGTTATGCTTGACGTAACGAATAAGCGGGCGCTATGCTTTGCCCATGATCGTGAGCTTTGCAGGCAAGCGCACCCGCGATTTCGCCGAAGGCCGGTATGTGAAGGCGTTCTCGGGCTTTGCGCGCCAGGCAGAGATGAAGCTGGATCAACTCGAAGCGGCAACCGTAATCCGCGATTTGGCGGCCCTGCCGGGAAACCGGTTTGAAGCGCTCAAGGGTGACCGCAAGGGGCAGTACAGTATTCGCATCAACGATCAATGGCGCATCTGTTTCGAATGGCCGGACCGTTCGCCCGGCCCGGTCAATGTCGAGATCGTCGACTATCACTGAGGAAACGAAAATGGCACGCACACCTATTCATCCCGGCGAGCATCTCGCCGAACAACTCAAGGAGCTTGGCATGAGCGCGGCCGAGATTGGGCGCCAGCTCAATGTGCCAACGAACCGTATTACCGGCATCCTGAATGGCCAGCGCGCCATCACCGGCGACAGCGCGTTGCGGTTGGCGCATTTTTTCGGGATCAGTGCTGAGTTCTGGTTGAACCTGCAGAAGGTCTATGAATTAAGGCTTGCTGAAGAGAAGGCTGGGGCGGCGATTCGAAAACTGCCGAAGCTGAGTGAGAGGTCCGGATCGCGCGGTGCGTTGGCGCGGGCGGCCTGAGAGCATGGATCGGCAAAGGGCGGGGACTGCTTGCCCGTCGACTGCCGCACCGTTCAGGGAATAATCAGGTGTCGGGCGATCCGCTCGAAAATCGGCCGCATGTCGCTGTGCTTTTCCAGGTCGAGCAGTTCCCCGATGGTTTGCTCAAGCACGTCTTTGGGAAGCAGGTCGTGCGTGTTGCTCGTGAACTTCTTGATGAAATCCGCCCGGGTCATCGGGTTGCCGCGGGTTCCACGCATGTCCTCTACGGTGTGGCTGATCACGCGACCATCGCGCAGCGTCATGGCGACGTGAGCCCTTGAACGAGTGGAGTCGGCGCCTATCTCCGCATCCGGGACAATCTGGATTCGATCGGCAAGACGCCTGATCGTGGGGTTCTTCAAGGTTTCAGAGGTGTAGGAGGCCTTGTCTGACATTAAGCGGTGATGTCCGGGAATGGCGCATTGCGCCAGCCCCGGCACAGAGGCTGACGCCGCGGCGCTGCGCTACCGCGCGTCGCCCCCGCTCATGCGTTGCCTTCCTCGCGCGGCAGGCTCAGGCCTTCAACCGCCATCAGCTTCTCCAGCGCCTGTTCCATGACGCCGCGAGCCAGCCCCGCCGCATTCTGCAGGGCAAGGTGCAACGCGGTATCTTCTTGGTTACGGCTGGCGCACTGGGCGCTGTAGCGCTCGAAACTTCCCAGATTCATGACCAGGTCCGCCAGGTGGCGCGGGCACTCGCAGGCCACCTTGCTCGATACACCTGACAGATAAGCCAGATCGCGATCATTGAAGCGCGGCTCGGGAGCGCGACGGGTGTCGAGCGGCAGCAGCGTATTGTTGGTGCGAGCGTCGCTTAGTGCGGGCGAACGCAGCAGGCTCAGGCAGATAGCCTCAATCTCCAGCGCGTCGGAGGTGGCGCGGGCCACGGCGTGGCCGGCCAGGCGAAATCTGCGGATGATGGCGGTGGACGCGTACCGATACAGCACTGCCGCCACCGTGGCGCCGCATGCCGACTTGATGGCGGTGACCAGATCGACCTCGGCTTCGCTGAGGGTGGGCAGTTCGACGATCACCAGGTCCACGCCAAGCCCCTGCAGGGCGGCCGCAGCGCGGGACGGCTCCGGGCAGCTTCCCGCGATGTCGAGGCTGTACTCTCCCGCGGACTGCTGCAGCCGCCGTGCCATCAGCAGCGGGCCGACCAGGGCAACCCGGTAGTGGTCTTTGTTAGCAAGTATGGTGCGGGCGCTCGCGTTTGCGAGCATGGAAGGCCCGGTGGCACGCATGCTGGCCAAGACGTCATTTTCCAATGCGGCAATGGTGCCGATGGGATGGCCCATGTCCACGAGTTGCTTGATCAATGTGAGCCTGCGGACATCGGATGCCGAATAGAGTCTTTGACGACCCGTGCTCAGACCGGGGCCCACCACCGCATAACGACGCTCCCAGACGCGCAAGGTGTTAACGGGCACGCCCGCCAGGCGGGCAGCCACTCCACTGCGATACATCCCGTCGCTGTCCCGGTTGGAAGTGTCTTGATTCCCGGCAAGTTCGCTCATGATTACTCCGATTCACTTTCTGATTTGATAATGCAATCTGTGGCAATAATAGGGCGAATGAATCTATTATGAATCGCTATTATTGAGTCAAATTAGATTATATACCGGCGTGAATCGGTAAATGTGCGTTATATTCGATTCATGAACAGTTCGCCAAATAAATCGTTACCAAATAAGCCCCAGCCGGACAACGCCGCACTTGCAGGCAGTGGTTCAGCTGGGAAGTCCAGGCTCCGGCGCACCGCTGGCGTTGTCAGCGGAGCGCTCTCCATCGGGTTCATGGTCTGGTTGCCTCTGGGCATTCTCGAGGTCGTCCCCTTCGTGCTGGTGCTTCCGGGTGAGTCAGCCTTGAGATCGCATGCCGGTGCTGCGGTGACCTTCCTGATGGTAACGGCCTGGGCTTACTGGGAAGAATGACTACTTTCCCTCCCGATTAGTGTTGTCGAGCAATCGCTTCCGTTTTCAACTTACCAACCCAAGAAAGGGTTTTACATGCTCAAAACCTCAGATATCTGCATTCTCCTTGCCGTAATGGTTTCTTTCGGCATCTCTGCCTTCCTCTGGTTCAACGGCCAGAAGGACGAAGGCCTTTTCACCGCCACATGGGTCCCGTCGATCCTCTGCTTTGGCATCTACTTCAAGGTTCTCTCGCTGAAAGGACAGCAATCATGAACGACAACGTCATTCTTCTCTCCGGCATTTTCTGTTTCTCACTGGCCCTTGTCGGCATGGTTTTGACGGTGCTGGAATTCCGCCGCATGGGTAATACCGGTGCAGCCAATCCAGGTCGTGAACCGGCGCGCAGCGCCGCTTCCCGGGGCGCTCTGCGCACGTGACTCTCCAGAGCACAACATCCTTCCCCGCGGGAGGGATTGCAGTGGTAGTCGGCGCCGGAGGCGCCATCGGCTCGGCCCTGCTGTCGGAGTTGCAGGCCTGTGGCACCTTCGACAGGGTCATGGGGTTTTCGCGAAACGGTGTTGCCTCATCAAACGCCGCGTTGCCCGGTCTGGGCGCTCTGGATGTCTGTTCGGAGAGCAGCATTGCCGATGCGGCCGCGCTAGTTTCCGCTGCCGGCGCGCCACTGCGGCTGTTTATCAATGCCACGGGATTTCTGCATGGAGAGGGCTACATGCCGGAGAAAAGCTGGCGCCAGATCGATCCGGCACACATGGCAACA